>NZ_KE386495.1:166732-326453 GCF_000427425.1 Caldanaerobius polysaccharolyticus DSM 13641 | reverse complement strand
TGCTACAAGAGATGCAGATCGGATACAGTTTCATAACTGGAGAAGTACCAATAAATGAAAGAGGTAAGAAGGTAAAACAATTTCAGGAGGATCCAGACTGTAAGGTGTTTATAGCACAGATCCAGACAGCAGGGCTCGGCATTACGCTTCATGCTGCCGATACGGCAATCTTCTACAGCGTTGATTTTAGCTATGCGAACTACGAACAGGCAAGAGCCAGGATACATCGTATCGGCCAGAAAAACAACTGCACATATATTCACCTCCTGGCCAGAGGAACGGTTGATGAGCACGTGATGAAAGCCCTACAGAAAAAAGAGGATATGGCCAAGATGGTGGTGGACAATTGGAGGATGTATTTTGAATAAAGGGGAGGATAGATTATGGAAATATTTGAACTGGCAGATAAATTGAAAACTCTTCGGGAGCGCAAGAAGGCTCTTGAAGAGGAAGCGAAAAATTTTGAGTCATGAAATTGAAGAGACGGAAGCGGAATTGACAAGTCAGATGATTGAAAGTGAAATGCAAAGCTTCCAGAAAGCAGGCACATTATTCTATCTAAATACAAAAGTATTTGCTTCACCGATACCAGAGCAAAAACAACAATTATTTCAGGCACTTAAAGACAATGGTTATGGTGACTTGGTTTATGAGACAGTCAATAGCAATAGCCTTTCAGCTTTTGTAAAGGAACAAATTGAGCAAAATGAGGACAAGCTGCCTGAATGGCTTGACGGACTTGTAAATGTATACGACAAGGTAACTATTGGTATGAGGAAAGCAAAATAAAAATTTAAGAGAGGAGAATTTGAGATGGAAGAAACAAAAAATTTAGCGGTTGTTAATGAGTTTACTTTGCCCGCACTAAATAATGACATGGGCGAGGCAATGGCAGAAGAAATGGACGGTTTACCAACCTCATTTGATAGAGTAAAAATACCAACAGGCGGAGGATTGACTTTTGAAATTCCTGGGGATGATCCCAACAACCCTGATATTGCAAAAGAAATAGTCGGAGTCATAGTAGATCATCACCCAATTAACGCATACTGGAAAGAAAAATTTGAAGGTCAAAACAATCCTCCGGATTGTAGCTCCCTTGATGGCAAAAGAGGTATAGGTGTACCCGGAGGCAATTGCAAAAACTGCCCATACAATCAGTTCGGCAGCGCAGCAGATGGAAAAGGTAAAGCTTGCAAAAACATGCACAGGGTATACATTTTGAGAAGCGGCGAAGCATTTCCACTTTTACTTACACTACCACCGACAAGTATAAAACCTTTTGCCGATTATTTGGCCAAAAGAATTATTACAAAGGGGCTTAGATCCTATGGCGTAATAACAAAGATAACTCTTAAAAAAGCAACAAACAATTCAGGAATTGTGTACAGTCAAGCCCAATTCCAATTAGAAAGTATACTGGATCAAAACCTGGTAGAACAATTAAAGGCATACTCGCAAGGTATTAAAGCGACAACGAGACAAATTGACATAGAAGACAGCGATGTAATTGAAGTTGAAAATCCACAAATTAATGAGGAAAATATGCCGTTTTAACCTCCCTGCCCGGGCTTTATGCCCGGGGCCTTCAAATATAACGGTGGGAGGTGAGATTGATGGAAGATTTGGACTCAAAAATCGATTGGATACAATTCTACGGCAAATATTTTCCCAAAATGAAACCGACCGGCGCCAACAAGATGCTTGTCAACTGCCCCTTCCACGATGACCAGCACGCTTCCATGTGGTTCAACACCACAAACGGATTGTGGAAATGTGAAGCTTGCGGAGCGTCGGGCAACGGGCAGACCTTCCTTGAAAAAATCGATGGCATCAATGGCAAGGAAGCCTACAAAAGGCTTTTGATAGAGGCCGGAGAGTACAAAGAACCGCAAAAAAAGAAAACAATCAAATATACCGTTGAAGATTACTGCGCGGAAAAGCATTTTCCTATCGAGTATATCGCCAGCCTTGGAATTAAAAACGGAAAAGTCGGCATTTCAATACCATACATGGACGAATCAGGCCAAGTAATTGCGAACCGCCAGAGATATCATCCACAAAGCTCTATGCGATTTAGTTGGAACAGAGGAAGCAGGGTTCATTTGTATGGCCTGTGGAAAATGGCAGAATTCAGAGAAAAGGGATATATCGTACTTGTAGAAGGCGAAAGCGACGCGCAAACGCTATGGTTTTATAATATACCTGCTCTCGGTGTTCCAGGTGCCACTACATTCAATCCTGATTGGGTACCGATATTAGACGGACTTACGATTTATATTCATCAGGAACCAGACCTTGGCGGAGAGACATTCTTAAAGAAAGTATGCGAAGCTTTAGCATATAAGCAGTTTCAAAGCAAGGTTTATAAAGTACAGATTCCAGGTGTCAAGGATCCTTCTAAATTACACATTGATGATGCAGAACATTTTGAACAACGTTGGAACGCTGTTATGAAAGCAGCTCAAGAAATAGACATAACGGAATTTAAGACAAAAGTCGAAGAGGTTATTCCTGGCGCACCAATACAGCTCAGGATGCCGGCAGGATGGAGAATGTCGCAAGATGGCATATATTCAATCAATGACAAAACAGGCCTCCCAGAGCGTGTTTGCAGAACACCTGTGCTTTTAAATAGTCGAATAAAATCTCTGGATACTGGTGAGGAGAAAATGGAGATTGCATTCTATCGCGATGGCAACTGGCAAAAAGAGATAGTTCAACGCAGTACGATATTCCAAAGCAGGACAATCACGCAGCTTGCAGACATAGGGATCACCGTCACATCTGAGAACGCAAAGCTTCTCGTAAAGTTTCTCGGAGCTCTCGAAGCTGAGAATATTGATATATTGCCGCTTAAAAAGTCAGTCAGTCAGCTTGGATGGTATGGAAAATACTTTTTACCATGTCATAGTGGAGACCTGGTATTGGACATAGATAGAAACTCGAGAAGGTGGGTAGATGCATACAGTCCTGAAGGCACATTAGAACAGTGGGTCGAAAGCATGAGGCCGTACAGAGAAAACGCGATTTTCAGATTCATATTAGCCAGCTCATTTGCCGCTCCATTATTGGAACCATTGAATCACAGAATATTTTTCGTACACAACTGGGGCGACTCAAGAAGCGGCAAAACTGCGGCGCTCAAAGCAGCTCTCTCTGTGTGGGGCGATCCAGAAGAATTAATAACGAGCTTCAACGCCACTAAAGTTGGGCTTGAGAGGATGGCTGGGTTCTTCAACGACCTTCCTCTCGGCATCGACGAACGGCAGGTGGCAGGTAGTAAGCAGGACTTTATAGATCAGCTTGTGTATATGCTATCTACCGGATCCTCTAAATTAAGAGGTGCTAAAACAGGTGGATTGCAGAGCATGAAGTCCTGGCGAACCATAATTTTGAGCACAGGTGAAGAACCGCTAACTACTATGAGCTCTCAAACCGGCGTAGCGACAAGGGCAATCGAAATATTTGGGTCACCCTTTGCTAATGAAAATGAAGCAAGAAAAATGCATGAAATTACTTCGCAGTATTATGGCACGGCGGGGCCTACCTTCATAGAAAAACTTCTTCAAGAAATAGGGCCTAACCATGAAAAGTTAAGAACGAGACATAAAGAAATTCAGGACAAGCTTACAGAAGAATATCCGGATAAGCTCGGATCCCACATTTCGGCGGTAGCAGCAGTGGTTTTAGCTGATGAGTTAGTATCACAATGGTTATTTGAAGAAGATATAGACAAGTCCTATGATATGGGGTCAGAGATATTAAACTCACTGGAAAGTTCTCAGGAGGCTGATGTCGTAGATAAAGCGTATGAATTTATTAAAAGCTGGCTTTTGGCCAATTTGGAACAGTTTACCGATGATGCAAGGCCTCCAAGGTACGGATTTATTGAAAATGATGTTTATTATGTGTTTCCGCATATTTTAGAGGATGAGCTTAAAAAGCATGACTTTTCTTACAGAAAAATTATGCGTGGACTTGGTGAGAGGGGGAAAATAGGCATTTCATGGACTGGTAGTAAAAAGCAATATTCCGTTGTGAAATACTTCAAAGATAAGCCAACTAGATTTGTTTCAGTAGATTTATCAGAGCTTAAGGAACTAGAAGAAACACCACCGTTTTAAAAATTTTCTTACTCCTGATAATTTTAGGAGTAAGAAGGAGTAAGTTAGGAGTAAGCCCTAGAATCTGCACAAATAAAGTCTTTTATATAAAATATTACTCCTTACTTCTCTAAAATATTACTTTCTTTATAGTAAAGTGTGATGCAAAGAACTATAAGTGAACTTCAATTCTTATGGTTACATTTTTTATATAAATGATTGTTTTTTAGGAGTAATAGGAGTATAGGAGTAAGAAACCGCTTAAATAGTAGATTTAAAGTTTATAAATCTTACTCCTAGGTTACTCCTAAACAAAAAAGTTACACCTAGTGCGGAGGTGAGAAGTATGAATGACAAAATTAAGCAGTTAGAACACCTAAAATCTCGTCTCAAAAAAGCATATTCATTACCTTTCGCAGAACAACAAAAGTGGCAAAAACAGATAAAAGAGCTAGAAGATCAGGTATCTACACTAGAACGTGAGCTAGGACTTTTCTCGGAAGACAAAGCCATAAATCTTATGACAGCTGCAATGTATAAAGTAGCAGAGCTCGCCTGGGATGATTTCAATCTCTTAGGATTCTTCAAAAAACATCCTGATATAGAACAAAGATATACTAACGCAGAGGATAAAGTTAACCAGGCATTTAAAACTGGTGGGATCTCATACTTTGAGAAAGCACTTCAGGAATATATTGATATTTTCGCTGAGATATATGCAATTCATAAAGGGCAGAAAAAAGAAGATTCATATAAGCAAATAGGCTTTTTTGAGCTTCTTTCTGGAGATCCGGAATATCAGGAAGCTATGGAGGTGTTCCGAAATTGGAACGCAGCAAGTTAGAATCAAAAATTTTAGAATCAAAAATTACGGCTGAAATAATGCGATATCTTAAAAAAGTACCTTATCTATTCTTTTGGAAAGAGCATGGCGGTATGTATGGTACTGCTGGAATACCGGACATAATCTGTTGCTATCAAGGAAGATTTCTGGCCTTTGAAGTAAAGAGGCCAGGAGAGCGACCTACAAAGCTTCAGGAAAAAACGATAAAAGACATACAGGAGGCCGGAGGAATAGTTTACGTGGTGAATAGCGTCGATGATGTGAAGAAGTATTTTGAAAGTCTTAATAAGTCTTTGTGTAGGAAAAAGTTAAAGGAGGTAGTGTCATGACATTAAATGACTATCAAGTCATGGCGATGAGGACAAAGCCAGAATATAAAGATTTTGAAGAACAAATAGACAATGCCTGCTTAGGACTGGTAGGGGAAGTCGGAGAAGTGGTAGACGTCGTGAAAAAGTGGCTGTATCAAGGACATCAGTTGGACAGGCGAAAGGTTGGCGAAGAGCTCGGCGACATTTTATGGTACATTGCGCTTATGGCCGATGCGTTGGGAATTACAATGAACGATATAGGGCAGCAAAATATAAAGAAGTTACTCGAAAGGTATCCTAACGGATTTGAAACTAACAGATCTGTTCATCGAAAGGAGGATAGCAATTGAGGTTGGAACCAGGCTGGGCGGTTAAGACTTTAGAGCATTTTTTATACAATTACTACAACGAACTAAGAATAGTACATGATATGAAGAGAGATATAATAGAATCATCACCTGCACAATTTACAGAGATAGGAGGCAATGGAGTCAGCCATAGCAATAACCCCACCGAATTAAAAGGAATCAAGTTAGCAACAAATCAGGAAATAATCCGTAAAGAGAAATGGCTTAGGGTAGTAAAAGATTTAGTAGAGGATATGAAAGTAATTGATAAAAGAGAAGGGAAAAAATATGTTGGACTCATTCAAAAGAAATATTTCGATGAGCTTGGTGAAAACCAAGTATGTGAAGAATTAAATATTGAACGCACAACATACTTTAAATGGAAAAAGGATATCCTAAGACATGGTTTAATGCTTGCAACAGCATTAGGATTGATAAAATATGAGGAATTGAGGAAAGCTTCTTAAAAGTTCGCTACTGTTTTTAATATGTATATTTGGTATAATCTATAATAGATGAATAGAAAGTTCAGCCCGGTTTCCCCCTTGCCGGGCTAAAGTTATTGCGCAATTATCCGATAATATTTACAAAAAGTTAAGGGGGATTATAAATGAATAAGATAAAAACAAATTTAAAAAGTGGAACAATATACGAAATCAAAAAATATCATTATACAGTTGGTGGGCAGTTGTTTGCGGAAATTGAAATATTGAATTTTGGCGATTCTTATGGCATACAAGGAAATATTATATATGACAATAAAACAATTCCCATTGGTAAATATTTACGTAAAACAACGTATGATAGTATCGAAGAAGCTTTAAATGATGCTATTAAAGAAGTTGAAGAAAAAATAAAAAATCATCCATGGGTAATTCAATGCGAGGAAAAAGCAAAAGAAATAGGTTTATAAAAATTTATAATTTATTTGGAGTTCAAAGATCCCTTTATCTAAAAATTAGGCAATTTCCCATTAATATAGCGAATTACCATTTGGAGGTGAAACAAATGTCGAAATGCATAAATTGCAACAAAAATGAGGGTTCATATGAATATTCTGAAGGCGGATATGTATGTGATGAGTGTGTAAAGGAATATTTTGTATGTCCTAGGTGTGGTAAAGCTTTTCCAAAGGAATCAGGAGATGCGGGGAATGGTTTCTGTGAAGAATGTTCTAAAGAACTTTAGAAAATTTTAATTAGTGGAGCCCGAAAGGCTCTTTTTTTATGCATATTATGGAAGCAGGAATATTCCTCACAGTGCAGAATTAAATATTTAAAACTGTGAGGAGGGATGTTAAATGAGTTTGTTTGGTAAAAAAGAAACCCCTGAAGAAAAGCAACAAAAAGAATTACAAATGTTTATGGACAGATATCAATTAGAAGATTTAGATGAAAAAGATTTAATAGTGTTGCGAAGAATATCGCAAGATTTAGCGGGGAATAAATGGTTCAAAGCAGGTATGGCACTAAGTTTTGCAAAAGCAGAAGAACAAGCAAAAGTAACATATCTTAGTGCACTTGTAGAGCAAAATTGGATGATAATAAGGCAGTTAAGTAGATTAAACAGAAATATAGAAAAGCTGTTGGAGAAATAGGACACCGTATCAGGTGTCTTTTTTATTGGAGATGATAGTAATGCCGCCAAGACCACTAAGACCATGTAAGAAGCCAAACTGTACAGCTTTAACCCGAGATGAAACTGGGTACTGTGAGAAACATAAAGTAGAGTACTTAGAAATACTGAAGAAGCAGAAAGCAGAAAGGGATAGACGATATGATGAGAACATTAGAAAAACGCGGGATAAACAGTACTACGAGTTTTACAAAAGCGATGAGTGGGAGAGAGTTAAAAAACAGATTTTAATAAGAGATAAAGGATTATGCCAGTGGTGTTTACAAAAAAGAATAATTAAAACTGCTGATGTAATTCATCATATAGTGCCGATTAAAGATGACTGGAGTAAGAGATTTGATTTAAGTAATCTTGTTAGCTTATGCTATGAGTGTCACAACAAGCACCATGCCAGCAAGGGGTAGGGGGATGTCAAAAATTTCAAGCTTGTGCTGGGGAGCCGGCGGCGCGGGGCTTTCTTCGCACAAAATTCCCTTTATTTTGTAAAAGGGGGTGAGATAATTGGGAAGAAAAGCCAAACCTATCACATTACATTTGTTAGAAGGGAAAAAACATTTAACTAAAGCAGAAATTGAACAGAGATTAGCTGGCGAACAAAGATTTGCAATTGCCAGTGACAAAATCAAACCTCCAAAGTGGTTGAATAAAACTGCAAAGAAAGAATTCAACCGGATTGTAAAAGAAATGGCTGAAACTGGCTTGTTAACGAATATCGATGTGGACGCACTTGCAATTTACTGCGATGCTCTTTCGCAGTATATCGAATGTTGCAAAATCATTGAGAGGGAAGGGCTGATGGTAGAATACACCAACAAGGCGGCAGAGACAAATAAGGTGCCTCATCCTCTGCTGAGTAAAAAAAAGCAGTTGTTTGAACAGATGAAAGCTATTGCTTCTGAGTTTGGCTTCACACCGAGTGCAAGGGCGAAAATCGCAATCCCTAAGCAGGAGGAAAAGGAAGAAACGAAATTCGACAGGCTTTTTGGTGATGTTTAGAAAATTGGTGATGAACAATGCTAAAGAAGGAGCTGATACAATATAGTGAAGATGTCTTGAGCGGTAAAATTATCGCATGTCAAAAACACAAATGGGCCTGTGAAAGGTTTTTGAAAGATATGGAACGAGAGGGAACTGAAGGGTTCCCTTTTATTTTTTATGAGGCCAAAGCCGAAAGATTTCTCGAGTGGATGCGGCTTTTTAAACACACCAAGGGGGTACTAAAAGGTCAGCATATTGAGCCACACATAATACAAAAGTTCGTCTTTGGCAACATTTATGGCTGGGTGCATAAAGACAGCGGTTTGCGACGATTTAAAAAAGCTTACTGGCAAGTGGCCAGGAAAAACGCAAAGTCCCAGAGTTTAGCCTGTGTTGCCAGCTATGAAGCGATGGCCATGAGCGAAAGTATGGCAGAAGTATATATCGGGGCTACTAAAACCGAACAGAGCAAGATTGTATGGAATGAAGTAAAAGCCCAGCTAAAAGGCTGCAAATATCTTCAAGACAAATACCGGGTGGCTTACGGAAGAATAGAACACCTGAAAAGCGGTTCGGTTATAGTTCCGCTCTCTAAAGAAGCCGGGAAGACTGGGGATGGATTAAACGTTCAGTGCGGGATTATCGATGAATACCATGCACACCCGACCAGTGAAATTTATGATGTGCTGGTATCTGGTATGGTGGCACGGCCGCAGCCGCTTTTAATGGTAATAACTACTGCCGGATTTGACTTAAATTACCCGTGTTATTCGGTTGAGTATAAATACGTTTCGCAGATCCTTGATCCAGACAACCCAATCACAAATGAAGAGTACTTTGTAATGATAAACGAGCTTGATAAAAACGACGATATCAAAGATGAAACTGTGTGGATCAAAGCCAACCCCATACTTTGCAGTTACCCAGAAGGCTTAAATTCACTGCGTGGTGAGTTACAGGCGGCGCTTGATGTTCCTGAGAAAATGCGGAACTTTCTCACCAAGAACATGAATATGTGGTTAGACATGAAAGAAAACGGGTACATGGACATGAGTAAATGGGCAAAATGTGGATGTGATTTGCCCGATTTTGAAGGCTATGAAGGCAAAGAATGTTATATTGGCGTTGACTTATCATCAAAGATTGACTTGACAAGCGTAGGTTTTGTGTTTCCTAATACTGACGGCACTTACGCAGTGTTTTCTCACAGCTTTATGCCGGAAGAAATGTTTGAGCAGAAAATAAAGACTGATAAAGTGCCTTACGACCTTTGGGTCAAGCAAGGCTGGATTACGGCAACAGAGGGTGCAGTTGTAGACTATGAATTTGTCAAGGCATACATCAAAGAAGTTATTGAAAAGTATAGCCTCAAACCTGTCATGATATGCTATGATCCTTGGAATGCTTCGCAATTTGCACAGGATATGGAGCGAGAAGGTTTTGTTATGGTTGAGATAAGGCAGGGGATAAAAACTCTTGGCGAAGCAACAAAGGATTTTCGAGAAAAAGTCTACCAAGGCAAGATAATTCACAACAATAATCCTGTTTTAACTTGGGCAGTAGGGAATGCTGCTATTAAGTCTGATGCGAATGAAAATATCATGCTTGATAAAAGCAAAAGTACAGAGAGGATAGACCCTATAGCTGCAATAATAAATGCTTACAGCCAAGCTATGAAAAGGCAGGCTTACAAAGTTGATATAAACAGATATGCAGACATAGAGTTTCTAACAAAGCTATGGGGATTATAAAAGGCAGGTGAAAACATGTGACAATTTGGGAAAAACTGAAACTTTTATTCAAACGCAAACCTAAAAATACAGTTTTGACGCTTAATGAAGATGATGAACTGCTCTTGCAAGTGCTTGGTATTTCAACAAACGATTACAGCGGTAAAAATTCTCTTAAAATAGCCGTAGTATTTGCGGCTATTAAAATTTTAAGCGAAGCAATTGCAAAGTTACCATTAAAAATTTATCAAGACCAAGGGGGAAAGCGGAAAGCAATTGAACACTATCTCTATCCACTGCTAAAGTTGCGTCCCAATCCCTACATGACGGCATTTGATTTTTGGAAATGTGTAGAATCACAGCGAAATGTTTATGGGAATGCTTTTGTGTGGTTGGAGATGCCGGCGAGAGGGCGAAATGCGGGTAAGATAACCGCTTTATGGCCATTACCTGCGGATAAAGTGCAAATTTGGGTAGATGACAAGGGTATTTTTAACACGCAAAGCCGAATTTTCTATGTATTTACGGATAATTTAGGCAATCAATATAAGCTTTTACCCGATGAAATACTACATTTTAAAGGATTTTCTTTGGACGGTATAGCAGGCATAAGCCCCTTAGAGTATCTCAGAAGAACTGTTGAAACTGCAGGAAATGCTGAAGAGTTTTTGAACAAGTCGCTTGAAGGTGGCATGACTGTAAGAGGAATTGTCCACTACATTGGAGATTTAAACCCAGAGGCAGAACAAAAGTTCAGAGAAAAGTTTGAGCAAATGGCTAATGGACTACAAAATGTCAATAGAATTGCTTTATTGCCTATAGGCTACCAATTTCAGCCGATAGCCCTAACAATGTCAGATGCACAATTCCTTGAAAATACGCAATTGACAATACGGCAAATAGCTACGGCATTTGGGATAAAGAATCATCAACTAAACGACCTTGACCGAGCAACACATACAAACATTTTTGAACAGGAAAATGAATTCTACATTGACACTTTACTTCCAATTTTAACGATGTACGAGCAAGAAATGACATATAAGCTTTTCACAGACAGCGAAATAGCGCAAGGCTACTATGTGAAATTTAACGTTGATGCAGTTTTAAGAGCTGACATAAAAACGAGATATGAAGCTTATAAAACAGCGATACAAAGCGGGTTTCTCACACCAAACGAAGTTCGAGAGATGGAAGAAAGAGAACCGCTTCAGGGAGGAGATAAATTGCTGGTGAATGGCAACATGATGCCAATTGAAATGGCAGGACAACAATATTTGAGATAGCGAAAGGAGGTGACAAATGTTCAATGGGAAGGAAAAAATTTTGGGTTTTAAATAAAGCAGAAGGGGGAAATGAGGCAGAGCTTTTACTTTATGGCCCGATTGGAGATGAAACATTTTTGGGCGATGAAATTACACCCAGAAAATTTAAAGAAGATTTGGAGGCTTTAGGAGATATCGATACATTGAATATTTATATCAACAGTGAAGGCGGAGATGTATTTGCAGGACAGGCAGTATATTCGATACTATCGAGGCATAAAGCACAAAAGATTGTTTATATAGATGGTTTAGCTGCGAGTATTGCTTCTGTAATTGCGATGGCTGGGGATTTGGTTGTTATGCCTAAAAATGCGATGATGATGATACACAATCCTTGGACCATTGCAATGGGCAATGCAAATGATTTTAGAAAGCTTGCAGATGACCTTGACAAAATCAGAGAAAGCTTAATTGCTGCTTATCAGAGCAAATCGAATTTAAGCAAAGAAGAAATTATAGAATTGATGGATGCTGAAACATGGATGACAGCAGAAGAAGCATTGCAATATGGTTTTGCAGATGAAATTGAGAAAGAAAAACAAGTTGCAGCAAGTATAGACGAAAAATTCTTGAAAGTTTACAGAAACATACCTAAGAAATTGATAAAAGTTAAAGATGGTGTTGTACCAGAAGATATTTCAAAAGAAACAGCGCCAGAGGATACAACATGGGAAGCACCAAATTTATCCGATTTTACGGATAAGAGTTGGGATGAGTTGAGCGATAGCGAGAAAAAAGATATTGCAAGGCATTTTGCTTGGACACCTGAAATGCCTCCAGAAAGATTTAGCGATTTAAAGTTGCCACATCACGACCCTAAAACACATAAGGTTGTATGGAGAGGTGTAACAAATGCAGCAGCGAGACTTGAACAAACAGATATACCCGAAGAGGACAAGGAAAAAGTAAGACAGCACTTGGCAAGACATTATAAACAATTTGGAAAGACACCTCCATGGGAGCAAGACAATAATAAAGCAAAGTTATTAAAAGCCAAATTAGGCTTATTACTTGAAACTATAAACATTTAGAAAGGAAGATGATTGATATGACAAGAGAAAGAAGAGAACTTTTAAACAAACTTCAGACGTTAGAAGCAGAAGCAAGAGAATTGTTAAGGGCTGATAATCCGGATACTGACAAGATTGAATCTATCACGAAAGAAATCAGAAATGTAAAGGCAAAACTTGAAGCACTTGATGAACTTGAAAAAGGTTTAGACCCGAAAGGAATGAAGCAATTTGGAGATAATGAAGTAGATGGTTTCAAGGCATTTTGTAAGGCCCTCAGAGGTGAACCTTTGACAGATGTTGAAGCTGCATTGCTCACAACTGGAACAGACGGCGAAAATTATTTGATACCACAAGATGTCAAGACAAAAATAAACGAGCTCAGAAGACAGTATAAATCAGCGAAATCATTAATTGGCTCTTACCCAACAAGTACTTTGACAGGAACTTTAACATTTGAAGATATAAGCACAGTGACAGAATTAATTGACTTTACGGATAATGGACAAGACTTACCAACATCAAACAATCCTAAATTTACACCTGTTACTTATACTGTTAAGGCGTATGGTGCAATATTGCCGGTGTCGAGAACACTTCTACAAAATGAGACCGCTGGGTTACTTGATTATCTTGCAAGATGGTTTAATAAGAAAGCAGTTAGAACAGAGAACAAAAAAATATTTGAAACTTTAAAACTTAACAAGACGCCTAAAGATTTAACTGGTTTTAAAGCATTAAAGAAGTCTTTGAATGTTGATATTGACCCAGCGCTTGAAACGGAAATTGTTATAGTTACAAACCAAAGTGGCTTTGCTTACTTGGATGACGAAGTAGATTCAACAGGAAGACCAATTTTACAGCCCGATCCAATCAATCCAACACAAAAGAGATTTATGGGCTATCCTGTTATTGTGTTCAGTGACAGAGAATTGCCGAACATTGTTGATACTACAACTTCAACAACTAAAGCACCATTCTTCTATGGAGCAACAAGCGAAGGTGCTTTATTTGTAGATAGAGACTTATACGAGTTTAATTCATCCGAACACGCAGGGTTTACAAAGAATCAAATATACCTCAGGATTATAGAATACTTCGACGTTATACAAGCTGACACAGATGCTTATATGTATGGTGAATTGAAATTGTCATAACAGGCAGGGGTGGCTTTAAGCCATCCTTGCTTATTTAGGTGGTGATATAGTGATTTTAACTTTAGGAGAAGCAAAAGAATTTTTAAAGGTAGACAACGATACAGAAGACACTCTAATTCAAGGACTTATAACGTCAGCAGAGGAATACATCAAGAATGCAACAGGCAAGACGTTTGATAGTACAAATGAACTTGCAAAGCTTGCTTGCAAGTTGTTGGTGGCACATTGGTATGAAAACAGAGCTGTTGTCGGGGATGCTAAAAAGATTGAATTCAGTTTAGATGTAATTCTGACACAGCTTAAATACTGTTATGAAAGCGATGTGACGACCACATGAATCCGGGGCTTTTACGTCATAGAATAACTTTACAAAAGAAAATTGACGTAACAGACGGTGAAGGTTTTACTAAACAAGATTGGCAAGATGTATCGACGGTGTGGGCAGCGGTGGAAAATCTGCATGGCAGAGAATACTGGGAAGCAGCTGCCATTCAAGCAGAAAACACTGTGAAGTTTACGATTAGGTATTGCCTAGATGTGGACCAAAGTATGCGGATAATCTTCCGCGGCGAAGCTTATGAAATTATTGCAATCGACAATATAAAATACTGCAATGAATATCTCGAAATAAAGGCAGTGAAGAAGAATGCCGGTTGATATTAAATTTGAGGGTATGGATGAACTACTGCGAAAAGTAGAAGAACTCGGAAAGAAAGGCAGCCGTATCGAAAACACCGCCTTAAAAACAGCGGGAGAATATCTTGCAGAAGAAATGAAGAAAGAAGCGCCTGTTAGGACTGGAGAACTGCGGGACAGCATAAAGGCATCGAATGCAAAAACAAAGCAAGGCCAAAAGTATGTGGAAGTAGGGCCTGACGAGACGACTAATTGGAGAGCAAAGTTTATAGAATTTGGCACGGTTAAAATGAAAGCAAATCCTTTTATGAGTAGGGCTTATGAAAAGAATAAAGACAAAATTCAAGAGATAATAGCACAGAAGCTCAAAGAAGGGCTGGGATTGTGATGAGTATAAACCAGCTTATAATGAATGCATTAAGTGGTTTAAATGTTCCAGTTAGCTTTCAGACTTATTCAGGAACTGTGGATCCATATATCACATTCTTTTGCTATTTAGAAACAGGGGAGTTGTATTATGACGATATACAAAAAGGCACAGCTTATTATGTACAGGTGGATGTTTGGAGTAAGGGTAACTACTCTAGCATAGTCGAACAGGTAAAGTCAGCAATGCAAAATGCTGGCTTTTCATTTTTATCGGCTTATGACTTATATGAGGATGATACAAAGATTTATCACAAAGTTTTGAGATTTTATTACTTTAAGGAGGTAGAGTAAAGTGGCTAAGATTGGGATGAAAGATGTACATTATGCGATATTAATGGAAGACAACGAGAAAGGAGTACAATATCAAACACCAGTAGCATTGCCTGGTGCTATAAGTGCGAAAATTTCAGCAAAAACAAATACTGATACGTTATATGCAGACGATGGAGCTTTTGAAACTGCAACGGCGCTTGGAGAAATTACCCTTGAACTAGAACTTGCTGATTTGCCACTTTCGGCACAAGCAGCTTTATTGGGACATACTTTGAACAATGGAATATTAGAGGCTAAAGCAACTGATGAAGCACCATATGTTGCTCTAGGTTTCAGAGCGTTGAAAAGTAATGGCAAGTATAGATATTATTGGCTATTAAAAGGAAAATTTGAAATACCCTCAGATGAGAGCCAGACGAAAGAAGACAAAGTTAGCTTTAAAACAGGTACCTTGTCAGGTACTTTTGTGTGTAGACAATACGACGGCATGTGGAAAAAAGTTGGTGACGAAGACGAAACTGAATTTACCGGTGGTTCTACTTGGTTCGATGTCACGACCATCAATGCAGGCACAGTTGTTTAATGCTGTGCCTTTTTACATATTTGAGGGGGCGATTAATGAATGGGTAACGTTAGGGATATAAGAACAAAACTAATCCCAATTCAGCTTGATAAGGAAAGACATCTCAAGTTTGACCTAAACGCTTTTGCGGAACTTGAAGATCTTTATGGTGATATAAATATCGCATTTGAAGCCATGCAAAAGGGTAGCATTAAAGCTATAAGGGCAATGCTTTGGGCTGGGTTAGTGCACGAAGATAAAACACTTACCCTTGAACAAGTGGGTGAAATGGTGCATTTGGGTAATATAAATGAAGTAATGAGTGCTATAACTCGAGCTATTAACGAAGCTATGCCAAAGGTGGATGAAGTCAAAAAAAACGCATAGAACCCAGTCAACCCGAAGGCTGGGATTGGGCTTGGATATATTATCTTGGCAGGTGTATTTTACATTTGAACGAAGAAGAATTTTGGACCAGCACTCCTAGAAAGATAATTGCATTATTCCGAGTGTATAAGCAGGTGAATAACATAGAAGACAACGAAACAGAAGAAAAAGAGGTTTACATTGACCAAATACCTTTTCTATAGAAAGGTAGGTGAAAAAGGATGCCAAACGAAGAAATAGGCAAACTTAACGTCGTAGTTAATTTAGATAGCACGGGCTTTCAGAACGGAATATCACAATTAAATAGACAAATGAAGCTTGTTCAAAGCGAATTTCAAGCGGCGACAGCGAAACTTGGAGATTTTGGCAAAGGGACAGACGGATTAAAGCTCAAAGCAGATGCACTTTCAAAACAAATAGATATTCAAAAGCAAAAAGTTGCAGCATTAGAAGCAGCATATCAGAAAAGTGTAGAAGTCAAAGGTGCAGACGCAAAAGCAACGCAGGACCTAGTAATTAAGCTCAATAAGGCACAAGCTGAACTTGCAAATATGGAAAATGAGCTAAAGAAGACAACAACAGAGCTCGAGAAACAAAGTTCTGTTTGGTATAAATTATCGCAGTCAGCTAAAGAAGCGGGCGAAAAACTCAAAAACGTTGGGGAAAAGATGACAGATACAGGAAAATCCCTTACAAAATATATCACAACACCTATAATAGGTGCTGGGGCAATGGCAGTTAAAGCGGCCGCTGACTTTGAAAGCATGGGTAACACTTTCCAAGCCGTATCTGGTGCAACATCGTCACAAATGGCAAAAATGAGCGAGCTTGCTAAGCAGCTTGGTAACGATATTACCCTCCCTGGCACGAGCGCAACAGACGCAGCAGCAGCTATGACGGAACTCGTTAAAGCTGGCTTGAGTATAGATGATACATTCAAAGCTGCAAAAGCAACGTTGCAATTGTCAGCAGCGGCACAAATTGATAACGCTGAAGCTGCGACGATTGTCGGTCAGGCATTGAACGCTTTTAAAATGTCAGGAGACAAAGCAATCATGGTTGCTGATCTTTTAGCAAATAGTGCTAATGCCAGTGCTGGTGAAATAACCGATATGGCATATGCTTTGCAGGCTGGTGCTTCCGTTGCTGCAATGGCAGGACAAAGTATCAACGACTTCACAACAGCAATAGCTCTGATGGCTAATGCTGGTATAACAGGTCAAGACGCTGGTACAAGTTTAAAATCAATGCTAATGAGTCTGATAAGCCCGACAGACAAAGCAGCGGAAACTATGCAAAAATATGGTATCAATGTATATGACGCAAACGGCAAGATGAAGCCGCTTCCGGCGCTGGTGCAGGAGTTTTCGACAAAGCTTGGAGGGCTTTCTCAAGAACAAAAGAACGCTGCTCTTGCAACAATATTCGGTTCAGACGCTATACGTGTTGCTAATATAGTGTTGATGAGCGGTACTGATGCCTGGAATCAAATGAGTCAAGCAGTCAACAAAGCAGGTGGTGCTCAAGAAGTGGCAGCAAGCAAAATGAAAGGGTTCAATGGAGCTATGGAAGCATTTAAATCTACAGTTGAAACTCTTGCTATTACAATAGGAGAAAAACTACTACCAATTATTACTCCATTAATACAGAGAGTAACGGATTGGATAAATAAATTCGGTGAACTGTCGCCGCAAACACAGCAAATAATTTTAGTGATAGTAGGATTGGCGGCGGCAATTGGACCTGTTATTTTGGTTGTGGGCAGACTTATTACTGCGGTGAGTACTATTAGTAAAGCATTTGGGACACTCAGTGGAGCAATGGCAGCTGCAGGCGGGGCAAGTGGAGCGGTAGGAACTGCTATATCAGCGTTGACAGGTCCTGTCGGCATAGCAATAGCAGCAATAACAGGGCTTATTGCAATATTTGTTAGTTTGTATAAGCATAATGAAGATTTTAGGAACAAATGTAATGAAGTTTGGAATCAAGTGAAACAATTGATAAGCACAGTGACGGAGCAAATAAAAACAATATTGCAAGCTTTCGTTCAACTTGTAAGTGCTATATGGAACAAATGGGGCGACGACATAATGAAAATAGTCAATGCAACGTTTAATGTCGTAAAAACTGTAATAACTACGGTACTTAGTGTAATAAGTGGAGTTATTAAAACTGTAACTTCACTTATTAAGGGTGACTGGCAAGGCGTATGGAATGGTATCAAAGACATAACAAATAGCATTTGGAGTGGGATTAAAAATATTGTTACATCGGTTTTAAACTTACTCACGACATCAATTAGTGCTGCTTTAAATGTCATAAAAGATATATTTAGTGGTATATGGAATGGTATTAAAACCCTAACCAGTAGTGTTTGGGAAGGCATGAAAAATACGGTTTCAAATGCAACAAATAGTGTAAAAAATACAGTATTGAGCGTAGGCAACGGTATTAAAAATGGGTTAAGCGGCATTTGGGAAAGTGTAAAAAGCACAGCAATAAATGCATGGAGCAGCTTAAAAGGAGCGGCAAGCAATATATTTAATAGCATTAAAGAAGCTATTCTTGCACCGTTTAGAAATATTCACATTCCATTGCCTCATATAAGTGTTAACTGGAAAAGCATTGGGGTTGGTGACCTAAAAATTAAAATTCCTGACTTTGATGTGAACTGGTATGCGACAGGTGGTATATTTAACAAACCGAGTATAATTGGGGTTGGCGAAGCAGGGCCAGAAGCGGTTATACCAATTAGAGAACTAAAAAACATATTGCGAGATACACTTTTAGACTTACCTTTCTCAAAACCGGTTGTAATTACTTTAAATGACTATGGGCAGAAAATATTTAAGGATAAGCTCGACATGGAAAACTACCAACGTGAACAAGCTAAAATACTACAAAATGCGTTGGAGGTGAGGTAATTGCTTGGGTTCACATTCAAAGGACGGCATAGTTCAGAATTTGGCATATGCATGAAGTCAAAAAACCGGCAATTATTGCCCTCCATTCGTCAAATAGAAGAAACTATTCCTGGGAAACATGGAGTATACGATTATTCAATGGGTGATTTAGAAGACCGGATTATCGAAGTTGATTGTGCTATCATCGGTGATTTGCGAAACAAAGCCAGACAAATAGCGGCGTGGCTGTATTCAACACAAAGAGAAAAATTGTTTTTTGACGACGAGCCGGACAAATACTATCTTGCAAAAATTAGTAACAGAATTGACTTAGAACAGGCAATATCTTTAGGGAGATTTACATTACAATTTAAATGTGATCCTTTTGCTTATGCGGACAAGAGCATAAGTTATACTAATAAACCTGGAGTCATAATAATAAATAGCCAGGGGACATATAATACGCCGTTTATAATATCAATCAAGAATAATGGTTCTGTGAATATGAAAAATATCAAAATCCTGCTTTATAAGGGGTGATTAGAGTGCTGCACATATATGCCAACAGCAATAAAACTGGCATGTTTAGCGAAGGTGACGGGAGCAATCCTGATGTAGCAACGGGAAATGGAACCACTGGTTTTACGGCAGACAGGGCAATTTATATCGGAAATGATAGCACTGTCAAAAGGTATGAGAATGTAGTTATAACGGCAGTAAATGATGATGCAAATGTAGATATAAAGTTTGCACCAGATGTAGCCGGTTCTCCGGGGACTTTTAGCGACAGTTTGAATGTAGGGAATATTGCTGCATCTGGTCAATCAGGGGATGTAGTAAAGATATGGAGGCGAGTAATTGTAGCACCGGGCCAGGACAGCCAGAACAGGACAAACATTGACTATAAAATAACTGCTGTTGAATATGCCATATAGGAACGTGATTTTATGGGATATACATGGAGCCAGCTAAACCAGAACACATGGAGCAGTTTGAATGTATATACGTGGGGTGCATTGCAGAATGCGCCCGACTTTTTTTCGGACACCAAACAAATAATTAGTAGAGATACCATCGGAAATACGGATATGAAGGTAGTATTATATCTTAATACAAGTTTAAACGCCGATTCAAAACAAGTTATTATTCTTAATAAAGAAGTGCTTTCAGACAGCAAGCAAATTATATATGCTAACCATGAAAAGTATGTTGATACAAAGTTTGTTATCTCGGCATATAAAACATATTATACAGATTCGGCGCAAATACTCTATTTGCTTAAGGAAATTGTCGTCGATTCATTCCAACTTACATCCATACTTTCTCAGATGATTTTTACTGGCGAAATAAGCCCTGGCCAAACACTTAGAATTGATACGGAGAAAATGGAAGCCCTGGTTGACAATCTACTTGCTAACAATGCTCTTGATAAATTTATTGAGCTTGAACCCGGAACAAATTTCATTGTTATTCAAGATGATACCGGCAATGTGTTAGTAAATATTGAAATTGAATATAAAGACAGGTGGTTATAATGAGAGATGTTCCCATAGTCCTTGACAAGGATTTAAAGCGAATAGCTTATCTTGAAAATGCCTTCAATGTAAAAGTGACAGAACAAATCAATGGAGATTATGCCTTCTCAATGAATTTGCCGCGGAATGATCCTAAATGGCAGTATATTCAATATGGTAACTACGTTGAAATCAAAGGTCAGTATTTCATGATAAACTACTTTGATGAAGAAAGAGACGAAGAAAATAAATTGATAGGCACTATAGAAGGAAAACATATCTATTTTGAGCTTCTCGGCGAATACTGGGAAGAAGACAGGGAAGAATTTAACTTCATCCCTGCCACCACTCCCCAGGTAGTATTAAACATGCTTATAAGCGGCACCCGGTTTACCATTGAAAGAGTGGATGAATTTTCCGTATCGGATATAAGGCTTGAAAGAGGGGATATACATCACAATATCCTCAAAGTTATAGAGGTATGGTGTGGAGAGCTAAAGCGGGATAATTTCAATATATCCTTACTCCATAATATAGGCCAGGATAACGGCATTCAGTTTAGATATAAGAAAAACATCAAGACCATAAAAAAGATTACCGATGGCCGGGATGTAGTAACCCGGCTATATGTTTACGGCAAAGATGGGCTTACTTTTGAAAGCATTACCGGTCAGAAGTATATTGACAGCCAGTATATTGGAAATTACTCAAGGCCCAAAATCGGTGAAGTTAAGTTTGATGATATAGATGACCCGCAAAAGCTTTTAGATGAGGCACAAAAGTATCTGGCAAAAGTAGAAGTGCCGAAAGTATCTTATGATGTCAATGTGGTGGAATTATCGAAGCTTACAGGTTATGAATATGAGAAGTTCAATTTGGGCGATATTATTACAATCATTGATGAAGAACTTGGTATAGACGTTAAGGCTGAAATCTTGGAATACACCTATTATCCTTTTGAGCCGCAGAGGTCATCGGTGGTTTTGGGAAACTTCATACCAAAACTAACAGACTATTTTGTCAGCTTCCAAAAAACACAGAATATTGTAGAAACTGCCTTTAACAGTGAGACAAAAAAGTTATCAACGAAATGGCTGGAAGGTATCATTGATACACACAACAATGAACTTCAGGCCGGGTTAGGGACTGTTGTCGCTAACGACCAGGGCCTTTTGATATTGGATAATAAAGATAATCCCACAAAGGCCATAGCCCTGGTAGGCGGGATGCTGGCAATTGCGAATCAGAAGGATGCTAATGGGAATTGGATATGGCGGACGTTTGGCACCGGAGACGGGTTTACGGCGGACGTTATTAATACTGGACAGCTTAATACGTCTTTGGTGAGAGTAATAAGCGAAGAAAATAATCTCTATATTGATAGCACAGGGTTGTATGTTACTGACGAGAATAACAATATAAGGGTTAGATTGGGACAATATATTCAAGGAAAGTATGGGCTTGAAATCAAAGATGCGACAGGGCAAAGAACAATTTTAGATCAGGATGGTATTCTCCAAACATGGCAGGACAGCATTGTTGATAATCTTGATAGTTCACATCCGATGCAGTTGAAGTTTTACCTGCCACCCGAGACTCTGTCTGTAAGAAAATGCCGTTTGAATATATCGTTAGAGTCATTTAGAGCGTATGAAAAAGGTGCTGCTGCTTTTGGCGGTTGGGGTGTTACGAGTGGCCCGAGCAGCAAATCAACTTCAGGTGCATATTCAGATATACTGAACCCATCTTGGGTTGATGCTACATCATACAATAATGACCCATCGATAGGGGGGACTACAGGGAACGGAACTATCACAAATACAAGTGGTAGCCATGATCATTCATACACTTTTCATGGGCACAATCACTTGGTCAAAATAAATGGTGCTAGTGTTTATACAGAGTATGGGCAAGTGAATGCAACAATAACAGTAACATCTGATGGGGACCATACCCACACTATTCCTGCTCATATGCATTTGATTCCAGACCATACTCATAATATTGAGCATACTCATCAAATTTCAATTGGGAGTCACAGCCACGATATTCTATATGGAATATATACAGCGACGAAGCCAACAAATGTGTCGGTGAAGCTTGATGGCACAGTAATAGTTAGTGATATCAATACTGACCAAACAGATATAGATATTCCTGTAAACTCAAATGGCTGGCACACAATTGAAATTTCATCAACTACATTGGGTCGAATAAACGCAAGTTTATTTATACAGGCGTTTATGAGTGTTTAATTTTTTCTTGCGGAGGTGATTTTTATGGCTTCATATACACCTAATTTGAATCTTAAAAAACCTGATAGCTCTGATGCAGTTAATATAACTGACATTAATGGGAATATGGATATTCTTGATAGCAGATTCAATGGAGGAATAATAATCAAAGACAGCACAGGCAAACAATGGCGTTTTGCTATAGACGGGACAAATAATATAGCATACTTTGAGGAGGTGATATAATGTCACAATTTTTTCTTCCAACGAGAGATGATATGCTGAATTTAATTTCAATTCAGCAAGACCTGTATAATTATTTAACCGGCAAGGGAACGGGGATGTACGGTGTAGAATATAATATCCAGACAGATACTTTTACAAGAATCGATGATGCAGCAGGTTTAACTCAACCTGACTTCAACAATATATTTCCTTGGGCTGGTATGCGTAGATGTAATGTCGCGGATGATGGACGAGTGTTGGCGTATTACGGTGACCCGACCTACAAAGAAGATGGTTCTAATGGTCAGGTTATGGTTGAAATACCGAAATTTTATTATAAATCTATGAGAACATCTACCGGTTATAGGTGGTGGGTATCACCAAATCCATTACCTGGCTTCCAAGTACATCCAGCGTTTATTAGGAATAATGTAACAAAGCAATATATTTATATAGCCGCATACGAAGGTAGTATTTACGATGTTTCAGCAGGTGCTTATTTGTTAAACGACGAGCAGGTGGCAGATTTTACTACAGGCACGGGCGACAAATTGTGTTCCAGAGCTGGAGCAAAACCGTGTTCAGGGCTAACGCAAAATTTAACATTGCCGAATTCACGCATATTAGCACATAACAGAGGTTCAAATTGGGAGTTGCAGACTTTTTAACAATATGTGCAGTACAGTTATTGTTTGTAGTTGAATACGCTTCTTTTGATACACAGGGCAAAATTGGCTCAGGCGTAACTAATATCACAGATGATAGATCGACAAATATGGCTATAAACACAGGATACACTTCGACTTTAGGAAATAATTCGGGTAGTGTTTCAGTAACACATTATCAGACTGGTCAAGCAACAAACGCGGTATCATATAGAGGTATAGAAAACTTGTGGGGGAATATATGGAAATGGGTGGACGGAATAAACATAAAAACAGATCATATTCCATGGTCTGCAGACCACGGTTTTGGATCCGATTACTTTACTGATCCATACAAACCGCTCAATGTTGTCTTACCTGCAGTAAATGGTTATGTAAAAGATATAGCATATAATGATGTATTTAATTATGGCTTTTTACCGTCAAATGTTGCCGGCTCTTCATCAACTTACTTACATGATTATTATAATCAACTTACTGGTAATAGGGTTGCGGTGCTCGGCGGAGATTGGCTTAGTGGCTCGGATGCCGGCGCTTTCAATTGGAATATGACTGTGTCGTCGGGTTATTGGGGTCGCGATGTCGGCGCTCGCTTGCTTTATATTCCATAAATTAATAGTATAGGCAAATAGATAGGGTTTATTGCTATGCTCAGCAGAAATTGGAATAATGGCTCGAATACCAGCACTTTCAATTGGAATGTGAATGAATTGTCAGGTAATCGGAATCGCAATATCAGCACTCACTTACTTTGTATTTCTTATTTCTAAAATTTTGCAATCTATTTGCCTTGGCTCTTGCCAAAACACAAAACTGACAAATACGTTGTATTAGTAGGTTTATTGAACCGAACATTCAACCGAAGAAATACAAAGCAGAAGGATGATGTTATATGAAAAGATATAACAATATTTACGAAAAAATATATGATATAGATAATTTAAGAAAGGCACATAAAAACGCAAGAAAAGGTAAAACACATTATACGGAAGTAAAAATGGTAGACAAAAATCCTGATTATTATTTGTATCAGATACAAGATATGCTAAAGAATAAAACTTATAAAACATCACAATATACAATATTTAAGATTAATGATAAAGGTAAAGAAAGAGAAATATATAAATTACCTTATTATCCTGATAGAATAGTACACTGGGCTATTATGCTACAAATAGAGGATATTTTCATTAAATCTTTTATTCGAGATACTTTTGCAGCTATACCCAATAGAGGAATACATGATGCTTTAAAGAAATTACACAAATTCATGAAAGATAAACAAGGTACAAAATATTACTTAAAACTTGATATTAAGAAATTTTTCCCAAGTATTAATCATAAAATCTTGAAGCAACTTTTAAGACACAAATTTAAAGACAAAGATTTATTGTGGCTTTTAGATGAGATAATTGATAGTGTAGATGGCGAGAAAAATGTACCTATAGGAAATTATCTTTCACAATATTTTGCAAACTTCTATCTCACATATTTTGATCATTGGATAAAAGAAAGCAAGAAAATCAAATATTATTTGAGGTATATGGATGATATTGTAATACTCCATTCAGATAAAGAGTTTTTGCACGAGTTGAGAAAAGAAATAGAAAAATATTTGCAAGATAATTTGGATTTAACACTGAAAGAAAATTGGCAAGTATTCCCGACTTATATAAGAGGTGTCGACTTTGTTGGGTATAGAAGTTTTGGGGATTATACACTGTTAAGAAAATCAACAGCAAAGCAATTTAAACGTAAGATGAGAAGAATATCTAAGAAAGAAAAAATAAATTATCATGATTTTTGCACTATTCAATCTTATAAAGGATGGCTTAAATGGGCTAATTGCCATAATCTCAAACAAAAATATATCAGTCCGTTAGCAAACAAAATTAATAAATTTAAGGAGGTATGCTCATGAAAGTACAAGGTTCAGTAAATCCAGATGCAATATGGGTAAAAGAAGGTAAGAACGGTATTGTGACAGTACTACTACGAAAAAATGTAACAACGACAACGAATGAATATGGAGATATAATATACGAATATGATGAGGTAGAAGTGCAATTAGCTGATAGGGCTAACCTTATAGATTATATACAGAATAACTTTGATTTAATCTTCAATGAAGGTTTAGCAAAGGAGGGGTTACCGCCAGAGCCAACAATCGAAGAGAGAATATCAGCTCTTGAAAATGCTTTACTAAATCTAATATGAGGTGGTGATAGGTATGTATGAGTTTCTCTTATATATGTGGATTTTGGGAAAAGCTGATGAAGTTAAGATACAAAGTGCTGTATCAAAAGGATATATTACACAAGAGCAAGCTAACACAATTCTTGCAACGCCAAAGCTTTCAGTAAACTACACAACGCCATGAGGCGATTTTTATGCGTGAAAGGAGTAATGTATATGAAGTACGAAAACATATTCAAATCCGCTTGTAGTATCGGAGGCGCTTTCGCCTCCTATCTTTTTGGGGGGTGGAGCGCGTTGCTTGGTGTGTTGTTGGCATTTGTCATCACGGACTATATCACAGGTGTCATGGCAGCTGGAATCGAAGGGAAACTCAATTCGTCAGTGGGATGGAAGGGCATATCTCGAAAAGTGATGATATTCGTATTGGTTGCTATGGCGCATTTGGTTGATACAGCTCTGGGAGATACGAGTGTGTTCAGAGATGCGACAATATTTTTTTACCTTGCAAACGAGCTTTTGAGCATCGTAGAAAACACCGGACGTATTGGATTGCCTGTACCTGACACAATACAGAAAGCAGTTGCAATCCTAAAAGGGAAGGGAGATGTAAAACAATGATAGTGTGTATTGATGCGGGGCATGGTGGAAAAGATCCAGGGGCAGTGGCAAATGGACTTCGAGAAAAAGATTTAACGTTGGATATTTCGCTGAAGCTAAATAACTTACTGAAGAACTTTGAAATAAGTACAGTACTAACGAGAGACAAAGACATTGATGTAGGACTTTCACAGCGTGCAGCTATAGCAAATTCTGCAAAGGCGGATTTCTTTATTAGTATCCATATCAACGCAGGTGGTGGTAGTGGATTTGAGAGTTATCGCCACCCTGCTGCAAGCCAAAAAACTGCTACTATACAAGAGATCATTCACAAAGAAATTGCGAAGCTGTATACAACAAAAGGGTTTGTTGACAGAGGCATAAAAACAGCGAACTATGCAGTGCTCAGGGAAACAAAGATGCCGGCGATCTTGGTGGAGAATTTGTTTATAGATACCCTCAAGGATGCGAACTTTCTAAAAGAAGAAGCTAATAGGCAGGCAATAGCGCATGCGATATGCAATGGAATCGTTCAGGCATTTGGTATAAAAGCAAAACTGGAACCAACGGCCAAGCAACCAACGTCAACTAATTCTAATACATTGTATAGAGTTCAGGTGGGAGCATTTAATCAAAAGGAAAATGCCGAGAGATTAATGGCAGAGCTGAAAGCAAAGGGATATAGTGCATTTATAAAAGAAGAGAAATAATCAAGGCCCTTCGGGGCCTATTTTTTTGTGTCTTTTTATAAAATCTATTGACACGTATGATAATACGTATTATAATATACTTGTAAGGGGGATTTGAGATGAAAGCATATTCATCAAGAGAGATAATAAAGATACTTGAGGCTGATGGTTGGTACATAGACGCAATAAGAGGTGACCATTATCAATTTAAGCATAAAACTAAAAAAGGCAAAGTTACGGTCCCTCATCCAAAGAAGAATATCCCAATAAAAACAGTTAAAAGTATTTTAAAACAGGCAGGGATTGAAATATAACAATTCCTGCGATCCCCCTGCAATAAGAATAAAAAGGGAGGTTATTTATATGAAAGATACTTATATTTTCCCTGCGATATTTACTTATGATGATGATGGAATATCAATAGAATTTCCTGATTTACCAGGTTGTCTGTCGTGCGCGGATACGACTGAAGAAGCGATGCATAATGCCAAAGAGGTTTTAGGGCTCTTTTTATGGGGCATGGAAAGAGACAATGAGCCAATACCTGAGCCGACTCCTATAAATAAACTAAAACTTGAAACAAATCAAATTCCTGTACTTATAGAAGTTTGGATGCCCCTTGTACGTAATGAAATGGATAATAAGTCCGTTAAGAAAACTTTAACTATACCTCAATGGTTAAACATTATGGCCGAGAGGAATAATATAAACTTTTCACAAGTTCTTCAAGAGGCACTCAAAGAAAAACTGGGAATTAGAGAATACAAACATTAAGCACTCTAATATGGGTGCTGCTATTTTTTACGTACAAAATCGTGAGCGGCTCGCTATAATTAAGCCAGAGTGCCTTCTTTATTATACTGGTTCCTAATGAGCCGCTGTATAAAGACGGTACGGTAATGAAAGAGGAGGTAAATAAAATAATTGTTTACCTCCTACTTGATTGTGCGTAGTTTGTGCGTAGTATAGAGCGGTTCGCCGCTATTGACAAAGCATGAGTATGGTCACCGATTCTGAAGAAAAATGTACATTAAATTTCTTCAGAAGTTACGGTGATTTTTTTGTTTTTAGAAAGTTATACCTTTGTTCCTGTCAACGATTGTTAAATTTCAAATGTTATGGTATATTATAATATAACCATATAAATAAGGAGTGAGTGACCATATACTGGAGTAAAGACTTTAAAGACGTGGCCGATTCCCTTCAGGTGGACGTGGAAAAGGGCCTAAGTGGGCAAGAGGTTCTAAGGCGATTGGACAGGTATGGCTATAATGAACTTAGGGAGCAAAAAAAGAGATCTCTTCTTTCCATGTTTGTAGAGCAATTTAAGGATTTTATGGTAATCATATTGCTGGCAGCAACGGTCATATCATTGCTACTGGGGGAAATTGTGGACGCCTTTATAATAGTAGCTATTGTAATATTGAACGCTATGTTGGGTATGTTTCAGGAGAGTAAGGCCGAAAAATCCCTGGAGGCATTAAAGAAATTGGCCTCTCCTACTGCAAGGGTTATGCGGGAGGGCAAGATCATTGAAATCCCTGTAAGAGAGCTGGTACCTGGGGATATAGTGTACTTAGAGGCTGGGAACTTCGTGCCGGCTGACGGTAGGTTGTTTGAGTCTGTTAACCTGAGGATTGATGAGTCGGCTTTAACGGGCGAGTCATTACCTGTGGAAAAGGATGTGAGGGTACTGGAATCAGGGGAGTTGCCTTTGGGAGATAGGATAAACATGGCGTATATGGGCACCACTGTGATATACGGGAGAGGGCGAATGATAGTAACGGCTACAGGCATGGACACCGAGATGGGGAAAATTGCTGAGCTTATAACCCAACAGGAGACCACAGTGACACCTCTTCAGCAGCGCATGGAAGAGTTGGGCAAATATTTGGGGATTGGAGCCCTATTGATTTGCTTTATAATATTTGTGGCAGGGGTCGTGGAGAAAAGGCCGGTTTTTGACATGTTTATGACCGCAGTAAGCCTGGCTGTGGCTGCGATTCCCGAGGGTTTACCTGCTATAGTCACAATAACACTGGCGATAGGCGTGCAGAGGATGATAAAGAAAAAAACTATTATAAGGAAACTTCCTGCGGTGGAAACCTTGGGTAGCGCCAGTGTGATATGCACTGACAAGACCGGTACGCTCACCCAGAACCGCATGACTGTCGTAAAGTTGCACGTGGACGATAGGACAGTGGACGTAAAAGGCGATATGCCACAAGGCGCTTTTGAAAAGGATGTGGCCTTTTTGCTGGAATGTGCGGCCCTCTGTACGGATGCTTTTATTGACAGCGATGGAAAAGGCGTAGGTGATCCCACAGAGGTGGCTTTAGTAGTTGCTGCTCAGTCAAAGGGCATCAAAAAAAGTGAATTAGAGAATTCACACCAGAGGGTTGACGAGGTGCCTTTTGATTCCGATAGAAAGATGATGACTACGGTGCACCGTATAAAAGGCGGTTACAGGGTCATTACCAAAGGAGCTCCTGATAAGGTAATAGATAGGTGCACAGGTGTGTACATAAAAGGGGAGGTAGTGCCGTTAAGCGAAGAGGTAAAGGGAAGTTTTAAAAAGGCCAATGAGAAGATGGCTGAAGATGCACTAAGGGTATTGGCCGTGGCTTACAAGGACTTAAAAGAGAGCGACATAAAAGAGGGTACCGGCGAATACGAGTGTGATCTTAAATTGATCGGCTTGTTGGGCATGATAGATCCTCCTAGAGAGGAAGTAAAAGAATCCGTGAGATTGTGCAAAGGCGCAGGAATAAGACCTGTTATGATAACCGGCGATCACCTTGCGACGGCCATAGCTATAGGCAAAGAGCTGGGTATATACAGTGAAGGTGATATGGCGCTGACAGGTGCTCAACTGGACGCTATGGACGATGAAAAATTAAATCAAAAAGTAAAGAGCATATCGGTTTACGCCAGGGTTTCACCTGAGCACAAGATGAGGATAGTAAAGGCGTGGCAAAACAATGGCGCTGTTGTAGCTATGACCGGTGATGGGGTGAATGATGCCCCTGCTCTTAAACAAGCAGATATAGGAGCGGCAATGGGCATAACGGGTACGGATGTAGCTAAAGGAGCAGCTGATATGGTGTTGACAGATGACAACTTTGCTACTATTGTCGCTGCTGTCCAGGAGGGCAGGACTATATATGAAAATATCAAAAAATCCATATATTATCTTCTCTCTTGCAATATAGGCGAGGTCGTGGTGCTATTTATGGCGGTGATGCTAGGAACGCCCATTCCCCTTAAACCCGTGCACATCCTCTGGGTTAACCTTCTTACGGATAGCCTTCCTGCCCTTGCCCTGAGCATGGAGCCACCTCCTCCTGATATAATGGCTAAAAAGCCCAGGCCAAAAGGGGAGAGTATTTTTGCTCACGGACTGTGGCGGAGAATAGCATTGCAGGGCATCTTAATAGGCTTGCTGACTTTGATGGCTTTTGAATGGGGTTTGCAAAAAGATGATGTGGCCGCTGCCAGGACGATGGCATTTACTACTTTAATCATGGCTCAACTGTTTCAAGCTTTAAACGCAAGGGCGGAATCTTCGCTGTTTAAAGTGGGGCTGTGGAGCAATAAGTATATGCTGTACGCCATTGCGTCTTCGTTGGTTCTCATGTTTGCCGTCGTTGTAACGCCACTTAAGATATATTTTGGCGTAAAGGTGTTGAGCATTGTTGATTGGGTCGTTGCGTTGGTACTATCGCTTTTGGTATTTTTAATAACCGAAATATCCAAATACATAAGAAAGATTTAAATCACCGGGTGTCCCGGTGTTTTTTTTGCAAAAATTTATAAGGAAATCGATATCAACAGATAATAAATATTGACAAATGTTTAACAATAAAGTATAATGAAATTGTAAAGTTTGTTAAAACATTAACATATAATTGCCGCATAAATCGGGTTTTATGGGATAAAATATATTGTTAAAATGGATTGTATACGCATTTAAATGCCATGAAACAGGTAAATTTTTGTGAATAAATTGACAGGGAGGTATTTATATGAACTATAGAGAGGCTATAGACCAGATGGTGGCTAAGGCGGAAATAGCTCAAAGAGGGTATTACAGCCTGGATCAGGAAAAAGTCGATAGGATCGTCAAGGCTATGGCATTGGCGGGTATTGATAAGCATATGGACTTGGCAAAGATGGCAGTTGAAGAGACAGGTATGGGCGTGTACGAGGATAAGGTCATCAAAAACATGTTTGCCACTGAGTACGTGTATCACGACATTAAACACGTAAAGACCGTAGGGATAATCCACGAAAACGAGGAAGAAGATTTTATTGAGGTGGCAGAGCCTGTTGGGATTATAGCTGGCATAACACCTGTTACAAACCCTACAGCGACGACGCTTTTCAAGAGCCTTATAGCTGTCAAGACGAGGAATCCTATTATATTTAGCTTTCATCCTAGATCTTTAAAGTGCAGTATCGCTGCGGCTAAACTTATGAGAGATACAGCTGTAGCCAATGGAGCTCCTGAATATTGCATCCAGTGGATTGAAGAACCTTCTGTGGAGGCCACCCAGTACCTGATGAATCACCCTGGAATATCCTTGATACTGGCCACAGGTGGAGCGGGAATGGTAAAGGCTGCGTACAGTTCAGGTAAACCGGCATTAGGAGTGGGACCAGGTAATGTTCCGTGCTATATAAATAAAACCGCCCATTTGAAGAGAGCAGTCAACGACTTAATCATAAGCAAGACTTTTGACAACGGCATGATCTGCGCATCAGAGCAAGCTGTTATAATCGACAGAGAGGTAGCAGATCAAGTGATAGATATAATGAAAAAGCATGGATGCTACTTTGTAAACGACGAAGAGCGCAAGAAGCTGGAAGATCTTGCAATAGATAAGGAAAAATGTGCTATGAATCCTCAGGTAGTAGGGCAACCTGCAACCAAAATAGCCGAGATGGCAGGCTTTAGTGTACCTGAAGACACTAAGATATTGGTAGCGCAGCTGGAAGGAGTAGGGCCTCAATATCCTCTTTCTAGGGAGAAGTTAAGCCCTATTTTGGCCATGTACATCGTGGAGGATTACAAAGAAGGTATAAAGCGGTGCCAGGAGATGACAGAGTTCGGCGGTTTAGGCCATTCGGCGGTTATCCACTGCGAAGACGAGGCTATAATTAAGGAATTTTCCGAGAAGGTAAGAGCAGGCAGGATAATAATAAATTCGCCTTCCAGTCACGGTGCCATCGGCGATATTTACAATAGCAATACTCCATCGCTGACTTTAGGTTGCGGTACCATGGGTAAAAACTCCACCACGGCTAACATAAGTGCTAGACAATTGATAAATATAAAGAGGGTTGCGGCAAGGAGGTACAACATGAGATGGTTTAAGATTCCGCCTAAGATCTACTTCGAGCCAGGTTCAATACAATACCTCGAAAAAGTCAAAGGAAGAAAGGCGTTTATCGTCACCGATCCAGCCATGGTGAAATTAGGGTTTGTGGATAAAGCGACATACCATCTTGATAAAGCGGGAATAGATTATGAGATATTTTCTGACGTAGAGCCGGACCCCTCGGTGGATACGGTTATGAGGGGTGTGGAGGCCATGAACAAATTCAACCCTGACTTAATCATAGCACTAGGTGGGGGGTCTGCCATTGATGCAGCAAAGGGAATGTGGTTGTTCTACGAATTTCCCGATACTAAGTTTGAAGAGCTGAGGCTGAAATTTATTGACATCAGAAAACGGGCGTATAAATTCCCGCAGCTAGGTAAAAAAGCCCTTATGATTGCTATACCCACCACCAGTGGAACTGGTTCAGAGGTTACGGCCTTTGCGGTTATAACCGATAAGACGAAGAATATAAAATATCCTCTTGCGGATTACGAACTCACTCCAGATATAGCGATTATAGACCCCGAGTTTACCTATACGGTGCCTAAATCTGTCACTGCTGATACGGGTATGGATGTTTTAACCCATGCCATTGAAGCGTATGTTTCTGTTATGGCCTCAGATTACACTGACGCTCTTGCCATTAAGGCCATTGAATTGGTGTTCAAATACCTTCCAAGAGCCTATGAGAACGGCATGGATAAAGAGGCCAGGGAGAAGATGCACAATGCGTCGTGCATGGCAGGTATGGCCTTTACCAATGGATTTTTGGGGATAAACCACAGTATGGCCCATATCCTAGGAGGTAAATTCCATATACCCCATGGGAGAGCCAATGCTATACTTATGCCCTATGTCATAAGGTATAATGCCACAGAGCCTACTAAGTTCACATCATATCCTAAATACGAATATTACAAGGCGCCAGAAAGGTATGCGGAAATAGCGAGACACCTGGGTTTGAAAGCGGACACCGTTGAAGAAGGTGTAAAGAGCCTTATAAATGCTATTGTGGATTTGATGAAGAAATTGGATATGCCGCTTTCGCTGGCTGAGGCAGGTATAAACAGGGATACCTTTGCCAGGGAAGTAAATGATATGGCCAATATAGCCTTCCTGGACCAGTGCACAGGCTCAAACCCCAGGTATCCTCTTGTAAAAGAGCTAGAAGAGCTTTACTGGAAAGCCTACGATGGGGTTATGGAATAAACCAGGTTTGCGGAAAGTGGGAGCAGCATTACTGCTTGATTTGCTGCTCCTTGCTTTTTACCGGTTTTTTAACGCCGATGGCAGATAGAAAATTGCTGTGGTTTTTGGTAAAATTGTAGAGACATAAGGATAAATTCTCAAATGATATAGGGGGAAAGCCGAAACCATGGATAAAATATACCTTGAGCGCTATAACGGTTATGCCCGCTATGTCTGTACCTGTTGCAATCATTGCAACAGTAAAATGGGGATAAGTTACTGCAGTGTAAAGTTGCGTGGATGTTGTTCATATTTTCCTAAGTTTGAGTTGATAGATGTACACAGGATGGTAAAGTCTATGGAAGGCCTGCATGTGCTGGAGCGCATAGTCAATAATCCTGGTACAGTGGTTTACAACTATTATTTGCACGCAACAGGGTATTTTGATCGGGAAGGTTATTTGAATTATTTAAAAAACGCTCAGGAAGAGGTGGACGTAAAGGATAAAAGCATATTCTTTCGGGCGTGTCCCTTTGTAAAAAGCGGTTATGGGTGCACGCTACCACCGGCTTTTAGGAATTACGTGTGCAATTTCTTTATCTGCGACGAGGTTATGAATAATGTGGACAAAAGCGATGTCATGCGGAAATACATTGAGGAGCGTTCCAGATATGCCAGGTGGGTACAATGGGAAAATCTGTCGCTGGAGAGAATGCTAAGGGAGAATGACCTGGATTTTAAGCGGGATTTTGATGGTACTATAAGCTTTTTACAGGATATACCTCTCGATCTTTATGAATTCCCTTGCTTAGAGGAAATAAATATACTGGACGAAGACAGTAAAGGCGCGTAGGTGGCATGATTAGGGGGTTGTAGCTTTATGAATGAAAAAACAGGATACGATTGTCTGGCGAGGATAAGGGCTATTTTTCCTAAACTCAACGCCGCGGAGAAAAAAGCCGCGGCATACATACTGGAAAACACGGCGGATATTGTGCATTTTACCATAACTGACTTAGCCGAGAAATGCGGCGTAAGCGAAGCCACTGTTTTTAGGTTGTGCCAAAAGCTGGGATATAAGGGATATCAGGATTTAAAAATAAACCTGGCATATTTGGTAGTCAAGCCTGTGCAAAATATCCATGAGGAGATAAACGAAGATGACGACATGTACATAATAAAGCAAAAGATTTTAAATTCCAATTTGTACAGCTTGGAAGAGACGATGAAGTTAAACGATGATAAGGTGTTGGAAAAAGCTGTGGATTTTATGTTGCAGGCCAATCAGATACTATTTTTCGGCATGGGCGGTTCTGGCGTACTGGCATACGATGCGTATCATAAGTTTATAAGGACGGGAATAAGGTGCGAGGCCAGCAGCGATGGGCACTGGCAGGCGATGTACGCCTCTTTGGCGCAACAAGGCGATGTGATAGTGGCCTTTTCAAATTCGGGCAGCAATAAAGATCTGGTTGAATCCGTAAAAATAGGGAAAGAAAATGGCCTAAATATCATCTCTATAACCGGCAACAGCAAGTCTCCTTTGGCAGAGGTTTCAGATGTGGTATTAATTTCTTATGGAAAAGAATCTGCGTTTAGGAGTGAAGCTATGGAATCCAGGATTTCGGCGCTTGCTTTAGTGGATTGCCTGTACGTGGGTGTGGCCCTCAAGCGCAAGGAAGACACGTTGAAAAACCTTTACTCTATAAGAAAGGGCATAGCGGTTAAAAGGTACTAACGTAAGAAAAATATTTTCATATTGATTTCAAATAGCCCGAGTGATATAATAATTATGAAAATATTTTTTGTCGAGTGAGGCGATGATTTATGGACTATATAGTAGCTGTAGATATAGGTACGACAGGTACCAGGTCTATAGCGTTTAACCGTGAGGGGGTGATTATTTCCAAAAAGGTCATTGAATACCCTATATACAATCCCAGGCCTACGTGGAGCGAACAGGATCCTGAAGAAATATTTAAGGCGGTTTTAGAATCCATAAAAGATGTGGTGGCGGAAAACGATTATTCTGGAAATAAGCTTGCTGGAATAAGTTTTAGTTCAGCCATGCATAGCTTGCTGGCCGTAGACCATAGGGGAAACCCTTTGACAAGGTGTATAATCTGGGCTGACACCAGAAGCGAAAGTTATGCAAGGTTGATAAAAGAAAGCGGAGCAGGTCATTCTATTTATATGAGGACAGGGACGCCAGTGCACCCCATGTCACCTCTATGCAAGCTTTTGTGGATGAAAGATAATGACAGGGAAGTTTTTGATAAAGCTTATAAATTTATATCAATAAAAGAATACGTTTTTTACAAGTTGTTTTCTAAATATATAGTGGATTATTCCATAGCATCTGCCACAGGATTGTTTGATATTTATAAGCTAAAGTGGGACGATGAAGCGCTTAACCTTATCGGTATATCGCCTGATAAGTTGTCAGTACCTGTACTTCCCACGTATATCGTCAAAGGGTTAAAAGATGAATACGCCCGCTATTTGAACATAGATAAAGGCGTGCCATTTATAGTAGGGGCCAGCGATGGATGTTTATCCAATCTGGGCACCAACGCCGTAAAGCCTGGTGTGGCTGCGGTTACTATAGGCACCAGCGGTGCGATAAGGGTGGTTTCCCCAAAGCCGGCATCGGATCCCGAGGAGAGAATATTTTCTTACATACTCACGGAGAACCATTACGTACTGGGAGGTCCCGTCAATAACGGGGGTATAGCGCTGAAATGGTTTAAAGATAATTTTTATCCCCTGGAGGCCAAGAGTGCAGAAAAGGAGAATGTGAATTTCTACGACGTGCTAACGCAAAAAGCAGGGGGTATTTCACCGGGTGCCGGTGGATTGGTGTTTTTGCCTTATCTTCTGGGCGAAAGAGCTCCTCACTGGAATGCCAATGTGAGAGGTGTTTTCTTCGGGGTAAATATAACCCACACCAGAGAGCACTTTTTAAGGGCTTTGATGGAAGGAGTGGTATACGGCATATACAGCGTGGGAAAAGCCCTGGAACAGGTTACAGGTAGTGTAGAGAAGATTTATGCTACAGGCGGCTTTGTGAGATCGCCGTTGTGGGTTAAGATTTTATCTGACGTTTTTAATAAGGAAGTCTTGATAGCAGAGAGCTATGAAAGCTCGTGCCTTGGCGCAGCTGTTTTAGCCATGAAATCCCTCGGCCTTATAAATGCGATTGAAGATGTAGAGAAGATGGTTCCTGTATCGCAGACGATATATCCTGATAAGGCCATCCACGATATTTACTTTAAACTGTTTGAGATATATGAACGCTTATACGATCATCTAAAAGATGAATTTGTTAATATTATAAATTTACAATAATAGAGGGGGGATTTATTATGCCAATAGTAGTTATTGTGCTGGGTGTTGTCCTGTTGCTGATTTTAATGATGGGCTTTAAGCTTAACGGTTTTCTTTCGTTGATAATTGTATCGCTGGCAGTTGGTATAGGAGAGGGTATACCTATAACAAAAGTTATCGCTTCTATTGAAAACGGTATGGGTAGTACCCTTGGGTCTCTCGCATTAGTTGTGGGCTTAGGCGCTATATTAGGTAAACTCATGGCTGAAGGTGGAGGAGCACAAAAAATCGCTAATACATTGATAAACAAATTTGGGCGTAAGAATGTTCAAATAGCCATTGTGGTTACAGGGTTTATTGTAGGTATAGCGCTGTTTTACGAGGTAGGGCTGGTGCTTTTGATCCCCCTTGTATTTACGTTAGCGGCTACGGCCGATATTCCGTTAATATATATAGGCTTGCCTATGACCGCCGCCCTCTCTGTAACCCACGGATTTTTACCTCCACACCCTGGAGCTACTGCGGTGGTTTCGGTGTATAAAGCTGATATTGGGCTTACGCTGCTGTATGGAATACTAGTAGGTATACCTGTAGTCATATTAGCCGGGCCGGTTTTCGCTACATATGCTAAGAGGTTTAGCCGCGGTGTACCTGAAAATCTTTATAAAGCCCAGGCGTATAAAGAAGAAGAGTTGCCTGGCTTTTGGATTAGCTTATTTACGGCGTTAATACCTGTCATATTGATGGCATTAGCCACTGTCGCCAAGTTGACGCTGCCGGAAAATTCAAATATCAGGTCGGTTTTGAGCTTTATAGGCGATCCTGTTATGGCGTTATTGATTGCGGTGATAATTGCGATCTTTACTTTTGGGCTGAATAGAGGTAAAAAGATAAATGAGGTCATGAAGATTGCGGAGGCGGCGATAAGCTCTATAGCTATGATACTGCTTATTATAGGCGGTGGAGGTGCGTTCAAGCAGGTATTGATAGACAGCGGCGTGGGTAAATATATAGCAGATGTCGTAAAGCAATCCAACTTTTCGCCACTGTTTCTCGCATGGCTTATTGCCGCAGCGTTGAGGATTGCGCAGGGTTCTGCTACAGTAGCGGCTATAACAGCAGCGGGGATTATGGCCCCTATAGTTGCTGCCTCAAATATAAGGCCAGAATTGATGGTCTTGGCTACAGGAGCAGGGAGCTTGATATTTTCACATGTTAATGACCCTGGTTTCTGGATGTTTAAGGAATTTTTTAACTTAACCATAGGTGAGACCTTTGCCACATGGTCTATCATGGAGACCATTATATCAGTAGCGGGATTGATTGGAGTACTCTTTTTAAACATGTTGATTTAAAAAATGCAGTAAGGAGTGATTTAGATGTACGCAGATATCGGCGTCATTGGACTTGGCGTCATGGGACAAAACCTCGCGCTCAACATCGAGGAGAATGGCTATTCTGTGGCGGTGTATAACCGCACCGAAGAGGTAACAAAGGATTTTGTGGAGAAATTCGGACAGGGCAAGAGGATTTTGCCTCAGTACACCTTGAGTGAATTTGTGGCCTCTCTTAAAAAGCCGAGGAAAGTATTGCTCATGGTTAAAGCCGGCGGGCCGGTGGATATGGTTATACAATCCCTTGTGCCTTTGCTGGACAAAGGGGATATCGTCATCGATGGTGGCAATTCCTACTTTAAAGATACTGTTCGAAGGTATAGAGAGCTTTCTGAGAAAGGAATTTTGTTCCTGGGGACAGGGATTTCGGGAGGAGAAGAAGGAGCCAGAAAGGGCCCCAGCATTATGCCAGGGGGTTCAAGAGAAGCCTGGGATCAGGTCAAGGATATATTGAGAAGCATTGCGGCAAAGGTAGATGGTGTCCCGTGCTGTGACTACATAGGGCCTGATGGGGCCGGTCATTACGTTAAGATGGTACACAACGGCATAGAGTACGGCGATATGCAGCTTATAAGTGAAGCCTATTTCCTCATGAGAGAATTGCTTAAAATGCCTGTAGACCGCATACGGGATGTGTTTATTAAGTGGAATGAAGGAGAATTAAATTCTTACCTTATACAGATCACAGCAGATGTACTGAGCAAAATAGATGAAGAGACAGGATTGCCTCTTATAGACGTGATTTTGGATACCGCTCAGCAAAAAGGTACAGGCAAGTGGACGTCCCAGGAGGCTTTAGAGATAGGGGCGCTGGCGCCCACTATAGCTGAGGCCGTGTTTGCACGGTTTATTTCAGCGAGAAAAAGCGAAAGGGTAAAGGCATCTAAGGTGTTAAAAGGTGTGCAGCCTTCTTTTGATGGCGATGAAGAGCGGGTTATCGATGATATACAAAAAGCGCTGTATGCTTCTAAGATATGCTCTTATGCCCAGGGTTTTGACATATTAAAGCTGGCTTCTGAAACGTACAAATGGGATTTAAACCTGGGGAATATTGCGCTGTTGTGGCGGGGAGGATGCATCATAAGGGCACAGTTTTTGGACAGGATAAAACAAGTCTATGATAGAAATGCGGACCTGGATAACCTGCTTCTAGATCCCTATTTTAAGGAGTCGATTGAGAAGGCCATGGATGGCTGGAGAAGGGTAGTGGCTTTAGCGGTGCAGAATGGAATCCCTGTGCCGTCCTTTGCATCGGCTTTGGGATATTATGATTCTTATCGAAGAGACAGGTTGCCTGCTAACCTGATACAGGCTCAAAGGGATTACTTCGGAAGCCACACTTATGAGAGGATCGACAAAGAGGGCGTATTTCATACACAGTGGTAGAAAAAAATAAAGGGAGAGGGCTCTCAAGTATTAGGCCACACCGAATTTATGGCTTTTTAGAATGCTATAGAGCCGGTGTGGCTCTAACAGTATGTAAAGCACGTAGCAAAACAAATTTTGCCCACTGGGGACCTACAACCAGCTTATGGAAGAGTTTGAATATATGTCATTGTGGTAATTGCCTGAATATGAAACGAATAAAAGGCTGCTGGAGGATATCCAATAGCCATATTCTAAACATACTCTGACTAAAGAATGCTTCAAGAAAAATGGGGCCAGAGGGTTGTCTGTTCCAGGAATGTTATTTTTGCGTGTTTAATACGCTGTGATATCTGCTATAAGCAAAATAAATTATCAATCCTACCAGCATCCATATCCCAAACCTTGCCCATGTAACCCAAGGTAAACTTGCTATGAGATATAAACTGAACGCCATTGTAAGAGGTGCTACCACCCATACAAAAGGCACTCTGAATTTTCTCTCAGCATTTGGCATTTTTACTCTCAACACCAATATACCTATAGATACAATTACGAAAACAGACAATGTACCTATATTGCATAGCTCGATTATTATATCCAATGGTAAAAAACCTGCAATTATTGCTGCTATTATACTTGTAATAAGTGTGTTAATATGAGGAGTTCTATATTTCGGATGGACATGTGAAAAAACTTCTGGTAAAAGTCCATCTCTTGCCATAACCATAAATATTCTTATTTGACCGTAAAGGGTTACGAGGAGCGTAGATATCATACCAACAGCAGCGCCAGTAGCTACCAAAGCGGATCCCCAGTTAATTCCAATACTTCTAAGAGCACCAGGGAGAGCATCGTTTGGTATTATTTGCTTATAAGGTACTATGCCAACTAAAACGACGGCAACTAATATATAAAATACTAGTATTAACACCATAGCAATCATGAGCCCTAAAGGAACATTACGTCTTGGATTTTTGGTCTCTTCTGCGGCGGTAGATACGGCGTCAAAACCTATATATGCAAAGAATATGGTGGCTGCGGCTGACATTATACCTTTCCAACCATAAGGTGCGAAAGGCGTTAAGTTAGACAATTTTACATGGCTAAAGCCTAAAAAAATGAATAAAAGTATTACAGAGATTTTCGCGAGTACTATTATATTGTTAGTTGTTGCGCTTTCTCTCACCCCTATATACAAAACCCAGGCGACAAATGCTGTTATTAAAATAGCAGGTAAATCCATTAATCCTCCCCATATAGGAGGTTTCGTTATAATTTCCGGTAAAGTTATGCCAAAAGATTTTAAAAGCCCCACAAAAGTACCTGACCAGCCAGAGGCCACCGCGCTGGCTGCCACTAGATACTCTAAAAGCAAGTCCCAACCTATAATCCATGCTATAACTTCACCAAAAGCTACGTAAGAGTAAGTATAGGTACTTCCAGCCACAGGAAACATCGTGACCAATTCAGCAAAGATAAATGCAGCCAAAACAGCAGTTATACCGCCTATAACATACGAAATTATAACACCTGGACCGGCTCTTAATGCTCCTTCACCAGTTGCTACAAATATTCCGGTACCTACGACAGAACCTATCGCCAAAGCTGCAAGGTCGATTGCTGTAAGTTTTTTGTTTAAACTAGTATGTTCCGCTGCTTCAAGTAGCTGATCTACTGTTTTTTCCCGAAAATATTCATTAAAAAGCCCCCTACTTTGAAAATTTGCCTAATAGCAAGTCCAATTTTTGTATAAAAATTCATCTGGCTAGAACCAGGTGTACCTATAATCACCGCTTGGCCTATTATACCACTTCTGGCTGTGTAGGGGAATAGTCAGTAGCAAAAAATATGAAAAGACGATAGCATTTCAAAAAGCCATCTCAATTATTCCTAATGGATAGTAAAAAAGAGTAAAAAATACTTGTGGATAAATTTGATGTTTTTATCGCGGATGGAATAGGAAAGAATATGTGGAGAGGCAATGCCAACGGTGTGGGCACCGCGGATTTTACCATTCGTCGGCTGTTTGATAGGATGAGGTTTGATCAGACATATCCAAATGCCCTTACTTCTACAGTGGTAGGCCCTGTTAAAGTGCCAATGGTGGTGGATACCGACATTGAGATACTGACTGAGCCTTTTGTTTAATTGTTTGTGTTGTTTGCGCGATAAAAAGAGCTTGCAGTATGCTGTGAGCTCTTTTTTATGCGCTTATTTTTTGTTATTGATTTCACGGTATGCTTTTAAACCTAGGAGGAATAGATGTAATAGTTCCTTTTCTTTGGCGTTTAATTTCCCTATATCTTTAATGATGTTGACAGCATCTTCTCCTATTAAATAATTAATGTATTTCAATTCACTTTCTTTGATAATTACATTTTCGTTTAACATTTCGTCAATGGTATTTTCTCTTTTACCGACGAGGAAATCGATGCTTACACCATATACCTCAGCGAATTTTTTAAGCATGTCGGGGTCAGGTGTTCTTTCTCCTCGTTCATAGTTGGAAAGCGCCGCATTTGTTATTCCAAAAACTTTTGCTGCATGTTTTTGAGTCCATTCTTTTTTTTCTCGTAGCCGCCTCAGCTTTTGGCCTAGTGTTTTATCCATAGTCGATCACCCGTTTCCTATATTTTCCTTATATATCATCATAGCATCAAAATAAGTTTAGATTAAAAATATTAAACAAAATGAAAAATTACTCTTGACATTAACATTATGTTTAAATATAATAAAAATAGACATTGACGATATGTAAAAGTTACAAAGCGAGGTAAACGTTAAGTCAAATAGCTATGATGAACAAAAGATAAAGTAAAAGAAGGAATTAACGTTATCATACTTTGGTTTTCTTAGGATTTCCTCCGTATTACACTAGATTTACTATATATAAATTAAACAAAAATTGGAGGAATTCCTTTGAAATTATATAGCAGAACCCTCTTATTTTATCGTAAATTTGAGGTTCTGTAAAAGCTTATAAAAATTCTAGAAGGGAGGTTGAGTTTAAGTTAGATAAGATGTCAAATAAAAAATATTTCCCATAGTTTATTTATAAAGATCCGAAATAAGCTCGCTCAAATGAACTATGGGGAAAAAGAGTATTTCGAACAATATGAAAACTCTATGAAAAGTTATTTTGCTTTGCGATGAAAAAAATGAGGGAGGAATACCTAATATGAAAGTAGGTTATATGACTAATGCGTGGGGAGATGTTGTAGGACATCCAGCTGGTGTTACATCTGTTAAGGATCTCTTTTATCTTTCTACAGGATCTATAGAAGAAGCTGTTAAGTCAATTTCAAGAGCAGGGTATGAAATGATCGAGATATTTGATGGTAACCTTGCCAAGTATGCTAATAACAAAAAGGTTTTCAACGACTTTTTAAAAGGTTTGAATTTAAAGCTTTTAGCAGTATACTCAGGTGCAAATTTCATATTTGATGAAATACTTGAAGACGAATTTTATAAACTCGAAAAAGCTGCATCTCTTGCTGCTGAATTTGGCGCCAAACACTTCGTTGTGGGTGGGGGTGCAATTCGTTCAAAAGGCATCAAAGAGGATGACTACAAAAAACTGGCTGAAGGACTGGATAGAGTGATGGAATTATCCAAAAAGTATGGTCTTATTGCAAGTTATCATCCACATTTAGGAACTATTACTCAAGGACCAGATCAACTCGACAAGCTTATGTCACTTACAAAAATAGACTTATGTCCTGATACAGGTCATATAGAAGCGGGTGGAGGAGATTCTGCAAAGGTTGTGGAAAAATACAAGGAGAGGATTAAATATATACATCTTAAAGATTATTACAGAGGTGGTTTCTATCCCTTAGGAAAGGGTCAGGTAAATTTCGATTCTATAATAAATACGTTGTTGAATTGCGGGCATGAAGTGGATTTCACTGTTGAAGCTGATGGTTACAATGGAGCTCCGGAAGAAGCGGCAAATGAGTCGAGTAAATACCTTTCGCGCATATTCAAATAGATTGTTGTCTTATCCTTTTATTAGCAGATGAGGCTTATGAATTTAAAAGAAGGGAGGCGAATTTAAATGTATAAAAGAAAAGTTAGATTTATGGCTTTGTGCTTAGGAATTATATTTAGCTTCTCGTTTGCAGGTTGTGGAAGTAGTTCCCGAGTGTCGTCTAGTCAACCGCGATCTGTACAAAATAAGCAGTCAGAGGCTAATGCTTCTAAAACCCCTGCAACACAAGCGAATACTTCTGAGCCGACAAATAGCAATGCTAGTTTAAATGGTGCGATTTTAAGTACTGGACCTCATGGAGAGAAGGCAACCCCAGCAACGTCTTTAAAGCTCACGGATGAAGAAATTGCAAAAGTTAGAGCAGGTAAATATACCGCTGCTATAGTGCTTCATTATGCAGGTAATGACTGGTCTACTGCTCAGGTCCAGGGTCTAAAGGATACATTCTCAAAATTAGGAATAAAGGTGGTGGCAGTGACTGACGCCAATTTTAAAGCTGAAAAACAGGTTTCTGACATAGAGAGTGTAGTAGCACTAAATCCCAATATAATAGTAAGCATTCCTGTCGACCCAGTTTCTACTGCGCCCGCGTATAAAAAAGCCGCTGAAAAGGGAATTAAATTGGTGTTCATGGACAATGTTCCGAATGGCTTAAAACCAGGTAAGGACTATGTAAGTGTAGTTTCTGCCGATAACTATGGAAATGGTGTTGCAGCTGCAGATATTATGGCAAAGGCGTTAGGGTACAAGGGGAAAATTGGCGTAATATACTATGATGCCGACTTTTTTGTAACTAATCAAAGAACTCAGGCTTTTGAAAGGACTATTAAAGCAAAATATCCTAATATAAAGATAGTTGACCGTGGTGGATTTAATGATCCTAACAAGGCAAGTTCAGTTGCTGATGCGATGCTAACAAAACACCCTGATCTTAATGGTATTTTTGCAGTATGGGATGTGCCTGCAGAAGGTGTAGTAGCTGCGGTTAAGGCAGCTGGCAGGAAAGACCTCGTAGTGACAACAACTGACCTGGGAAATAATGTTGCTAGGATGATTGCAGAAGATGACTGTGTCAAAGGGGTTGGTGCGCAACGGCCTTATGACCAGGGTGTTGCTGAAGCTACATTGGCAGCATTCGCGCTATTAGGGAAACCAGCTCCTTCATATGTTGCTGTTCCATCTTTGGCGGTAACTAAAGATAACGTCCTTGAAGCATATAAGCAAGTTTATCATAGGAATCCACCAGAAGCTTTAATAAAGGCTGTGTCAAATACAAAATGATCCTTGGCATAGGGGTATTAAATTTGACGCAAAAATCAACTTAAATAAAGATTAAAATCAAGTGGAGGGGTGTAAGTTATGAAGAAATTTAATATTGGTTTAATTGGAGCGGGATTTATGGGTAAGGCTCATGCAATGGCATACGCTACTATGCCCATGTTTTTCTGGCCGGCGCCAGGTATACCGGTGAGGAAAATAATTGCTGACATTACAGAAGAAACTGCTAAAGATGCTGCAGCAAGGTTTGGGTTTGAAAAATATACTTCAGATTGGAGAAAAGTTATTGAAGACCCTGAAATCGATATTGTAGATATAGCAACTCCAAACGACACTCATGCAGAAATAGCTATTGCTGCTGCAAAGGCCGGAAAGCACATTTTCTGTGAAAAGCCGATAGCTAGGACTAGTGAAGAAGCTAAAAAGATGTATGAAGCAGTAAAGAATGCTGGTGTTAAAAACATGCTTGCGTTTAACTACAGAAGGACTCCAGCTGTTGCTCTTGCAAAGAAATTTATTGATGAAGGCTCGTTGGGAAAGATCTTGAACTTTAGAGGCACTTATCTACAAGATTGGTCTGCGGATCCGTTATCTCCACTTTCATGGAGATTCCAGAAGGCCATTGCAGGTTCTGGAACACTCGGTGATATTGGGACGCATGTAATTGATATGGCAAGATATCTTGTAGGTGAATTTGATGAAGTGATGGCTACGATGAAAACATATATAACAGAAAGACCAGTGCAACAGGGTACTGTTGATAAGCTCGGTACGGTAAAATTAGATAATAGTGTTAAAAAAGCACCAGTTGATGTGGATGATGAAGTATCTTTCATGATAAGGTTCAAAAATGGGGCTGTAGGGAGTATTGAAGCTACAAGAAACGGATGGGGAAGAAATAACTTTATAACATTTGAAATACATGGTGAAAAAGGTTCAATTTTCTTCAACTATGAAAGAAGAGACGAGTTGCAGGTGTACTTCGCTAGCGATCCTGCTGATAGGCGTGGTTTCAGGACAATATATACAGGACCGGCTCATCCATACGGAGAAGCTCTGTGGCCAATCCCAGCGTTAGGTATAGGCTACGGTGAAACTAAGATAATTGAGTGTCATGATTTTATTAAATCTATAGTAGAAGACACGGAAGTTTCACCGAATTTCGAGGACGGTTACAAAATTTCTTTGATATGCGATGCAATAATAGAATCATCTGAAAAGCAGAAATGGATTAAGGTAAATTTTAATAAATAAATTTTAGCCCCCATTTTGGGGGCTAAGAGTTGTTTATATTCAATTTTGTAAAGGTGGTAGGCAATGAATCAATATGCATTGGAATTAGAGGGTATTTGTAAGTCTTTTAATGGAGTCAAAGTGCTAGAAAATGTGAATTTTAAAGTTAAAAGAGGTCAAGTTCATGCTCTGGTGGGCAGTAATGGGGCTGGAAAGTCAACGCTGATGAAAATTTTAATGGGAGTTTATAGTTTCGATAAAGGAACCATAAAAATAAATGGAAAAACAGTAGAGATTAAAAATGCGAAAGATGCTCAAAAATACGGCATACGTATGATTTTTCAGGAATTAAGCCTTGTTCCTACATTGACGGTTGCAGAAAATATTTTTCTTATGAATGAACCTATTAAAAAAAGGTACGTCATTGATAAAAAAAATATGCTAAAAAGAACAAGGCATCTTCTCCAAGATCTAGGTATAAATATAGCTCCTGATACACTTGTAAGTACATTGGGAGTAGGTTATTGCCAGCTTGTTGAAATAGCAAAGGCGTTATCAAGGGATGCGAATATACTTATAATGGACGAGCCCACTGCTTCTTTATCGGAAGGTGAAACCATTATTCTATTTGACATTATAAAAAGGCTAAAGCAAAAAGATGTTTCTATTGTATATATATCGCATAGAATGAACGAAATATTTCAAGTTGCTGATGAAATAACTATTCTAAAGGATGGCAAAAACGTGATAACTACTGAAAGTAAGAATCTCAGCAAGGAAAAAATTATTGAACTGATGATAGGAGCAAATGTGGAGAAAACATTTGAGTGGAAAGAAAGGAACTATAATGGTGATGGTTCTTATATTCTTGAGGTCAAAAATCTTGACGTTGATTCTAGAATAAAAAATATATCTTTTAATCTGAAAAAAGGTGAAGTGTTAGGTATTGCAGGGCTGATGGGTAGTGGAAGGACAGAAATTTTAGAGTCGCTTTGTGGGATTCACAAGAAAATAAAAGGTGAAATCATTATAGATGGGAAAAAAGTTGAAATAAGAAATGTTAAAGACGCTATGAGGGAAGGTATAGTACTGGTCCCGGAAGATAGAAGACGACAGGGGCTTGTACTTATGCATAGTGTTAAGGAAAATATTGTATTACCTAATTTAAAAAAATTATTGAAAGCATTTGTAGTAATCGATGATAAGAAAGCTAGTACTATAGTGCAAGAAAATATCAAAAAACTAGCTATAAAAACGGACGATATGAATAAGCAAGTTAAATTTCTTTCAGGCGGGAATCAGCAGAAGGTTGTTATATCAAAATGGTTAGAAACCAATCCCAAAATTTTATTGCTTGATGAACCAACTGCTGGCATTGATGTTGCTGCCAAAGGTGAAATTATTGATATAATCCGTAATTTTGCGGATACGGGTAAAGGAGTAATTATAGTTTCTTCTGAATTAGCGGAGTTATTAGCTATTTGCGATAGGATTCTAATATTGAAGAAAGGTAAAATAACAGGAGAAATACTTAGAAAAGATATTAAGTCAGAGGAGGAGTTGCAATATGCAATCCAAGAGTAATATTAGCAATAACACATTTAGTGGTTTTAAAAAGATTGAATGGAGAAAATACATAGTTTATATTGCATTTGTAGCAGTATTCGTGTTTTTTGCTATTACTTTGCATTCTGAAGGATTTACAACTTTAACAAATTTATTAAACATTACCCGTCAAACAGCTATGATTTCAATTATGGCTGTGGCAATGACTTTTGTAATTGCTGCAGGGCAAATCGACTTATCAGTAGGCTCCATTACGGCTCTTACCTCTTTAGTAACTGCATTGATACTGGCTCATAATGGCAGCATTTTTCTCGCGGTACTTGGCGGTTTTTTAATAGGTGCTGCTATAGGTGCTATTAATGGTCTTCTTATAACTAAGACCGGCATCCCCGCGTTCTTGGCAACTTTAGGCACAATGGGAATTGCAAGAGGTCTTGCAATGTGGATTACTAATACTGCCCCTGTACCGATTTTAAACGAAACGTATAATTTTCTTTTTGGTACAGGTGATATAGGGGGATTTCCTGTACTTTTCATATGGACAATAATTGTTCTTATTATTGGGCACTTTGTTTTAAACCATACCCCGTATGGAAAACAAACCCTGGCTACAGGTGGTAATGAAATAGCTGCGAAATATACAGGGATCAATACCCAAAAAATAAAATTTATTGTAATGACGGTTTCAGGCATTGCAGCAAGTTTCGCCGGAATGTTATACGCAGGTAGAATGCAGGCTGGTAGGTATTCTTTTGGTGATGGTGATGAGCTTTCTGTTATCGCAGCTGTGATACTCGGAGGTACCAGTATGGCAGGTGGAACAGGTTCTATTATAGGTTCAGTAATTGGCTCACTTCTAATGGGAATGATTAATAATGGTCTTATTATAGCAGGATTAGATGTAAGTCAACAGATGGTAGTTAGGGGGATTATTATTATACTTGCAGTGGCGCTTGGGAATAAATACCAGAACAAGGACTGATAGAAAAGTTAGATATATTGATACTATTTTCGAAACAGGATAGGAGTGTATGGAGATTACAGAAAATCGAAAAAGATTGAGATACAGTGCAAAAATGATGTACGGAGGGGGTACAAAATGCAGAAAATAAAAGTAGGCATAATAGGCACTGGCTTTATAGGCCCTGCTCATGTTGAGGCGCTAAGAAGACTTGGGTTTGTAGATATTGTAGCTCTTGCGGACATTAACGAAGAAGTAGCAAAGCAAAAAGCGGAATTGCTAAATATAGAAAAGTATTATGGTGATTATAAAAGCTTACTAAACGATAAAGAAATAGAAGTAGTGCATGTATGTACTCCAAACCACCTTCATTACAAGATATCAAAGGAAGCCTTGCTAGCGGGTAAGCATGTTGTGTGTGAAAAACCGCTTGCTATGAATTCTTTTGAAGGAGCTGAACTTATTAAAATTGCAAAGGAAAAGAAACTTGTGAATGCAGTAAATTTCAATTTAAGGTTTTATCCTTTAATGCATCACGCAAGGAAAATAATTGAGAGTGGCGAATTAGGTAAGATTTTTGCCGTGAACGGTTCTTACCAACAAGATTGGCTTTTCTACGAAACTGACTTTAACTGGAGGCTTCAGCCTGAGTTTAGTGGGGATTCTAGAGCAGTTGCGGATATAGGGTCGCATTGGCTAGACTTGATTGAATTTGTAACAAGTATTAATGTAAGTTCGGTATGTGCTGATTTTGCAACATTCCATTCTGTAAGAAAAAAACCTCTAAAACCTGTTGAAACTTACTCTGGTAAAATACTGAGCCCTGAAGATTACGAGGATATTGAGATTAATACTGAAGATTATGCAACAGTGTTGCTAAGGTTTAACAATGGAGCTCATGGTTCTATGACCGTAAACCAGGTTGCCGCAGGAAGAAAAAATAGGCTCTACTTTGAAATTTATGGCTCAAAAAAAGCAATAGGTTGGAATTCTGAAAGGCCTAACGAGCTTTGGATCGGAAAAAGAGATGGGAATAACGAAGTTTTAGTTAAGGATCCATCGTTACTGAGTCCATATGCAAGGGAGATAGTCAGTTATCCAGGTGGTCATAACGAAGGATTCCCTGACACTCTAAAACAAATGTTTGCGAAATTTTACAAATATATTATACGAAAAGGTCACATTAAAGGAGAACCTCCTGAATTCCCGACATTCGAAGATGGGTATAGAGAATTATTACTTTGTGAAGCGATAGTTAAATCAGCTAAGAGTAATAAGTGGATAGAAATTGAATAAGGGATAGTAATCGCAGTTTCCACCTGAAGTTTTTCGGCGATACCATGTTTCCTGCAGTGTTGACAATAAGCAGAACTTCGTTAGTCTCTGAAAGAAAGGGGTTTTTTGATGAAATTAGGCGTTTTTATGGTGCTTTTTCAGGACAGAAAGCTGGAGGATGCCCTGGACCACATCGTGGAGCTGGGTGTGAACGTGGTAGAGGTGGGTTCTGGCGGCTACCCCGGAAAAGCCCATTGCAATCCTGAAGAGCTTCTTAAAGATCCGGCTAGCATAAAGAAGTTTAAAAAGGCTTTTGATGACAGAGGGGTGGAAATCAGCGCGCTGAGCACCCATGGCAACCCTGTACATCCTGACAAAGAAATCGCCAGGAAATTTGACGAGGATTTTAAGAATACCGTGCTTTTGGCAGAACAGCTGGGAATTGATAGGGTTATAACCTTTCGGGTTGTCCCGGGGACTCCCCTAATTCTAAGTATCCTAACTGGGTTACATGTCCGTGGCCTGAGGATTTTCTGAAGGTACTGGATTATCAATGGAATGAGGTGCTGATTCCTTACTGGGAGAAAGCGGTCAAATTTGCCAATGAACACGGCGTAAAGAGGATAGCGCTGGAGATGCATCCTGGTTTTTGCGTGTACAATCCTGAGACGCTGCTAAAGCTGAGGAAAGCGGTAGGGCCTACTATCGGCGCCAACTTAGATCCCAGCCATCTCTTCTGGCAAGGTATAGATCCGGTGGCTGCTATAAGGTATCTGGGCGACGCCATATACTTCTTCCACGCCAAGGACACCAAGATAGACCCCATAAATGCGCCAAGGATAGGAGTTCTGGACACCAAGCACTACAGTGATGAGGTAAACAGGGCGTGGATATTCAGATCTGTAGGCTATGGACATGATTATCAGTTGTGGAAAGACATCGTCAGCAATTTGAGAATGGTGGGGTACGACGATGTTCTGAGCATAGAACACGAAGACAGCTTGTTTACAGCGGAAGAGGGATTTAAAAAGGCCGTGGCGTTTTTAAAAGAAGTCATACCTTTTGAAGCAAAAGGCGGAATGTACTGGGCTTAACAGCCCAGTTTTTATATATTTTGTCTTTCCAAATACATACCGAATTTTTTTTATGTTGAGAAATTAATAATAGCAATCAAAGGATTTTAACGCTATCATAAATGTCCTAAAGTCGTCATAAATATTGTAAAGAGATAAATGTTTAAACCTGAACACAAAACCCATTAATTTAAGAAAAGGGGGATTGTATTGATGAAAAAACTGTTTTCCTTTTTACTGATATTTGTGTTTGTTATATCATTAATTGGTTGCGGTTCAAATAAAACATCGAACTCATCCAAGGCAAATAGCACAAAGACAGATAGTGTCTCATCAGGTGAAAAAGTAAAAGTAATCGTATGGGGACTTAATCCCATGGCGGTTGGCAGTGGTAATAAAGAAATGATAGACGCTTTTAATAAAACTCATCCTAATATTCAAATTGTACCCCAGTCTACTCCTGGCACAGGAGGTTACGCAACGCAAGATGTTACTAAATTACTCTCAGCTATAGCGAGTGGTTCCCCGCCAGATGTTACATGGCTAGACAGGTTTACTGCAGCGCAATTTGCGGCTAGAAATGCTTTAACACCGCTGGATGAATATATAAAAGCTAGTGATTTAGATATGAGTCAATATGCTAAATATACTGTAGATGAAGTAACGTTTAATGGCAACATATGGGCATTACCTTGGGATACTGATACAAGAATACTATTCTGGAATAAAGATTTATTTAAAAAAGCAGGTTTAGATCCAGATAGGCCGCCACAGGATTGGGATGAATTGCTAGATTATAGTAAAAAATTAACGATAACGGATAACAAGGGCAATTTCAAACAGATAGGCTTTATACCTAATTTTGGTAACAGTTGGTTATATTTATTTGGTTTTCAAAATGGTGGCAAGTTTTTGAGTGATGACGGGAGAACCGCACTTCTAAACTCACCTGAGATTGTTCAAGCTTTGGAATTTATGGTAAAAGGATATGATATATTGGGCGGAGCTAAGAAAATCAATGCTTATGCTTCTACTTTTCAGAGTGAAGCTAATGATCCTTTTTTGACTGGACAGGTAGCAATGTTGATTACCGTTAACAATGCAATATCCAGCTATGCGAGATATAAACCTGATTTAAATTATGGTGCAGCTTTACCACCAGCTCCAAAAGGTAAGCAAAAGATTACATGGAGCGGCGGATGGAGCTGGGCTATTCCTAGAGGAGCTAAACATCCCAAAGAAGCTTTTGAAGTTATTAAATGGCTTACTACTGAAGGAATAAAAGAGCAAGCTGCTGGAGCTGCAGCTTTTAATAAGAGCCAGGGTAGAAAATATTATGTACCTTTCCCTGCAGCGTATTTGCCAGCAAATGAAGAATTGATTAAAACATATGTTGATCCGATCGATAATCCATCTATAAAAAATGCAATAAAGGTAGGAATGGATGCTATGAGTGTGTCTAGAGCCCGTCCTGTATCGCCTGTAGGAGAAACCCTATGGACGGAACATAGTAGGGCTATAGATAAAGCTATTTATCATGAGATGGGCGCAAAAGAAGCTTTAGATGCAGCAAATCAAAATGTTCAGAAAGAATTAGATAAATTCTGGTCTAGTTTTAATAAATAAAATTCATAATTATAGCTAAACCGGCAGAACTCAGACCGGCTGGACGATGATATAAATGGGTGGCGGTCAATTACCGTCCCCCTATCCTGATTATTAATAAAAATATTGGGGTGAGTATATGAAAAAGCATATGAGCACTATGGCACGTAAAGAAGCGATTGCAGGTTATCTGTTTGCATCGCCATGGTTTATAGGCGTAATTCTTTTTACTATATACCCAATTATTGCTTCCATAGTATATAGCTTTATGGATTATAATATATTAGAAACGCCTTCCTGGATTGGGATTAAAAATTATATAGACATGTTCCATGATGATTTATTCTGGAAATCATTGGGCAATACTTTTTATTATGTGGTGTTTAGTGTACCTTTGACAATAATAATAGGTTTGGCAATAGCACTTCTACTAAATAACGATATAAAAGGGATAGCAGTTTATCGTACACTTTATTATATGCCGTCTATTGTTCCGCTAGTCGCTGGTTCCATATTGTGGGCATGGATATTTAATCCAAATTTTGGGATATTGACTAATCTAGTTGAATCATTTGGAATAGAGGCTCCGGGCTGGCTTTCAGATCCTGCATGGGCAAAACCATCATTAATACTCATGTCTTTGTGGGGCGCTGGTGGCGGTATGATAATTTATCTGGCAGGGCTAAAAAATATTCCACGAGTTTATTATGAAGCAGCTGAGTTAGATGGAGCAGGGACCTTACGGAAATTCTTTTATATTACCTTACCTATGTTAAGCCCTACATTATTTTTTCAATTGATTATGGGCATTATTGGATCATTTCAAGTATTTACGCAAGCTTTTATTATGACAAATGGAGGACCAAACGATGCGACTCTCTTTTATGTATTCTATCTATTTAACAATGCTTTTCGCTTTTGGAAAATGGGTTATGCTTCAGCGTTAGCATGGGTATTATTTGCAATTATTATGTTCTTTACATGGGTGAACTTTAAAATGTCAAAATATTGGGTGTTTTATGATCAGACATAAAGGGAGTGAAATGATATGTCTGTACATTTATACAGTGAAACGGCGTGGAAAAGACGTGCAAAGGCAAGAAAAATGGTATTAAAGGTAATAAATCATTTAATATTAATTGCTGGAAGCGTCGTATTTATTTTTCCTTTATTATGGCTGGTATCAACATCACTCAAACCTGATACACAGATATTTAAGGTACCTCCTGAATTGATTCCAAAACCTTTCGTATGGAAAAATTATGTAGATATGTGGATATATTTTCCGTTTATGCAATTTTTAAAAAATACATTAATAGTCGTTATTTTGAGCATGGCTGGGGTTTTGATAACAGCACCTTTAGTAGCGTATGCATTTGCTCGTTTAAAGTGGCCAGGTCGAGATATATTTTTTATGATCGTACTTGCAACAATGATGCTGCCTGGACAAGTAACAATGATTCCATTATATATATTGTTTCGTAGATTAGGCTGGGTAGATACTTTTTTGCCTTTGTGGGTACCGGCGTGGTTTGGCGGAGGAGCATTTTATATATTCCTTATTCGTCAGTTTTTATTAACGATACCAAAAGAACTGGAGGAAAGCGCTATTATCGATGGTGCAAACTATTGGCAAATTTATGCTAAAATAATGCTTCCGTTGATACAACCTGTGCTTACTACAATAGCTATATTTCAATTTATGGGTGCATGGAATGACTTTATGGGACCATTAATTTATATAAACGATCAAGCCAAATACACTTTATCTCTTGGCTTGAGATTATTTCAACAACAAACAAGTAGTTCACAAACAGAATTTGGTATGATGATGGCGGCTACTACACTGATGGTAATACCTGTTATTATATTCTTTTTCCTGGGACAGCGAAGGTTTATCGAAGGTGTTGTATTGACAGGTATGAAAGCATAGAAATATTTAGGAGGGAGTTATTGTGGATATATCATTGGAAAGTGTAAGTAAATATCTGTCGACTTTAGAAGGTACTATTGACGATATGCAAAAGGATTTAAAGCGTTTTTCTTATGAAATAAGGTTTGTGGAAAAATTAATGGAAGCATATCCTGATAAAAAAGAAGAATGGGCAAATTTAGTGGAGGAAGCCGTTAAAGGTTTAAGAGGAGATCTAGAAAGAGGTATCTCTGTAAAAGATGCTGTTACTAAAGCTGAGGATTATCTAAAACCTATTGCAGTGGTGGCCAAGGAGTTTACCATTCACTATGTGGGTCACGCACATATTGATATGAACTGGCTCTGGCCATGGCAGGAAACGGTAGATACCTGCTATAAAACCTTTAATACAGCAGATAAACTCATGAATGAATATCCCGATTTTAAATTTTCACAGAGCCAGACTTCTGTATACAAAGCCATGGAAGATTACAGCCCCGATACCTATGAGATGATCCGAAAGAGAGTCAAAAGCGGCCAATGGGAAATAACTGCCAACACATGGGTAGAAGGCGATAAAAACATGGCATCAGGTGAAGCATTGGTTCGCCAGATACTCTATACTAAGAGGTATTTTAAGGAGAAGTTTGGTTTGCCCTATGATGCAGTAAAAATAGATTGGGAACCAGATACATTCGGCCATGCGTGGACATATCCTCAGATACTGGTAAAGGCAGGTATAAAAAGGTATTACTTCTGCAGAGCAGGGAAAGGCTATAGGTTATTCTTATGGCAAGCGCCTGATGGGTCAAAAGTTTTGGCATGGAACGACGAAAAACTATGGTATCTAGGAGCTGTCAAACCCGAGGATGTGGTGGAAGCGGTAGATCATTATAAAGCCACCGGCATGAAAGATTATATGATAGTTTATGGTGTAGGCGATCATGGAGGTGGACCGACCAGAAAACATCTTGATACAATAAAAGAGATGGAAAAATGGCCTGTATTCCCTAAGGTAAAATTCAGCACCACAGACGAATACTTTACTATTGCTGAACGCTATATCGATAATCTCCCCGTGGTAAATGATGAACTTAACTTTACATTTAGGGGCTGTTACACATCTCAGAGCAATATAAAGAAGGCTAACAGATTTTCAGAGAATATGTTAGGCCAAGCTGAGGTCTACGCTTTACTAGCTAACAAGATAGTTTCACTGCCATATCCTGAAAAGCAGATTTACAAGGGCTGGGTCAATACTATGTTTAATCAATTTCACGATATACTCCCGGGCTCCGGTATTCATGCTACATATGAGTATTCCCAGGGTCTGTACCAGGATACCAAGGCACATACAGATATGGTAAAAGAACGATCAATTAGGGCTATTTCCAATCGTATCAATACAAAAGGAAAAGGCGATGTGGCTATTACGGTTTTCAACCCCTTGGCATGGACCAGAACTGACATGGTTACGGTAAATGTCTACGAGAAATTCGACAAGGATGTTAAATTTATTCTTGTCGATAATAAAGACAAGCAAATACCTGTTCAGTATACTTTTAACAGTTGGTTTGGATTTAACTTTCACACTATAACGTTTACAGCAGAGAATGTTCCAGGCTGCGGTTATAAAACTTATTACTTAAAGAAGACTATTTCACCTTCTGATGTAGGTGGTGCAAGGGTGGCCTTTGACGGCATGAATGAGAAGGTAATAGAGAATGAATACTTGAAATTACGTGTGGAGTCAGGTTCAGGCGCTATAGTAAGCCTTGTCGATAAGAAGTCAAATGTAGAATATGTACCCCAGGGCAAAAAATTGGGCATTCTACAGGTGTTGCATGAGGCTCCTAATAACATGTCAGCATGGGTTATAGGTCAAATTCTGGGGACCACAGATCTGGATAAAGATGCTTATTTGGAGATCGTAGAAAGAGGGCCGGTTAAGGCGACGATCCGAACTAGGAGGAAATACAACAAATCAGAGATCATTATGGATATATCATTATACACAGGTATACCTAGAGTGGATTTTAAGCTCGATGTAAACTGGCTGGAGATAGGTGATAAAAACTATGGTGCGCCGTTTTTGAAAATAGCATTTCCTATTAACGCCAGTAGTACCTGTGCTACATATGAAATACCCTTTGGTAGCATAAAGAGGGATAAAGGAGAGGATGTACCAGCGCAAAAATGGGTTGACATAATGGGTAAGGATGATAAAGGCGGTAGGCTCGGATTGTGTATCGTCAATGACTGTAAATACGGTTTTGACCATATTGATGATGCCCTAAGGATGTCGTTAATAAGGAGCACATTTAACCCTGATCCGTTACCTGAATTGGGTAAACATGAAATAGAGTTTGCCGTATACCCACATGGAGGGCAGTGGAAAGATTCTGATTCGACCAGGTGTGGTTATGAGTTTAATAACAGATTGGAAGCTCATTATGATGATCCTCATGAGGGTATACTGGATGATGTTTTGTCTGTTGTTGAAGTCATACCAAAGAATATTGTACCTTCAGCTATTAAGAAAGCCGAAGATGATGACTCAATTGTAATTAGAATGTTTGAAACCGATGGTGTTGAGGCAAATGCGAATATAAATGTACTTCTTCCTGTAAAAGAGGCAGTGGAAACGGATTTACTGGAAAAACCCATAGGTGATACCCTTAAAATCAATAATGGCATCTTAAGTGCTGTGTTTAAGCCATATGAAATAAAGACATTTAAAATAACTAAGTAAAGCTTCTCCTCCTTGGTAGGAATTTAAATGAAAAATTGTAAAGACCATATTATTGGAGGGAATTAAAATGAAAAAAGTTAAAAAATTGTTAACTATTTTATTAACAATTTTCCTGGTAGCTATATTATTTGTGGGGTGTAATTCTAGTAAATCTTCACAAACATCCAAATCAAATACAAAAAAACATTATAAATTTGGCTATACATGTATGACGATGAACAATCCATTTTTCCAAGTTATTGCGAAAACCATGAAAAGCGAAATAGAAAAGAATGGTGATGAATTGATTATTACAGATCCAGCAATGGATGTTTCCAAACAAATAAATCAAATCGAAGACATGATTGCTCAAGGTATCGATGCAATTTTATTAAATCCTGTTGATTGGGAGGGAATTAGGCCTGCTCTTGTTGAACTTAAAAGAGCTGGTATTCCAATTATTAATTTTGATACAGAGGTTAAAGATTTTAATTACGTTACTGCTTATGTCGGTTCGGATAATAAGAATGCGGGCAAAGTTTGTGGAGAAGATCTTGTAAAGAGGTTTCCTAAAGGTGGTAAGATTGCCATACTCGATTCTCCTACGATGAATTCTATAAATGACAGAATTGCTGGTTTTATGAGTGCAATTAAAGGAAAGGGTTTTACAATTGTTGCTCAGCAGGATGCTAAAGGCGATTTGCAAACTGCCATGCAATTAACGGAGGATATACTTCAGGCTCATCCTGATATTGTAGCTATAATGGGTGGGAATGATCCCACAGCTTTAGGTGCTTTAGCGGCAGCTAAAGCTGCCCATAGAACTGATATTTTAATTTACGGTGTTGATGGGTCTCCTGATGCTAAATCTGAGATTGCAAAGGGTGGACAGTTTGTAGGGAGCGGTGCACAGTCTCCAAAACAGATAGCTATTAAATCTGTAGAAGTGGCATATAAAATTCTTAAAGGTGAGCCTTACCAAAAAAGGACTCCGGTTCCAACTTTTCTTATAAATAAAGACAATGTTGATAAATATGGCATAACAGGATGGCAGTGAAGTTTAGGCTTTTAGTACTAGATAAGACATATTTAGTACTAAAAGCCTAAATAAGATAGGAAACATATATATTCCAATGTTATAGCTGTTGTTAAATTTTGAGAGGGAGATGGCAAGCCTAATGAGTGCTTCTTCTTTGCTACAATTAAAAAATGTTAGTAAACATTTCCCGGGTGTTAACGCTTTGGTGGATGTTGATTTTGAACTTCAGGAAGGCGAAATACACGCTCTCCTAGGAGAAAATGGAGCAGGAAAGTCTACTTTAATGAAGATTTTAGGTGGCATATATAGTATGGATAAAGGCGAAGTTTATATTTGCGGTAAAAAAGTAGAGATTAAGTCAGTTGAAGATGCTCGTGCATATGGGATAAGTATTATTCATCAAGAATTGGCGTTAGTTCCATATATGACGGTAGCAGAAAATATTTTTTTAGGAAGAGAACTTGTTGGCTTTGCAAAATTGGTTAATAAAAAGGCAATGATACAAGAAGCCCAGAAACTATTAGACAATTTTAAAGTTAATATAGATGCGACTTCCTTGGTTGCTAATCTAACAGGCGCACAACAGCAGATTGTTGAAATAATCAAAGCGATTGCTTTTAATGCAAAGATTCTTGTTATGGATGAACCAACATCGTATTTAACTGAAAGGGAAGTTAAATTTCTTTTTGAAATAATGAGAACCCTAAAAAGACAAGGTGTTGGAATTATATTTATATCTCATAGAATGTCGGAGCTATTTGAAATATCCGACAGGATAACTGTTATGAGAGATGGTCATTACATAGGTACAAAAGTTACCAAGCAAACTACGGTTGATGAATTGGTTTCGATGATGGTTGGTCGTGAACTTACCAATTATTATGTAAGAACCTACAATAAACCTGGTGAAACTATTTTGGAAGTTAAGCACCTGACAAGAAAAGGAGTATTTAATGATATATCTTTCAGTCTTAAAAAAGGTGAAATTTTGGGTTTCGCCGGTTTGATGGGAGCTGGTCGTTCGGAAGTTATGCGAGCCATATTTGGCCTTGATCCTATAGATTCTGGAGAAATCTTCATTAAAGGGAAAAAGGTAAATATAAAAGATCCGAACCAAGCGATGCAAATGGGAATCGCTTTGGTTCCTGAGAACAGAAAGGAAGAGGGGCTTTTTCTCATTGATAGTGTAAAATTTAATATTACTATAAAAGTATTGCAAGAATTTATAAAATTTATTAAAGTAAATAAAAAATTGGAAGATAAGATTGCCAGTAAATACGTAGATAGTTTATCCATCAAAGCATCGTCACTATTGCAGAAAGTAGGAGATCTTAGTGGTGGCAACCAGCAAAAAATCGTCATTGCTAAATGGTTAGCAACTAAGCCTGATATTTTAATTTTGGATGAACCGACTCGAGGTGTGGATGTAGGCGCGAAAGCTGAAATTTACGCAATTATGAATAGACTTGTTGCATCTGGAGTATCCATTATTATGATATCTTCTGAGTTGCCCGAGATTATTAACATGTGTGATCGCGTTGTGGTTATGTGTAATGGGACTATTACCGGCATTTTAGAACGAAATGAATTTTCACAAGAGTCAATAATGCATTACGCGATAGGGAGGAAAGAATATGTACGCACAAACTGACGTAACGAAAAAAAATGAGAATTTAGTTATTCGCTTTTTAAATCCTGTTCTTCAATATTTAAAAGATAATCTAGGAATTTTAGTTGGGTTTATTGCTATGTGCATTTTTTTATCATTTATATCACCATCGTTTCTTACTCAAACTAATATAATGAATGTACTTCGTCAAGTATCTACAAATTTGTATCTTGCTTGTGCTATGACCATGGTAATTATTTTGGGAGGCATTGATCTATCAGTAGGATCTATCATAGCCTTATCAGGTGTTATTACCGGTGGCATGATTGCTTTTAATGGATATTCTGTTCCAGTGGCGGTATGTATCGGACTATTGGTAGGCTTGTTAATTGGCGTGTTTAACGGAATTGTTGTTGCTAAAACTACTATACCACCTTTTATAGTTACCCTTGCAACTATGAATATCGCTCGTGGCCTTGCCTATATCTATACCGGAGGGCAACCCATACGCGTTATGTCTGATCAATTTACTTTTATTGGCGCCGGTTATTTGTGGGATGTTATCCCTACCCCAGTTATATATTTGATTGTCATAGTAATTATTTCGATGCTAATACTAAATAACACAAAACTAGGAAGGTATATGTACGCTGTGGGAGGAAATCGTGAAGCTGCGAGATTTTCAGGAATAAAAATTCCGAGAGTACTCTTTTTCGCTTATGCTTACAGTGGCTTAATGGCGGCTATTGCCGGAGTTGTATTAGCTTCTCGTATGTTCTCAGGGCAGCCAACAGCTGGTCAAGGAGCAGAAATGGACGCTATAGCCGCTGTTGTTCTTGGTGGTACTAGTATGAGCGGAGGGTATGGAACCATAGGTGGAACTATAATCGGGGCGCTTATAATTGGTGTGTTGAGTAATGGATTGAATTTGATGAACGTCAACTCTTTTTGGCAATATGTAGCCAAAGGTGTTGTGATTTTGATTGCTGTTTATATAGATTATCTGAAGAGGGGAAAAGTTAAATTATAAGTGTTCTATGGAGAAGTAGATTTGTTCTTGCCTAAAATAAAAGATATAGAGAGAAGGTATGTGAAAATGCTTGTAAGTCTTGCTGAATTGCTTTATGAGGCTCAAAAAAAGCAATATGCAATCGGAGCTTTTAATACACCTTCATTGGAGGCAATTAGGGCTGTTATTGCCGCTGCAGAAGAATTATCATTGCCAGTAATCATTTCTCATGCTGAAGTGCATCAAAAGTTTGTGCCTATTGAAATAATAGGTCCAATTATGTTGGCAGCAGCAAAATCAGCGGAAGTTCCTGTTTGTGTCCATTTGGATCATGGCCGAAGCCTTGAGTTAATTTATAAAGCTATGGATATGGGTTTTACCTCGGTGATGTTTGATGGATCGAATTTACCCTATGAAAAAAATATTGAAGTGACTTGTCAAATAGTTAAGGATGCTCATCATAAGGGTATTTCTGTAGAGGCTGAACTTGGAACAATGATTGAGTCTGAGCATAGCACTGAGATTACAAGTTCAAAAAGTGATATTAATTATATTTATACTGATCCAGATTTGGCTGCCGACTTTGTTCAGAGGACTGGTATAAATGCATTAGCAGCGTCTTTTGGAACTGTTCATGGTTTGTATTTAACATCTCCTAAGTTGGACTTTCAAAGATTGAGTGAAATTTATAAAAAAACCATGGTACCAATTGTAATGCACGGTGGATCTGGACTTGGCGAAAAGGATTACCATAAGGCAATTGTTAATGGTGTAAGGAAAATTAATTACTATACTTATATGGCCAGAGATGCTGGTGAGACTATCCGGGAAAAGTTAACTGAGTTAAGAGGTCCGGTATTTTATCACGATATTACAAGTTGGGCTATTGATTCTATGAAACAACACGCTATGAAAGTCATGAAAATTTTCGCCATGAAAAGCTATTAAAAACTAAATTTAAAACATGAAGGGAGGAAAGTAATGGGCAGTTATAATAAAATAGTAGTAGCAGGGTATATAAGTCTAGATATAATACCTGGCTGGACAAAAGGCGACTTATCTATGCTTATTCCGGGTCATTTGCTTAAAATGGAGGATATAAGCTTATCTACGGGAGGAGCCGTGTCTAATACAGGGATTGCTTTAAGAAAATTAGGTATTGATGTTTGCATGATTGGGAAAGTGGGGGATGACTACTTTGGAAAGATACTACTGGATATGTTGAGGCGTGAGAGTGAAGAAATTGCACAAAATATAATAATAAGTACCGGAGAAAAGACTTCTTATACTGTAGTACTAAATCCGCCAGATACTGATAGGATATTTCTTCATTATTCAGGTGTTAACGATACTTTTTCGGAGGAAGATATACCTTATGAAAGACTAATAGATGCCCTTATATTCCATTTTGGCTATCCGCCTCTTATGCGGCAGTTTTATATTGATGACGGAATTCATTTAAAGAATATGTATGAAAAGGTAAAAACGTCAGGAGTCATAACCAGTTTAGATATGGCCATGCCCGATCCAAACACAGATGCAGGTAAAGCCGATTGGGTAAAAGTGCTGAAAAACACACTTCCATATGTAGATATTTTTTTGCCCAGTATTGATGAATTGTTATATATGATTGATAAAGAGACCTATGGAAAATTAAATAGAGCTTCAAGGAAGGAAGAAGTAATAACAGTTGATCTGTTAAGTGATTTATCCAGAAAACTGCTGGATATGGGAAGCAAAATTATTGTCATTAAATTAGGAAATCAAGGCCTTTATCTCAGGACGGCAAATAGAGAGATTTTAGAGGAGTCTGCTTTGAATAAAGCAATAGACGTAGTCCAATGGAGCAACAGAGAACTTATAGCTCCGTGCTTTGATGCTCCAGTAGTAGGCACTACGGGTTCAGGTGATGCTACTATTGCCGGTTTTCTCGCTGCCATAGCTGAAGGAGCATCGCCTGAAATGGCAGTAAAGACTGCTATTGGCGTTGGTTCATTTAGTGTAGGATCTATAGATGCTACAAGTGGGATAAGGCCGTTAACAGAGGTGATTAAAAGGATGGAAGGTGGTTGGAAATGTCTTCCCCTAAATATTCCTCACAAAGATTGGGTACATAAGGATTTTTATGGTGATATATTTTATTTAAGATAAAGGAAGGTGGATTTTAGTGAAGTTTGAGGAATATAAAAAATTACAGGAAAAGACGTATGAATACCTTAAAAAAGCAAATATTGTTATAACTGAAGAAGAAAAGGAGAATATAGAAATCGCAGATTTTGGTTTAAACGACATAGAAAGAACTGGATTACAATTAGTTGTATATGTTAATACAGAAAGGGTTTGTGCAAAAGAATTGGTGTTATTCCCTGGTCAAACTTGTCCTGAGCATAAGCATCCAGAAGTTGACGGAAAACCAGGAAAAGAAGAAACTTTTAGGTGCAGATACGGTAAAGTTTACCTATACGTAGAAGGGGAACCTACTCAAAACAGGAAATGCAACCCACCTCATGGAGATGAACAATGTTATACAGTATTCCATGAAGTAGAATTAAATCCGGGAGAACAATATACTATTATGCCGAATACTCTTCACTGGTTTCAGGCCGGAGAAGAGGGAGCGGTGGTATCTGAATTTTCAACAAAAAGTATGGATGAATACGACGTATTTACAGATAAGAGAATTAAAAGGATACCTGTAATAGAAAGATAAAGTAATACTTTTATCAAAAGTCGGTGTAGCATATAGCATACATTGCTGATGTTTTAGTAAAGTAAATAAATTAAGATAAGCTCCACTTTTTAATGTATGTAGGAAGTGGGGCTTGTTTTATGCGGTTTTATGTGGGAGTATTTATTTTAGTTTTGACGAGAAAATATGGTATAACAGCAATAGATTGAATGTGTTTTAGCAAAATGATGTGTTATAATTGAAGTATCTAAAGAAAACGGAGGAAGTTGAAGGAAGGGGTAAAAACAGAAGTGGGTCAAAATAACGATGGAGTTTTAAATTTTGCTTCAACCCTTTGGGCAGCTGCTGATAGGTTGCGAAACAATATGGAGCCCTCGGAATACAAACATATTGTTCTTGGACTTATCTTTTTGAAATATATTTCCGATGCGTTTAAACAACGTCAGGAGGAATTACAGTATCTAATAAAAGACCCAAGCAACGAAGAATATTATTGTACAAACGATGAAGAAGTACAATTTATATTGGAAGATAAAGACGAATACATGGCAGTAAATGTATTTTATGTACCACAGGAAGCTCGATATGAGTACATTATGGCCAATGCTCAACGAAGCGATATTGGGAAGCTCATTGATAATGCCATGGATTTGATTGAAAAAGAAAATCCTAAACAACTAAGAGGAGTTCTACCTAAAGTATATACCAGAGCACCTTTGGATCCACATACTCTCGGCGAAATTGTTAATTTGATTGGAAGCATTGATTTTAACAAAGACGATGAAAAAGATATTTTGGGTAGGGTTTATGAATATTTCCTTTCTATGTTTGCACAGAAAGAGGGTAAAGGTGGCGGCGAATTCTTTACTCCGCACAGCGTGGTTAAATTGCTCGTCGAAATGATTCAACCTTTGCATGGCAGGGTTTTTGATCCCTGTTGTGGTTCTGGAGGTATGTTTGTCCAGAGTATGCGCTTTGTAGAAGCCCATGCGGGTAAAAAAGGAGATATATCGGTATATGGCCAGGAATCTAACCCGACTACTTATAGATTGTGTAAAATGAACCTTGCCATTCGAGGTATTGAAGCGGATATAAAGCTGGGTAATTCATATATAGATGATCAATTCAAGGATTTAAGAGCACATTACATATTGGCCAATCCACCGTTTAACGACAGTGTTTGGGGAGCAGATAGAGTAGCAGATGATGTAAGATGGAAATACGGGTTACCACCAGATTCCAATGCAAATTATGCGTGGATACAGCATTTTATTTATCACCTTGCGCCAAATGGTGTGGCTGGTTTTGTACTTGCCAACGGTTCTATGACTACAAGCAATAATGCGGAATACGAAATAAGGAAAAGAATTATAGAGGATAACCTGGTGGATTGTATGGTAGCACTGCCACCACAGCTATTTTATACAACAGGAATTCCTGCATGTTTGTGGTTTATCCGCAAAAGCAGGGAAACAAAAGAAACACTTTTTATTGATGCACGGAAAATGGGCGTTATGGTAGATAGGACCCATAGAGAGTTTACAGATGAAGAAATTCAAAAGATTGCTGATACATACCACAAGTGGAGGGATAAAAAGGGCTACGAGGATATCAAGGGCTTCTGTGCTGCTGTGCCAATGGAGGTCATTGCCGCAAATGACTACGTATTGGCTCCAGGTAGGTATGTGGGTATAGAAGATGCAGAAGATGACGGTATACCTTTTGAAGAAAAAATGGCAGAACTAACCGAGAAACTTTATCAACAAATGAAAGAAGCAAGAAGGCTTGATGAAATCATAAAGGCAAATCTGGAGGAGTTGGGATATGGGGAGTGAGTGGAAAGAAGTTGAGTTAGGTCAAGTGTTAGATGTTGTAACAAACTCATACAAGCCAAATGAAAATGAGGTTTTACCATATTTAGGATTAGAACATATAGAACAAGGAACTTTAAGGCTTTCTGGAATAGGAGTGTCTACCGATGTTATAAGTAATAAATACAGATTTGAACCGAATGATATATTATTTGGTAAGTTGAGACCTTATTTTAGGAAGGTATATAAACCACGCTTTAGTGGTGTTTGTTCAACTGATATAATGGTTTTGAGAACTAAAGATTGCGATATAGCAGATCAAAGTTTTCTTTTTTATGTTATAGCTTCAAAAAAATTTATCGATATAGCCACTGCTTCTTCTAAAGGAACTAAAATGCCAAGAGCAGATTGGGATCATTTAAAAAAAATGATGATTAAGCTTCCCTCAATTAAAATACAACAAAAAATTGCATCAATCCTTTCAGCTTTCGACGATAAAATCGAACTCAATAATGAGATGAACAAAACCCTTGAAGAAATAGCACAGGCCATATTTAAGCATTGGTTTATTGATTTTGAATTTCCAAACGAAAATGGTGAACCTTATAAATCCAGCGGGGGAGAGTTCGTAGATAGTGAATTGGGGCCAATACCGAAGGGGTGGGAAGTTAAAGCCCTTGATGAAATTGCCGATTTTTTAAACGGATTAGCAATGCAAAAATATCGCCCCGTCGATGAGAATAATTATCTCCCTGTATTAAAAATAAGAGAACTGAAACAGGGTGCAACCTCTTCCGATAGCGATAAATGTAGGACGGATATTGATCCAAGATATATTGTAGATGACGGAGATGTAATTTTTTCATGGTCAGGTAGTTTGGAAGTAAGAGTATGGTGTGGCGGCAAAGCAGGGTTAAATCAGCATTTATTCAAAGTTTCATCTGAGAAGTATCCTAAATGGTTTTATTATTATTGGATAAAATATCATCTTAACGATTTTAGAAGAATTGCTGAAGATAAAGCAACAACAATGGGTCACATCAAGCGAGAACATTTGAGTCAGGCAAAAGTAATCGTACCAGATGATGAATGGCTGAAGGAATTTGACAGAATATTAAGTCCTTTAATTGAGTTTTATATAAGCAACGGAAGAGAAGTGAAAATTTTATCCCAACTTCGCGATACCTTGCTTCCCAAACTTATATCAGGCGAAATAAGGGTAATGTGAAAATTGATTAACAACCTTGAAAGGAGTATAAAGACATGTCATTTCAAACACCGATTACGATATATGATGCCATAAAAAATATAAGTAGCAGGAAATATCTGCTTCCTGCGATACAAAGGGAGTTTGTTTGGAGCGAAGAGCAAATAGAACGGCTTTTTGATTCAATCATGAGGGGTTATCCTATTGGTTCTTTTCTTTTTTGGAAGGTTTCAAAGGAAAGCGTAAAAAAATATCAGTTTTATGAATTTATCTGCCACTATCATCAGGGCAAAAGCCACAATCAGAAAGCAGTTTTGATGGGTGATGAAGAAATTATATCAGTGCTTGATGGACAACAGAGACTTACTTCCCTTTATATTGCTTTAAAAGGAAGTTATGCATCAAAAATTCCTTATATGCGATGGGATAATCCTGCTGCTTTTCCGAAGAAATATCTCTATTTGAATTTACTTAAAGAAGCTGATGATGAAGATTTGAAATATGATTTCAGATTTCTTACCGAGGAAGATGCAAAAAAAAGAGATGAAAACACTTTTTGGTTTAAAGTAGGAGATATTCTTGATGAAAAGAAATTTAATCGTGAAGATCCTTCACTGATTAATGATTTTTTGATTGAAAATCAGCTTGCTACAAATAAATTTGCATCTAGAACACTTTTTAGATTATCAGATGTTATTTTTAAGCGAACATTGATAAATTATTACCTTGAAGAAGATCAAGAACTTGATAAGGTGTTGAATATTTTTATACGTGTAAATAGTGGCGGCACGGAGTTGAGTTATTCTGATTTGCTACTTTCAATTGCTACTGCCTAATGGTATAAAAGGGATGCACGAGAGGAAATTATAAAGTTCGTAGATGAAATTAATGATATTGGAAGAGGATTTACATTTAATAAAGACTTTGTCTTGAAGACTTGCCTTGTCCTCTGCGATATTAGTGATATCAGATTTAAAGTTGACAATTTTAACGCTCAAAATATGGCGGTTATTCAAGATAACTGGGATAAGATAAAGGAAAGCATAAGGACAAGCGTAGAATTAATAAATACATTCGGCTTTGATTATCAGACCTTAACTTCAAATAATGCAATTATACCAATAGCTTATTATTTGTATAAAAAAGGTCTAAATGGTAGTTTTGTAACTTCTGTTAAGTTTGGGGATGAAAGAGAAAAGATAAAAAAATGGCTTCATATTGTTCTTTTGAAGCAAATTTTTGGCGGGCAATCAGATAATATTTTAAGGACTATAAGAGAGGTTATAAGAGATAACTTGAATAGTTTCCCAGTTGACAATATGAAACAAAGGCTGAAAGGCACACCGAAATCGTTGGATTTTGGCGAAGATGAAATAGAAAATCTATTGGAATATGAATACGGCAAAAGATATACTTTTTCGGTCTTAGCTCTTTTATATCCCACACTAAATTATAACAATCTATTTCATCAGGACCATATTCATCCCAAAAGTTTCTTTACGAGTAGAGAAAAACTCCTAAAATTAGGAGTGAAACCAGAAGATATTGAATTTTGCATTGAAAATTATAATAAGATTCCCAATTTACAGCTTTTAGAAGGTAACGTAAATATGTCGAAGAGTGCAAAACCTTTCATCGAATGGTTCGATGAAAACTATAAAGATGACATTGCCAAAAATCAATATAAAGATCTTCACTATTTGAGAGGTTTGGATCTTTCTATTGTTAATTTTAAAGACTTTTTCTATAAGCGCAAAGAAATGATGAAGGATAAGCTTATGCAGATTTTAATGTTCTAAACAATATAGTGAATGGTATAAAGGGGTGAATTGACGATGTCTTTAAACGCTAATTTCGAGAGTGTTGTAGAGGAAGCAGCCATCAAATGGTTTAAAGACATAGGGTATGAATACCTGCACGGCAGCGAAATACCAATTGAGGATAGGGAAGACTACAGGGAGGTTATCTTAAAGAATAGGCTTTATAATGCACTGATAAAATTAAATCCCCTCCTTCCATCAAGCTGTATTGAAGATGCTATGCGCCAGCTAAAAAACTTTCAGTATCCAAGGATTGAGCTAAACAACAAGGAGATACACAAAATATACCGCAATGGTGCAGTGGTTACAAGACGCAACAATGAAGGTGAAGAAATTGGAGAAATAGTAAAGATATTTGATTATGAAAACCCAGAAAACAACGATTTTCTTGTCTGCAATCAGGTGAAAATCAAAGGTGCAGGTGTAAGAATTCCTGATATTATCGTCTATATCAATGGCCTGCCAGTTGGAGTATTTGAACTTAAAAATCCATTGGATGAGACAGCTACGATAGAAGGAGCGTATAGACAGCTTGAATTGTATAAAAGGGATATTCCAGACCTTTTTGCTTATAACGAGATCTGCGTTGTATCCGATGGGACGGAAGCAAAAGCAGGAACGCTTACTGCACCATGGGAGAGATTCTCTGCATGGAAGTCCATTGACGGAATACATAGCGTAGAGGGAATGCCAGCCCTTGAGGTATTGATAAAAGGTATGTTTGATAAAAACAGGGTGCTGGATATCATCAGGAACTTTGTCACTTTTACCACTACAAAAGACGAGGTAATTAAAATTATGGCCATGTATCACCAATATTACGGTGTAAATAAGGCAGTAGAAGAAACAATTAAAGCAACATCTCCTGATGGTGATAGGAGAATAGGTACGTTCTGGCATACGCAGGGTAGCGGTAAGAGCCTTTCTATGGTGTTTTATACAGGGAAGGTTATACAGCTTAAAGAACTTCAGAACCCTACAATTGTAGTTATTACAGACCGCAACGATCTTGATGACCAGTTGTATGGGACTTTCTGCAATTCAAGCGACTTAATTCCTTATCCAAAACAGGCAGAAAGCGTGGAAGACTTAAAAGAAAAACTTTCGCAAGTTGCAGCAGGTGGTATCTTTTTTACCACCATTCAGAAATTCCAGGCTGAAGCAGAAGAAGGTTTAGAAGTTATTGATCCCAAATTCAAAAGAGCCTTAAACAAAAGCAAAACCTACCCTCTGCTTTCTGACCGCAACAACATCATTGTCATTGTTGATGAGGCCCATAGGTCGCACTATGAGTTTATCGATGGTCTTGCCAAAAATATAAGACAGGCACTTCCTAACGCCAGCTTTATTGGCTTTACCGGAACGCCTATTGAGTTGGGGGACAAATCTACCCTTCAGGTATTTGGAGATTATATCAGCATTTATGATATGAAACAGGCAGTAGAAGACAAAGCTATTGTACCCATTTACTACGAAGGAAGATTGGTAAAACTTCACCTAATAAATGAGGATATTGACAGAGATTTTGAAGAAGTGACTGAGGGCGAGGAAGAAGAAGTAAAGAATAAGTTAAAGACAAAGTGGGCAGCTCTAGAAGCCATGGTGGGAACACAGGAAAGGCTTGAAACTGTGGCAAGGGACATTGTTGAGCATTTTGAAGAAAGATGCAAAGTGCTTGAAGGCAAGGGCATGATAGTCTGTATGAGCCGCAGGATTTGTGTTGACCTCTACAACGAAATAATAAAAATAAGACCGCACTGGCACAGCGATGATTTAGACAAAGGTGTAATTAAAATCGTAATGTCGGGGAATGCATCAAAAGATCCCAAGGAATTTTTGCCCCATCTGTATACCAAGTCCCAGATCAAAGAAATCGAAAAGAGGATGAAAGACCCCAAAGACCCTCTTAAGCTGGTAATTGTCAGGGATATGTGGCTTACAGGCTTTGATGTGCCATGTTTGCACACCATGTATATCGACAAGCCCATGAAGGGGCACAATTTAATGCAGGCCATAGCCAGAGTCAACAGGGTGTTCAAGGATAAACCAGCGGGATTGGTAGTAGATTATATCGGTATTGCTGATGATTTAAAACGGGCACTGGCGAATTACACCATAAGTACAGGCAAGGAGTCTGCTACCTTACCCATCGATGAAGCCATAAGGATTATGCAGGAAAAGTATGATATTGTCTGTTCATACATCCACGGTATTGATTTTGCAGGATGGGAAGGAAAAAGTGCAGACGATAAGCTTTATCTTCTGAAGCAGGCTATGGAATTAATCAACAGAGACGAAAACATAAAGAAAGATTTTCTTGATCAGTGCAATGCTTTAAGTAAGGCTTTTGCCCTTGTTGTACCGCGAGAAGAAGCAATGCGTATTCGCTCTGATGTAGCTTTTTTCCAAGCAGTAAGGAGTAATGTCGTCAAATACACTCCACCTAAAGGATTGTCGATTGAACAACTGGATAGTGCCGTAAAACAGATCATTTCTGAAGGTGTTGCGGCAAGCGACAAACCGATTGATATTTTTGATGCAGCTGGATTGAAGAAACCAGATTTATCTATTTTAAGTGATGAGTTTCTAGATGAACTTATGGGACATGAAAATAAAAACCTGCAGATTGAGGTTTTGCGCAAACTACTTAATGACGAAGTCAAGGCCAAAAGCAGAAAGAACCAGATAAAGTATGCTTCTTTTAAAGAGATGATAGAAAAGGTTTTAAATCAATATCACAATCGTGCAATCACATCTGCAGAGGTTATAAAACACCTTATTGATTTAGCCAAAGAAATGCAGAACATGGATAAACGGGCAAAAGAGATGGATTTAACAGAAGAGGAAGTTGCATTTTATGATATTGTTAGTCAAGGAAAAGAAGCGATTTTAAATGACGAAGAAGCAAAAGAGATTGCCAGGGAACTGGTGAGGATAATAAAGAATAAAACCGAAGGACAGGTAGATTGGACGATTAAAGAAAACATCAAAGCTTCTATTCGGGCAACGGTCAAGAGATTGCTGCGCCGAAAGGGCTTTAAAGACCAGGAAGAACTAGACAATGTAGTAAAAATGGTCATTGAACAGGCTGTAGCCTTATTTGAAGATGCGGCGTAGTTAAGTTTGCGTTGCAGAACCCATTTAAAGCGGGGTATATTGGTTATAAAAGCAAAACAAAAAGGGATAAACGTGGTCAGGCTATTTTATTAGTTCGAAAATGAAAAAGGATGGTGAGATCATGTTAAAAGGTGCTATTTGCCCGATGATAACGATTTTTGATGAAAATGGTAAAATAGACTATAAGGGTAATGAAATGATGATAAATAACTTAATAAATAATAAAATAAACGGTATCCTGTTTGCAGGAAGTATGGGCGAGTTTTTTAATATGACGTTACATGAGAAAAAGGAGATTATAGATCTGGCGGTTAGATCTGTTAACAAGAGAGTACCAGTTTTAATCGGTACAGGTGGTACTGTAATGGAAGAGGTAATTGAATTGACCAAGTACGCACAGAAATCAGGAGTAGACGGGGTTGTAGTTATATCGCCATACTATTTTAAACTGGACGAAGAAAGCATATACAGGTATTATGCTGAAATAGCAAAATGCGTAGATATACCTATTATTTTGTATAACTTTCCTGATAGAACATCAGTAAATTTAAGCCCTCATTTAGTTTTAAGATTGGCAAGAGATTTCAAAAATATTGTGGGAATTAAAGACACTGTGGACAACATGAGTCATACAAGGAGATTAATAGAGACCGTAAAATCTGAAGTAAATTACTTTATGGTTTTTTCAGGTTTTGATGAATATTTTATTCCAAATTTGATGGCTGGAGGAGACGGCGTAATTGGTGGATTAACTAATGTAGCTCCAGCGCTATTTGCAAAGCTATTAGAGGCTTTTAGGGAAAATGATATGGAAACAGTGTCATTGTTGCAAAAAAAAGTAAACAAACTCATGAATATTTACGATATATCACAGCCTTTTGTATCGGCTATAAAAGCTGCTGTATCTATGGTTTTAAAAGATATATCATCTACGCCCCGAAAGCCAGCTATCAAAATCAATGATGAACAGGCTAAAAAAATTAAAGATATTCTTTTAAGTGCAGGAGTGTTGTTATAAATTTTTAGGTAAAAGAGAAGGGAGAGGCACATATGTACAGTTCTACTAATCATCCAGTCAGTTCGTACGCCCGTAAGCTATGGGCTCAGTTTGACTGCTTGCAATTGGGTATGGACTGGGAAGAAGAGGATTTGAAGAAACCACAGATATTGATTGAGGATGTTTTTGGCGATAGCCACCCAGGTAGTGTACACCTCGCGAATCTTGCTCATCAAGCCAGTATTGGTGTATACGAAAAAGGTGGTAGGCCAGCTAATTTCCATGTAACAGATATATGCGATGGCTGTGCCCAAGGACACGACGGTATGAATTACGTGTTGATTTCTAGGGAAATTATTGCGGATATGGTGGAGATCCATGCGTCGTTTGTTCCTTGGGATGGTCTTATTTTAATTTCATCCTGCGATAAGTCTATTCCTGCACATCTTAAGGTGGCAGCCCGACTAAATCTGCCAACAATTTTTATACCAGGTGGTAGTATGCGACCCGGGCCTGATATGTCTACTTCAATTAAAGCAGGTGATATATCTCTTAGAGAAAAAAGGGAAGGTAGCATAACTTCAAAAGAAGTGCGCGATTATAAGTTGACAGGGTGCCCCTCGCCAGGAGCATGTCAGTTTTTAGGGACAGCTAGTACTATGCAGTGTTTAGCTGAAGCCCTGGGGTTAGCTTTACCTGGGAGTGCTTTGGTGCCGGCTACAATGAGGGATATTATAGCCATGGCAAGGAAAGCAGGAAGGCAAATAATGGATTTGGTTAAAAATAACATTAAAGTCCAAGATATCCTGACACCAGAGGCTTTTTATAATGCCATAAAGGTTCATGCAGCTATTGGCGGTTCTACCAATGCGCTGTTGCATTTACCCTCGATAGCCAGGGAAATGAATTTTGATTTGGATCTGGAAATTTTTGATAAGATAAACAGGTATATCCCTCATATAGGAAATATCTATCCTAGTGGCAAGTATCCTACAGAGGCGTTTTGGTTTGCTGGTGGAGTACCTATGGTGCAATGGCTATTGAGAGACTATCTTGATCTAGATGTGCTTACGGTAACCGGCAAGACGTTAAGACAAAACCTGAAAGACCTTGAAGAAGATGGATTTTTTGAAAGGGTTGAAGGGTACTTGCGCAATTACGGGCTTACAAGGGATGACGCGATAATGCCGGTTGAAAAAGCTAGAGAAAAAGGTTCTATAGCAATACTAAAAGGTAACTTAGCACCAGAAGGTGCTGTAATAAAGTACTCGGCTGTGGAAGAAAAAATGATGCATCATATAGGGAAAGCTCGAGTTTTTGACTGCGAAGAGGATTGCTATAGAGCGATTGTGGAAGGAAAGATAGAACCTGGCTGTGTTCTAATAATTCGTTACGAAGGTCCACGGGGTTCTGGAATGCCGGAAATGCTTATGACGACCGAAGCTATAGTCTACGATGAGAAGCTAAATGGGTCAACGGTGTTGATCACAGATGGACGTTTTTCAGGTGCTACCAGAGGACCTTGTGTTGGGCACGTATCCCCAGAGGCTTTTGTGGGGGGACCTATAGCTTTGGTTGAAGATGATGACATTATCGAATTAGATATACCAAACAGGAAATTAAATATAGTGGGTATTTCTGGGAAAGTTTGTTCAAATGAAGAGATTGAAAAGGTTTTAGCAGAGAGAAAATCCCGGTGGCAACCTCCTGACAAGAAAGTGCGTAAAGGGGTTTTTAAACGTTATACAGATAATGCTTTATCTGCTATAAAAGGTGCAGGACTTGAATAGAGGGATATAGTACCTTCGTTTTTTTACCTGATCCGGAACCCCTCAAAAGTTTTGGGCAACAGACAATATCCTGACATGGCGCGGTGTTATAATTTGGGTAGGTACAGGATAGAAAAGCAGTGGATAATACAATTTAAGGAGGTATGTTTTATGAGACTTAAAAATTGGCGATTTTGGATTGTCGCCATGGTAATTGTCATAGCTATCATAGCTGCTTTTGAGGGGTGTGGTGCATCTGATCAATCAGCGAGGGTTACCACAGGTAACATAGCTTCCTCTGATGCTAAAACGGGGAAGGACACAGTTAAGCCTAAAGAGTTGATAACATTTTCAAATGTGGTGTTGCATACAGAGGGTGGTGTAACAACTGTAAATGGTGAGGCTAAAAATAACGATAATGAAATGCATAGTTTTACACTAAAGGTAAGTTTTTATGACGCAAGCAAAAAACTTTTGGGAACAGCCGTGGGAGCCGTAAATGAACTTGCGCCTGGCGATACTAAGATTTTTACCGCTATGGCTACGGAGGATTATAGCAAAGCTGCTAGCTATAAAGTAGAAGTCGATACCATGGTGCAGTCGGTTAAATCGTATACAAGACCTAAAATTGAATTCTCAAACATTGTTGTTAAAGGACAAATGGGTGTCACCCAGGTAGATGGTGAAGTAAAAAATGGAGATAGCGTAAAACACTCATTTACATTAGTGGTAGGCTTTTACGATGGAAATGGCAAACTTCTTGGAACCGCTGCTGGAGCAGTAAATGATTTGGATGCAGGGTCGACAAAGACGTTTACGGCTATGAGCAGTGGTGATTATAGTAAAGCAGCTAATGTAAAAGTACAAATTGACAGTATGGTGGAGTAAGCACATAGTGTTAGGAGGTTTTCTTTCATATGTGTAATAGGAAAAACTATATTATTTGTCTTTTTATTTCTGCATTATTATTGCTTACATTTCTTCCTGTTAATACCGCATATGCTGTACAAAAAAAACTAGTAAAAGCCCATGACGGAGTAAAGTTGTATGAAGTAATTGATAATCCCAATGATTTTTTCCCAAGCGGATGGGAAATTAAAGTAAAGGGTTTTACGATTAAAGAAGGTGGGTACGTAGACGTAGATTTTGATTTAAATGATGTAAATGGCGATGGCAGAAGTGATCTTATCGTTTACTTATGCTCTGGGGGAAGTTCAGGTGCTACGGATTTAAGAATATACGACATTTCTAAATTATCGCCTAAGATAATATTTAATGAGAATAATTTGATGGACTATGATAAATATAATTTTGAGGTAAATTACGTAGGCGGTTTTAAAGTCAGTATTTATAATCCTGTAATGGATAAGACTTATGAAATACAGCTTAATCCAGACAATTACAAAGATTATCAGTATTTGTCTCAAATTGATACATGGCTAGATCCAGTGTATAATTATTTGGTAAAAGATATAGATAATGATGGAAAAATGGAAATAAATGCAGAACAAAGGTTTTGCGGTGTAGCTCATGCAGATACCATTGCTATATTAAGTACTATATATAAATTGCAAGATAATGAGTATAAGCCCTTTAAGATTTATTTAAGAGATTTAAGTGGTGATACATATGATATAACAAGTGACTTTGTAAAAATACATAGCAGCACACCAAGTCCTTGGGCTAAAAAAGCAGTTGATGCTTTTAATTTGTATAACTTAGCTGAACCTCTTTTTATGGATGATTATCAAAATTATATAAATCGGGAAGAACTTGCTATGCTTATTGTAAAAACATACGAAAAGATAAAAGAAAGCTTTATAGAAATACCTGTAGGCCTTGCATATTATCCATATTATGATAATTATGATGAAATGTATAAAGATTATATAATAAAAGTCAGTTACCTTGGAATAATGAATGGTTACGATAACAATAGATTTGGGGCCTGTGAACCAGTTACGAGGGAACAGATGGTTGTGACAATTGTGAGAATGTTAAAACTTCTGTATCCTGATGAAGATTATGATAATGTACCAAATATAGCATTTAAAGATGGTAATAAAATATCAAGTTGGGCTAAAAAAGATATAATGTACGCATATAAAGTAGGTATAATTAAAGGGTCGGGGAGTATTATTGCTCCTCAAAGTTATGCTACGAGGGAGCAGGCGATTACTGTATTGTATAGGTTGTTGATTGATAAAGGAATAATAAACTGATACAGTCGTATTTTGATACCGCGATGTAGGCAGGAGGTTAACAATTACTTACCTCCTGCCTTATTGCTTCTGAAAATTTCTATGGTATTTTTTGTACCGCTGTATAGCCCTGTTGCTGCTAATCCAATAGCTAATCCTTCTAAAATTCCTTTTAATATGTCTCCTGGGGCGATATAAAATATCCCTATTATAATGCCAATAATTGCGGAGGCTAAGGCGGACCATTTTTCTGGTAAGCCCAGTCGTTTGAGGACTTCAACAACGCCTACTATAAGGGGTATTATGGGCAAATTGTATATTTCCATAATATTCCCTGCCTTTTGACAATTAGATTTTTTTCAATATAATATATGAAAATAGGTTAAATAAAGCGCAAACAAATTTAAGGTTAATAATTTTCTATGGTTTATGACCTATGGTATAATTGATGAGAATAGATAATCCAGGGGGCTTTTGGATGCTTTATATATCTACAGCTTTACATGCCGGAGCGAAGCCTTTGATAAAGCATTACAGGTTAAAAAGGGATATGAGCGAGAATAGGTTTCAGATATTTAGCAATGATGATATTAAGCTGGTAATTACGGGCACAGGTAATGCGAATAGCGCTATAGGGGTAGCACACATGTTGGCGACAAATCCGGTGCAAGAGGCGGATTATATCGTCAACATAGGGGTATGTGGATCTTTGTGCAGCGATAGGGGGACTATTTATATTGTAAATAAAATCAGGGATCACGATACCTTGAGGGATTTTTACCCGGATATCTTGTTAAAGCATCCTTTTGAAGAAGCCTCAATAGAGGCTTCTTCACATCCTTTGAGAGACAGCCAGTTGTCAGAAGAGCTGTGGGATATGGAGAGCAGCGGTTTTTTTATGGCGGCGTCCAGATATGCAGATGTTCACAGAGTGTGGCTTATAAAAATCGCTGCGGGTAAGCTCGACGGCATCTCAGATGAGAAATTTGTAGAGTCACTGGTTGGCGAAAAAATGGCGGATATTGCGGTATTTTTATCGCGTTTAAAAGATACATCTATCGTTAAGCCGATTCTCAGTAGCGATGAAATTCAGACCATAGAAGATATAGCTTTAAATATTCGCTTGACCGAAAGTCAGAAAGCGCAGCTTCTTAAAGCCTGTATGGGGTACAAATCCAGAACAGGCAATGATATAGATTTTTTGCGAGAATACGCGAATTTAAAGGTGATGACCAAAGATGAAAGAAAAAGAGTGTTTCACTCATTGCTCGCAAGGCTTGGATCTTTTTAGCAGATTTTCCCATGTTTACGTGGAAGAGGACGCGATAGGATATCCGGTATCCAGCGATATATTGCAAAAATTGCCTAAAGCAAGGGTGATTACGGTTAAAAACTACAAAGACGTGTTTAACAAGGCTTCTCAGGATTTTGAAGCTCAGAAGAAGTCTCAGAAGCTCATACTGGCCAAAAAGAGGGGAGATATGGTGTACAGAGGTTCTACCCTCTGCGAGGATTTCGGTTATGAAAATTTTTACTACTCGTCCAGTGTGCTCAATTGCATTTACGATTGCGATTATTGTTATTTGCAGGGCGTGTACCCATCTTCAAACATCGTGGTCTTTGTCAACGTAGAGGATTTTTTCCACGCGGTTTCCTCGCTTACGCGAGATAAATTTATATACCTGTCTATTTCCTATGATTCGGATCTTTTGGCCCTTGAACGATTAACAGGACTTGCCACGCGATGGATACAGTATGCCGGATCTAATGAAAATTTGTTGGTGGAGATAAAGACGAAAAGCGGCTGTTACAGCTCTATTTCTGACATGAATATACCGCAAAACGTGGTACTGGCTTGGACGCTGTCGCCAGATGAGGTAATAGACCGATACGAAAGACTTACTCCCTCTCTGGATATAAGGATAGAAAATATCCGGAAGGCCATAGCAGGTGGACTGAAAGTGAGACTATCCTTTGAACCTATAATGATGATAGACAACTTTGAGGAGGTCTATTCTAATTTTTTTGAAAAAGTATTTAATGCCATACCTCTGCATGGCATAAGAGATGTAAATGCAGGGATATTTCGCATGAGCGAGGTACAGGCTAAGAGGTTTAATAAAAGGCGCAAACCTGCTGTTTTTTGCTATCCTATGGCAAAAAAGGATGGCGTGGTCACTTACAAGAGCTATGAAATCATGAGGGGTTTTGTGTGCGATCAACTGTCTAAATACCTGGGTAGTGAAAAAGTTTTTGTGAATTAATTCACTTTTTTATGCATTTGTGCTATAATATATTCGGTTGTAGAATTATTATTTTGCATACAATATGCAGGCATTTAATCAGCGGTTTATTTTGTCGGGTTGTTGTGATTTCTTAAATGCTTAGCTTATTATAAGGGAAGGGGAGAAAATATGGCAAAGGTTATGAAGACGATGGATGGCAACCAGGCAGCTGCCCATGTGGCATATGCCTTTACTGAAGTGGCCACCATCTATCCTATCACTCCTTCATCTCCGATGGCTGAATACGTAGACGAGTGGAGTGCCCATGGGAGGAAGAATATATTCGGTCAGCCGGTAAGAGTAGTAGAGATGCAGTCAGAAGCGGGTGCCGCAGGAGCGGTACACGGATCGCTTCAAGGCGGGGCTTTGACTACAACCTTTACAGCATCTCAGGGATTGCTGCTCATGATACCTAATATGTACAAAATTGCAGGAGAGTTATTGCCAGGCGTCTTTCACGTAAGCGCTCGTGCTGTGGCGACTCATGCCCTGTCCATTTTTGGCGATCATTCTGACGTGATGGCGTGCCGCCAGACGGGTTTTGCCCTTTTAGCTTCGGGAAGTGTACAGGAAGTTATGGATTTAGGCGGTGTCGCTCACCTATCGGCGATAAAGGGAAGAGTTCCGTTCCTGCATTTCTTTGATGGATTCAGGACGTCCCATGAGATTCAGAAGATTGAGGTCATCGAATACGACGATTTCGCAAAGTTGGTGGACTATAACGCGTTAAGGGAGTTCAGAAAAAGGGCTTTAAATCCAGAACATCCGGTGACGAGAGGTACTGCGCAGAATCCTGATATATTCTTCCAGAATCGCGAAGCGGCCAATAAGTTCTACATGGCTATACCTGAAATCGTAGAGAGCTACATGGCAGAGATAAAGAAGATAACGGGAAGAGAGTATCATCTGTTTAATTATTATGGCGCACCGGATGCTGAGAGAGTAATAGTGGCTATGGGCTCTGTGTGCGAGACCATTGAAGAGACAGTGGATTATTTGATGTCCAAAGGAGAAAAAGTCGGAGTAGTTAAGGTGCATCTTTACAGGCCGTTCTCCGTTGAGCATTTCTTAAAGGCTATGCCCGAGACGGTCAAAAAGATAGCCGTACTCGACAGGACAAAAGAGCCTGGTTCGCTAGGTGAGCCCTTGTATGAGGACGTGTGCGCTGCCTATTACGAAAAAGCCAATAGGCCTGTGATAGTAGGTGGCCGCTATGGTCTTGGCTCCAAGGACACGACGCCAGGACAGATAATAGCTGTGTACGAGAATCTGAAAGCTCAGCAGCCCAAGAACCACTTTACCATAGGCATTGTGGACGATGTAACGCTCACATCGTTGCCTTACAATGACGATATAGATACTGTGCCGGAAGGTACCGTAAGCTGCAAATTCTGGGGACTTGGCTCCGACGGTACGGTGGGCGCTAACAAGAACTCAATAAAGATAATCGGCGACCATACCGATATGTACGCACAGGGTTATTTTGCCTACGACTCCAAGAAGTCCGGAGGCGTTACTATATCCCACTTGAGGTTTGGCAAAAAGCCTATAAGGTCTACCTATCTGGTAAAGAAGGCCGACTTTGTGGCATGCCATAATCCCTCTTATGTGGATAAATACGACATGGTGTCTGATTTGAAGGATGGAGGCACATTCCTCCTAAACTGCAGCTGGTCTCCACAAGAGCTGGACAGCAAGTTGCCTGCGGCCATGAAGAGGTATATAGCAAAGCACAATATAAATCTTTATATCATCGATGCTGTTAATATAGCAAAGGAAATAGGGTTAGGTGGAAGGATTAACACCATAATGCAGGCGGCTTTCTTCAAACTGGCCAACATCATACCCATCGATGACGCTGTAAAGTACATGAAGAAGGCTATTGTGGATGCTTATGGCAAAAAAGGCGAAAAAGTCGTAAACATGAACTACGAGGCAGTGGACAGAGGTATAAGCTCTGTGATTAAAGTGGATGTACCGGCTAGCTGGGCTGAGGCACAGGATGAAGTTAAAGAGGAAAAGCCCGTTCCTGCGTTTATAAAGAACATCATGGAGCCTATGAATAGACAGGAAGGCGATAAATTGCCGGTCAGCGCCTTTGTGGGAATGGAAGATGGTACGTTCCCGCCTGGTACGGCTCAGTATGAGAAGAGGGGTATAGCTGTAGATGTGCCTGAGTGGATAATGGACAACTGTATCCAGTGCAATCAGTGCTCTTATGTCTGTCCTCATGCTGCCATAAGGCCGTTCTTGCTAAATGAAGAAGAGGTAAAAAATGCGCCGGCAGGCTTTACGTCAAAGAAAGCTATAGGTAGGGGTTTTGAAGGGTTGAACTTCAGGATTCAGGTAGATGTGCTTGATTGCACGGGCTGCGGCAATTGCGCTCAGGTATGCCCGGCGAAGGAAAAAGCCCTGGTAATGAAGCCCATTGAAACCCAAATGGGTCAGGTAACCAATTGGGAGTACGCCATGAGCCTGTCCCGTAAAGAGAACCCTGCTAATGTGGAGACGGTAAAAGGCAGCCAGTTTGAGCAACCACTTCTGGAGTTCTCAGGGGCCTGTGCTGGATGCGGTGAGACTCCGTATGCTAAGCTGATCACCCAGCTGTTTGGCGACAGGATGATGATCGCCAATGCCACAGGTTGTTCGTCTATATGGGGTGGCAGCGCACCATCGACGCCTTATACCACCAACAAAGACGGTCATGGACCTGCGTGGGCTAATTCGCTGTTTGAGGACAATGCCGAGTACGGTTTTGGAATGTACCTTGCCGTAAAGCAGATAAGAGAGAGGCTGGCTAACATGGCGAGGGAAGCCCTTGAACTCAACATAAGCGATAGCGTCAAAGACGCCCTCAAGGCATGGCTTGACAATATGTACGATGGCAAAGGTTCAAAGAAGGCGGCTTTGCAGCTGGTCTCGGTTTTAAAGGATTACCAGCCTGAGGACGATAGGGCAAAGAGCTTGCTCCACGAGATATACGACAACAGGGAATTCCTTGTCAAGAAGTCTCACTGGATCTTTGGCGGCGACGGTTGGGCTTATGATATAGGTTTTGGTGGACTCGACCATGTGCTGGCTTCAGGAGAAGACGTAAATGTACTTGTGTTTGACACAGAGGTATACTCCAACACAGGCGGTCAATCCTCAAAGGCGACTCCAACAGCTGCTGTAGCACAGTTTGCTGCTGCAGGTAAGAGGATAAGGAAAAAGGACCTAGGCATGATGGCTATGAGTTACGGCTACGTTTACGTGGCGCAGGTTGCCATGGGGGCCAACCAGAACCAGCTCATAAAAGCGCTGGTGGAAGCAGAAGCTTATCCCGGGCCCTCGCTGATAATCGCCTATGCTCCGTGCATTAACCACGGCATAAGGGGAGGCATGGGCTGCGCTCAACTGGAGCAGAAGAGAGCGGTAGAAGCCGGGTACTGGCACCTCTACAGGTATAACCCGCTGTTGAAAGAGCAGGGTAAGAATCCGTTTATACTGGATTCTAAAGAGCCTACGGCGTCCTTCAGGGATTTCCTCATGGGTGAAGTGCGTTATTCGGCGCTTACCAGGACGTTCCCGGAGATCGCTGAGGACCTGTTCTCAAAGGCAGAGAAAGATGCCAGAGAGAGATACGAAAATTACAAGAGACTGGCAAAAACCGAATAGGGAAATAAAAAAGGGCCTTTTAAGGCCCTTTTTTAAAACGTTGAGCCGTTCCAGCCCCAGTTGGAACCCTGGTATTCTTCAATGGTGACGTATATGTTTTCTCCTTTAAAAGAGGCTTTTTCAGAGTACAGGTCGCATATCTCCTTGACTAAGGCTTTTTTCTGATCGGGGCTTAAGGAGCCGATGAGTTTTATGTCTACCAGGGCGCCGTCTTGTACTTTTTCACCTCTGAAGTACAGCGTGTCGTCTTCGCTAAACCGCACCATAAGCCATGATTCGCTTTTGCCTGCGACCCTGTTCATTATTTCGCCTATACCTGACTTAAGCGCGTCTTTAGTGCTTTCATCTAGCGCTTTTGGCGTTATGGATGTTACAAGTGGCATAATACTGCTCCTTTCCGATGTATTTAGTAATATATTCTATACCATTATTCTATAATAAGGTAGTGAGAAATACAATAGCGGTGCACCTCTTGTATCCTGACCGTTTTGTTGTTACAATACTTGCTGTAGGGTGTGATCGTTTTTTAAATCCAGTAGAAGGAGGTTGTGCTGATGTACAAAGATGAATATAATTTCTGGTTGAACTCTGATTATTTTGATGAGGCTACTAAAAAAGAATTGAGGGCTATCGCCGGAGATGAGAAGGAGATAGAAGACAGATTTTACAAGGAGCTGGAATTTGGCACAGGGGGACTAAGAGGTAAGATCGGCGCTGGAACCAATCGCATGAATATATACACGGTCAGGAAAGCCACCCAGGGGTTAGCTGATTACATAACTTCACTAGGGGAGGACTATAAAGCCAGGGGAGTAGTTATCGCCCATGATTCAAGGCACGGTTCCAGGGAATTTGCTTTAGAGAGCGCTGGGGTGCTTAACGCCAACGGTATAAAAGCTTACGTATTTGATGGATTGAGGCCCACGCCTGAGCTGTCTTTTGCCGTAAGGAAATTAAAGGCGGCGGCCGGGATAGTGATTACGGCGAGCCATAATCCACCGCAGTACAACGGCTACAAGGTTTACCTGGAAGATGGGGGACAGGCCGTTTCCCCTTATGTCAATGAGATTATGGAAAGGATTAAAAAGATAAAAGATATAACGGCAATAAAAGTGATGGAAGAAAAAGAGGCCAGAGAAAAGGGCCTGTTTGTAATCCTGGATAAGAGCATAGACGACCAGTACGTGGATATGGTGAAATCCCAGGTTTTAAATCCCCAGCTTTTAAAAGAAAAAGGTGGAGAGCTGAGCATAATTTATACGCCTTTGCACGGTACGGGCAATGTTCCTGTGCGCAGGGTGCTTAAAGAGCTCGGCTTTACCGATGTAAGGGTTGTACCCCAACAGGAGGTGCCGGATCCTGATTTTTCCACAGTCAGGTCTCCCAACCCGGAAGAACACGATGCCTTTGAGCTGGCCCTCAGCATGGCCAAGGAGAGAGGTGCCGATATAATCCTGGGGACAGACCCTGATAGCGACAGGGTAGGTGTGATAGTGAGGGATAGACAAGGGCAATACGTTGCCCTAACAGGTCATCAACAGGGTATACTTTTGACATACTATATTTTGAGCCAGTTGAAGGAGAGAGGGCAGATACCCAAAAACGGCGTTGTCATCAAGACCATTGCTACGACGGATATGCTAGAACCTATTGCCAAGGATTTTGGCGTTGAAGTAGAGAACACCCTTATAGGTTTTAAGTTTATCGGAGAGAAGATAAAAGAATACGAGAGCACCGGTAAAGAGTTTGTATTCGGCTTTGAGGAAAGCTATGGTTATCTAAGAGGTACGCAGGTAAGGGATAAAGACGGGGTAATCGCATCAGCGCTTTTCAGTGAAATGGCTTTGTATTACAAGATGAAAGGCATGACGCTGTTAGACGTCATGGAGGAGCTCTATAAGAAATACGGGTATTATACCGAGTACCTCAAGTCCATCGTGATGGAAGGCAAAGAGGGTATGGAGAGGATTAACGGCATCATGTCAAAGCTGAGGGAGATGGACATAAAGGATTTTGCAGGATATGAGGTGGAGTGGAGGGACGATTACCTGACAGGTCAGGCCAGGTTGAGGTTACCTAAGTCCAATGTGCTCAGGTATAACTTCAAAGGGGGTGGCTACCTACTGGTAAGGCCGTCGGGCACCGAGCCCAAGATAAAGATATACATTTCCGCTGTGGATAGCAGCAAGGAAAAATCGGAGGAGAAAGTCAACAAGATAAAAGACGCGATACTGGATCTGGTAAAATAGCCGCTGATAATGCGGCTGTTTTACATTGTTTAAATTCAGGAGGAAAACAATGAAAGTGCTGTTAGTGGCGTTAAACGCCAGTTATTGTCACACAAGTCCTGCTGTAAGGCTTCTGGCGCGTTATTGCCAGCAAGACGGCGTAGATGTGGAATACCAGGAGTATACTATAAACGACAGCATGGATCTTGTCCTTGAGCGGATAGCGTCGTACGATGCTGATGTGGTTGGGTTTTCGTGTTATATATGGAATATCCAGCAGACCATGTACCTTTGTGAAAACCTGAAAAAGGTGAGACCACGGGTAAAAATAGTGTTGGGAGGGCCTGAAGTATCCTACAGTGCAGAAGAGATTTTGTCTCAGTGGAATTTTGTGGACTTCGTGGTCATGGGCGAAGGGGAAGAGAGCTTTAGGCAGCTTATTAGGCGCATAGCCCGTGGAGATGTAAAAAGGTGCGTGGTTAAACCGCCGGCCCAACCCGTGGATATGAATATGCTGCCTTTTGCCTATGACGTGGACGAGGATTACAGCAACCGATACATTTACTATGAGACGTCAAGGGGATGCCCTTTTGGGTGCAAATACTGCCTGTCCTCACGGGATAATGGCGTGAGGTACGCCAGTTTAGACAAGGTAAAGGAGGACCTCTACAGGATAGCTCAATCCAATGTAGGTGTCGTCAAGTTAGTGGACAGGTCATTTAACTGCGACACCGAGCGGGCTGTGGAGATATTTAACATCATTCGAGGGTTGCCCAGAGATGTGGTATTTCAGTGCGAGGTAAACCCTGAGCTGATCTCCGATGAGTTTATAGAGGCCATGAAAGGAATAGAGCACAGGCTTCAATTTGAGGCTGGCTTGCAGACCACAAATCCCGATTCGCTAAGGGCAGTAGGAAGAAATCCCAACGTAAACAGGGCTTTGGGCGAAATAAGGCGTCTGGTGGATTCAGGGGTAAAGGTACACGCTGATTTGATCGCAGGGCTTCCTTATGATACTTACGAGACCTTTGCCAGGGCATTTGACGATCTGTACATGTGCAGACCCCATGAGATACAGCTAGGGTTTCTCAAGCTATTAAAGGGCACGGCTCTCAGGGATATGGCAGGGGAATACGGTATTGTTTACAGGTCTCAGCCACCTTATGAAATACTGTACAATAGGTGGATGAGCTATGAAGACCTATGCGCCTTAAAAGGCATTGCATTCCTTGTAAACAAATATTATAACACGGGCAAATTTAAATACACCCTGGATTACGCCGTATCGCGCTATAAAAGCCCTTTCGCTTTTTACGAAGACTTTAAAAGATTCTGGTCAGCAAAAGGGCTTTATGGTCATAATTTATCCCTTGTCAATCTCTATAAATTGCTGCTAGAATACCTAAAGTGTAAAGAGGGCATTTATGCCCTGGAGTTTATAGGCGATATGGTTAAATTTGATTACATGCTAAACCATAATACCGCATCGGTTCCCGATTTTATGCCGTCAAGGTCTGATAAAAGAGATAGGGAGTATGTAAAATCCCTCTTAAAAGATAAAAAATGGGTGGATGAGCATATACCCGAGTTGACAGGCAGGTCTTTAGGGCAGATTTTAAAATGGGTTACCTTTGAGCGATTTTACCATGATGTACCCGCAAGCGAAAAGAAGGTGGATAAGTACGTAGTATTTGTTCACGGAAAAGTAAACAGGTATATAGACGTTTACATTTGAGCTTATAATACCGGTATTCAGTGGAGGAATCCTATGTGGAAAGAACTTTATAAATGCGAGCTTTGCCCACGAAGGTGTGGGGTAGACAGAAACATGGGAGAAAAGGGATTTTGTGGTGCCACCAGTGATATCGTGGTGGCAAAGGCATACCTGCATCGATGGGAGGAGCCCCCTATAAGCGGTACCCGCGGTTCTGGCACGGTTTTTTTCTCTCATTGCAATTTAAAGTGTCTTTTTTGCCAGAATTACAGGATAAGCCAGGAAAATTACGGGCGGGTGATTTCCGTGGAAAAGCTGGCCGATATCTTTGTGCACCTGCAGGATATGGGGGCTCACAACGTGAATCTGGTAACACCTACGGTATATATTCCCCAGATAAAGGACGCTATTATATTAGCCAGGGGAAAAGGGCTTAAATTGCCTGTGGTGTACAATACCAGCGCATACGAAAACGTGGAAGCCCTTGAAATGCTAGATGGCCTGGTGGACGTTTACCTTCCCGATTTGAAGTACTATGATGATACACTGGCAACCAGGTATTCAGGGGCTAAGGATTATTTCTTTTACGCCACCAGGGCTATTATGGAGATGTTCAGGCAGGTAGGTGAGCCTAGGTTTGACAGCGATGGTATTATGACAGGTGGGCTTATGATAAGACATCTCCTGTTGCCGGGTAAGGTAGAGGATTCTAAAAAAGTGCTGGATTGGATAAGGGATAACCTCCCTTCAGGTGTATACGTAAATTTGATGTCTCAGTACACGCCGTATTATAAAGCGGTGAATTACCCTGAGCTCAATAAAAAGGTAAGTGAAAAAGAGTACCAAGATCTTATCGAATATTTTTTCAATATAGGATTGGAAAATGGGTTTGTTCAGGAAGGAGAAGCGGCCTGTGAGGAATTTATACCCGATTTTGATCTGGAGGGGCTTGAATGAGGCTTAAAGTTGATGCCGAATGCGCCGGTATGAGCGTAGGGGAATTTTTAAAGCACATGAGGTTTTCCAAGAGGGCTTTACACAGGTTAAAATCCACAGGTAAGATATTTTTAAACGGCGAGATAGCGCATCCGTGGGATCGAGTGGAATGCGGCGATGTAGTGGACATAGACCTTGCGGAAGACTGCGACATAGTGCCATCGCCTGTACCTCTGGATATTATGTACGAAGATGAGGATATACTGGTGCTGAACAAGCAAGCCGGGGTGGTCGTCCATCCCACGGCGTATCATTACGATGACACCATAGGCAATGGAGTGATTTACTATTTTAGTAAAAAGGGCTTAAAGAGAGGATTCCATCCCGTAAACCGCCTTGATAGGGACACGTCGGGGGTTCTGATAATCGCCTTAAATCAATACGCCCACAACGCGATACAGCAGTACGGTCACATGGAGAAGGCTTATATAGCTATAGTAGAGGGCGTAATGGAAAAAGACGAGGGTACCATTGATGCGCCTATAGCCCGCAAACCAGGCAGCGTCATTGAAAGGTGGGTTTCTCAAGACGGCCAGAGGGCGGTTACTCATTACCGCACGTTGAAAAGGCTCGAGGACATGACGGCGCTTTTACTTAAGCTGGAAACAGGGCGTACTCACCAGATAAGGGTACATTTAAGTTATGCAGGGCATCCCATAGTAGGGGATACCCTTTACGGCCATGAAGATGAACGCATAATAAGGCAAGCGTTGCATTGTTGCGAGATGTCCTTTTCGCATCCCCGCACGGGCGAAAGAGTGCGTTTTGAAGCGCCGCTGCCCCAGGATATGAAAAGGCTTATTGGTATTGAACCCGCATTGAGTTAACTACTGCTATAAGTGCGACACCAACATCGGCAAATACCGCTTCCCACATGGTGGCTATACCGCCAGCACCTAACGCCAGTACGATAATCTTTACGCCCAGTGAAAATATTATATTCTGCCATACAATACGGCGTGTCCTTTTGGCAATCTTTATAGCGCTCACAAGCTTTGAAGGTTCGTCAGTCATTAATACCACATCAGCAGCTTCAATTGCTGCGTCAGAGCCTAAACCGCCCATTGCTACCCCGACATCTGCACGGGCTAACACGGGGGCGTCGTTGATACCATCCCCAACGAATACAAGCTTCCCTTTAGGTGATTTCTGCTTTTCCAGCATTTCAAGCTTTTCGACCTTTTGGTCGGGGAGAAGTTCGGCATGGACTTCATCAAGCCCTAACTGGTTGCCAATCTTTTCAGCTACTGCCTTACTGTCACCTGTAAGCATGACGAGCTTTCTTACGCCGATGCTTTTTAAGGCTTTCAGGGCATTGGCGGAGTCCTCTTTTACTTCGTCGGATATTACTATAAATCCGGCATATACGCCGTCTACCGCTATGTGTACGACTGTACCTACAGCGTCGGTATTAACATAGGCGATATTTTCCTGTGCCATAAGCTTTGCATTTCCTGCAAGGACTGTTCTTCCTCTTACCTTTACCTTTATTCCGTGGCCTGAAATTTCTTCATAATTTTCAATCTCGTTTTTATCTACTTCCTTACCATAAGCCTTCAAAATCGAAAGGGCAATAGGGTGGTTTGAATAGCTTTCGGCAAAAGCAGCGTATTCTAATAGTTCGTCCTTTGATACATTGCCTTGCGGGTTTACCTGTGTTACCTTAAACACACCTTTGGTCAAAGTACCGGTTTTATCAAATACAACCGTATCCACATCATTTAACGCTTCAAGATAATTACTACCCTTTACAAGCACACCGTTTTTAGAGGCTCCACCGATACCACCGAAGAAGCCCAACGGGATTGAAATGACCAGCGCACATGGGCAGGAGATTACCAAAAATACCATTGCCCTGTAAAACCAATCTGTAAAGGTAGCACCTGGGATAATAAGAGGGGGGACGATAGCGATAAGTGCTGCTGCTATTGTTACAACAGGAGTATAACGGCTTGCAAATTTAGTGATAAAGTTTTCGGTCGGGGATTTCCTGCTGCTTGCGTTCTGCACCAGATCGAGTATTTTGGATACGGTAGACTCACCAAACTCTTTAGAAACTTCGACCGTTAAAAGACCGTTTTTATTGATAAAGCCAGCTAAAACATCATTTCCGATCTCGACCTCTCTTGGTACAGATTCGCCGGTTAATGCAGAGGTATCTACCATTGATTTTCCTTCAATTATTTTACCGTCCAAAGGTATTTTTTCACCAGGCTTAACCACGATAATATCGCCAGTTTTAACATCTTTGGGCGATACTTTCTTAATTTCGTCACCTACTTTTAGGTTAGCAAAATCGGGGCGAATATCCATAAGTGCTACAATAGATTTTCTGGAACGGTTTACAGCTATATTCTGTAATAACGTGCCGACCTGGAAGAAAAGCATAACAGCTACGCCTTCGGGGAATTCATGAATAATAAATGCACCTACCGTAGCAATGGTCATTAAGAAATTTTCGTCGAATACCTGACCTTTTGTAATGTTCTTAAAAGCTTTTAGCACTACTTCGCCACCTGATAGGATATAGCTGATTAAAAAGAGCGTAAAATCTATCCAGTAAGGAAACTCAATCAAAAGGGCAGCGGCAAAAAATAATGCCGAAATGCCAAATCGTATAGCCTTCTTCCTGTTATTTGCTTCAATGTTTGAAGCTGCGTTACTGCTATCATCCTCACAAGCACACTTTGCATCCCGTTCTTTGTTGTCTACAACCTCAACCTCTGGCTCAATATCTTTTACTATTTTTTTCACCAAAGAGAAAATATCATTGCTATTAATCGTATCATCTATTTCAACAGACAGTGCTTTCGTAGCGAAGTTTAGGCTTGCATGCTTTACACCCTTTAGTTCATTTACCTTTGCTTCAATTTTCATAGCACAGTTTGCACATTCCAATCCTTCAAGGATTAGCTCCATTGTTGTCTTTTGGCTCATTTTACAACCATTCCTTTCAAAACTTTTCATTTATATGGATTAACCCTTTTACGTATGTATTATATGAACAATTGAATAATCATTCATATATCAATTCTAATTATATGGTGTAAAGTTAAATATGTCAATATAGAACGGAAATTTGATGTTTCCTTTTTATCTTCGCGCTTCTTTTCTTATGAAAGGTTCATTTACCTCGGGTGATATAAGCATTGCATATCGATCGGGCTTTCTGAATGCATTTCCCCATGTTTCCCGGCTTCTATACTCTCGCAATTTGTCGATATCAAACTCTGCTATATATATCCCTTCGCTTTTTCCGGCTTTGATGACGAGCATATCCCTTGATTTGCCATTTTCGTCATACGCCATTCCATCGTACGCCATGGAATTTCCCTGTTCTTCACCGGCGTAATTTGCCAGGGCAACTGCCACCATATTTTCAAAAGCTCTCGCCCTTAGTTGAGCAGCCCGGTTAATGTCCATTTCACAGGCGTTAGGTATTAATATAAGTTCAGCTCCTTTTAACATAAGTATCCTTGCGCTTTCGGGGAATTCTCTGTCGTAGCATATCATGGCTCCGACTTTTATATTGCTGCTTTTTGTATTTAGATCACATACATAGAAATCTTCCCCTGGTGTGCACGCTGCCTCTAAAGAAAAATCGCATGTATGGACTTTGGCATACGTCATAACGATTTTGCCGTGCCTATCTATGAGCGCCATTGAGTTCCTCGGCGAGCCAGGCCATTTTTCCAAATAAGTAATCGCGATAGCCATGTCTAATTCTCTGGCCAGATTGATAAAGTGTATAATAAAATCGTCATTTTGGCTTATAGCTTGTTCCTTCCATTTTTCTCTCAATTCCGGGTATTTAGGATTTAAAGGATTATAGTTGTGGTCCCAAACTTCGGTATGATAAGGTGTGTAACCGATATTCCACATCTCGGGGAAAAGGGCTATGTCAGCACCTAATTTGCTTGCTTTACGGCAAAATTCATCACCCTTTTCAAGGTTTTTTCTCTGATCATTCCCATGGGGAAACATCTGCAACAATGCGACTCTAATGGTATTCATAAATTTTACCCCCTGCTTTTATATTTAGACTGCTAAGATGATTATAACATGAAAGCTACAGCAATTTCTCTTTGGAAATGTTGACAAATAGACGACAATGGGGTAAAATAATAGTGTACTAATTTAGTATACTTTATAAGTAGATAAGGGTGAACAGATGAGGCTTACGCAGGCATCGGATTATGCATTGAGAATTGTCCTTCACCTTTCGAGGAAAAAAGGCGAGGTGGTAGAAGCTGACGCCATTTCGGATGCGGAGAAAATACCTAAGAGGTTTTTGCTGAAGATATGCAGGGACCTAATAAAGGCAGGTATTATTGAGTCATCTCGCGGTAAAAACGGAGGATACAGGCTGGCAAACAATCCTGAAAATATCACCATGAAAGACGTAATTCTGGCAGTAGAAGGCACTATGGCGCTGACCCGGTGTCAGATAGATCCTGCTGCTTGTAATAAAAACGCTACAGGTTACTGTGCCATACACAGGGCTTTTTGCTCGGTTATGGATGTGGTATCTAAAGAGTTTGAAAAATACGATTTTGCTACGCTAGCGAAGATGGATGGAAACTGATTTCGGTTTCTGTCTTTATTTATAAATAATAGTATACTAAAATAGTATACTTAAATACGCCGTAGGAGGAGATATGTATGGAAATTTGCACACTTTGTGAAACAGCTGATGAAAGATTAGGCGAGTTTATCAGGAGTAAAAAGGACCTAGAGACGTCGTTTCATCGAAAGCCGCGCCAGAATGTGAAGTGCGGGTTTGGCCTTCAAGGGGTATGTTGCAGGCTGTGTGCCAACGGCCCTTGTAGGATTACACCTAAACACCAAAGAGGCGTATGCGGGGCTGACGCAGATACTATTGTAGCGCGCAATTTCCTGAGGGCGGTAGCCGCAGGTGCAGGATGTTATCTACACGTGGTAGAAAATGCGGCCAACAACCTCAAAAAGATAGCTACAGGGCAGATGGATATGGAATTAAAAGGAATCAGGACGCTGCAAATGCTTTCGGAAAAATTAGGAATTGAAGCCCATAGCGAAAGTGAAAGGGCATCGAGGTTGGCAGATATGGTGATGGCAGATCTCTATAAGCCCAGGGAGCAAGAGATGGAAATGCTAAAGTATATGGCACCTGAGATGAGGTATGAGAAGTGGAGTAAGCTAGGCATTCTGCCGGGCGGTGCTAAGTCAGAGGTCTTTGACGCTGTGGTTAAGAGCAGCACCAATCTGTCCAGCGACCCTGTGGATATGCTGATGCATGTGCTGAGGCTGGGCATAGCGACAGGGATTTATGGTTTGGCACTGACCAACAAGCTTAACGATATAATGATGGGAGAACCTGTATTGAGGTCGGCAGCTGTAGGATTCAGGGTTATAGATCCTGATTACATAAACATAATGCCTACAGGCCATCAACAGTCGCTCTTTGGCGTTTTGCTGAAGCGGTTGAGCGATGAAGACGTAAAGAAAATGGCCACGGAGGCCGGGGCTAAGGGGTTCAGGCTTATAGGTTGCACGTGCGTGGGCCAGGACTTCCAGTTAAGGGGTGAGCACGCTGAGGAAATATTTGCAGGGCATGCCGGCAACAACTTTACCAGCGAAGCGGTGCTGGCCACAGGAGCGATAGACCTGGTGGTGTCTGAATTTAATTGTACCATACCCGGTCTGGAGGCTGTTGCTGATAAGTACATGGTAAAGCAGATATGCGTAGACGACGTGGCTAAAAAGGCCAATGCGGATTTGATTCAGTACAGCCCCGAAAAGGCGCTGGAAATAGCTGATAGGATTATCAAAGAAGCCGTGGCCAGTTACAAGTCCAGGAGAGGCAGGGTAAGCATAGATGTACCTGCTGATCACGGTTATGAAAACTCCCTGACAGGGGTAAGCGAGATGTCGCTTAAAGAATTTTTGGGCGGAAGCTATAAGCCCCTTATTGATCTCGTCGCCTCCGGCAGGATTAAGGGGATAGCGGGAATCGTAGGGTGTTCCAATTTGACCGCCATAGGCCACGACGTTTTCACAGTAGAGCTGACCAAGGAACTTATAAAACGAGATGTACTGGTTTTGTCTGCAGGATGCACCAGTGGAGGCCTGGAAAACTGCGGGTTTATGTCACCTGACGCAGTGGAACTTGCTGGCGATAGTCTAAAAGAGGTTTGCAGGTCTTTGGGCATTCCTCCTGTATTAAATTTCGGGCCGTGTCTGGCTATAGGTAGGCTGGAGATGGTGGCAGCGGAGCTAGCTCAAATGCTGAATATAGATATTCCCCAGTTGCCACTGGTGTTATCAGCTCCTCAATGGTTAGAAGAGCAGGCGTTGGCAGACGGCGCTTTCGGGTTGGCGCTGGGATTGCCTTTGCATCTAGCCCTTCCTCCTTTTATAACGGGAAGCAAGCTGGTGACAGAGATTTTGACAGAGCAATTACCTGACATTACCGGAGGAAGACTGATAGTGGATGGCGACGTAAAGTCCTCTGCCGATAAGCTCGAGGCTATTATCTTGGAACGCAGGAAACAGCTAGGGCTGTAAAGAGGTGTTAGAGATGAAGAGGATATATGTACAGCCAGATGCATGCCAGGGTTGCATGAACTGCGTCCTGGCATGTATGGCCCACCATGCAGGCGTCCGCTCGGTGTTGGAGTTGGACCTTTTGGATGAGGTCAATGAGTTTACCAACCAGATTGTTTTAGATGATCAAGGGAGGATTATACCTATTTTCTGCCGCCATTGTGATGATCCAGAGTGCGTAAAAGCGTGTATGTCCGGCGCCTTGAAAAAGGATGAGAAAACGGGATATGTAATCTGCGATCAAGAAATATGCGCTGGTTGCTTTATGTGCGTTATGTCGTGCCCTTATGGCATGATCAAACCTAACTGGGATGGGACTGCTGCTGTAAAGTGCGATATGTGCGTGGGAGAGGAGGCCCCTGCCTGCGTGCAAAGCTGTCCTACAGAGGCTATTCGCCTTATCGATGTAGCTTTAAAGTGAGGGGATATTCATGAGGTATGTGGTTATAGGTGCCAGCGCTGCTGGAATAAGTTGCGCGAGAAATCTTAGGAAATTAGACCGCGAAGGAGATATAACCTTAATTTCAAAGGATCAGATGGTATATTCCCGCTGTATGCTTCACCTTTTTATCAGCGGCGACAGGTCTTTGGATGAAATGAGATTTGTGGAAGGCGATTTTTTTGAGAGGAATAGGATACAGTGGATAAAGGGCACCGAGGTAGTAAAGGTTCAGCCTTATGAAAAACGCGTTGTCACTTCTGATGGAAAAGAGTATACATACGATAAGCTCCTTATAGCCACCGGTTCTACACCTGTTGTTCCGCCTTTGGAAGGGTTACGTGAAGGAATAGAGAAGGGCAGATACATCTTTACGTTAAAAAACATAGGCGATGCCCAGGAGATCAAAGAAGCGTCTAAGGCGTGCAAGCGCGCTGTGGTGATCGGTGGAGGACTTATAGGGCTGGACGTGGCAGTAAGCCTTAATAGACGCGGAATTAAAGTGATTGTAGTGGAGATGAAAGAGCATATATTACCTCAACAACTGGACCAAAAGGCGGCTGAGAACTACCAGGGGCTTTTTAAAGAAGAGGGGATAGATATTGTGACGGGTAAGGCCATTTCAAAAGTGATTTATGGCACTACGGGGGATGTGAAAGGAGTTGCCTTATCTGACGGAAGCACAATTGATGCCGATATGATAATCGTGGCGGTAGGTGTAAAGCCCAGTTTTCCCGAGGTGGAAGGGGGACAGCTTAAAACTCAAAAAGGCATTTTGGTAGACGAACATCAGAGAAGCTCTATAGAGGATGTTTACGCAGCTGGTGATGTATGTCAGTCTTATGAGATGTTCATAAGACAATACGCGCTAACGCCGATCTGGCCTGTGGCTGTAAGGCAAGGGGAGGTGGCGGCATACAATATGGTAGGGATAAATAAGGTCCTTGAAGATAACTTTGCTTTTAAAAATTCCATGAAGTTTTTTGGCCTGCCCACCATAAGCTATGGTTATGCTGAACCCCCTGATAGTAGCTACGATGTCGCGGTATGCGATGGTCCTGGGTATTATTATAAGGTGGTGTATAAGGGAAATATTATCTATGGAGCTATAATACAGGGAGATATAGCAGGAGCGGGTGTGTTGGGTAAGCTTATCCAGAACAGGTATGACGTTTCACGCAAATTGCAACGAGGAAGATGGGATAGTGTGTTTAGCTTGACTTATGGAGATTTTTTCAGTGAAAGTGAAGATGGAGCTTTTCATTTTGCCTAGATGATTCCAGAAACCACAGGATGCTCGGAGTAAAAGGTGTGGGGATCTGGTGGCTTTTTGTAGAGGGTGTCAAGGAAGGTGATATGTACAAATACGAGATCTGCACCAAACGGCATCGGTGGTGACCGACATCTATGGCAGTAATCCTACTTATGCATGCCGGAATGGGTTTTAATTACAAATGTACAAATGGAATATGGGCTGGATTGCAATACACTCCTGAAATCAGAAAAAAGTAGTTTATGAGAAAAAATCCCTGTCAGGTAAAATGCTGGGAGATTATAACCAAAAATTTTTAAATTTAAAGTTATTTATGGGAGCAGAACTCCAGTATAATTCTGACAGGAGATATGCGGATGAAATATGGTGTATCTGAAGATAATATTCTTTGAGGAGGTTGAATTCTTATGGGCAAAAAAGAGAAAGATAAGCGAGTCCATCCTTATAAAGTGATTGAAAAACATGAAACAGCCGCATGGGCCGACATACACAAGGTGAAACCTGTCTCCAATGTGGCTATACCTTCTGAGGCTGCTGTAAGAGATGCAAAAGACTGGGTAGATGCTAATCAAAAATAATTAAAACAACGCACTGTTCTTTTAAGTATTCATTGGCCTTGGCAGTGAATAAAATCTGGCTATTGGATATTCTCCAGTAGCCTTTTGATATCTAACTGATGATCGCCTCGACTCTCAAATCCTAGGCGCCTGGTGCGCGTGATAAATAATTTCTCTTGTTATTATAATCGGTGCTTATCTAGAGAGTTATATAAGATGAGATGAGGCGAGGGAATACTTAATTGGTTTCTTAAGATTAGACTTGAGTACAGTGGGAAAATAGGAAATGCTGTGGGAGTAAAATTGGAGATGACATAATCATATAGATTTTAAGTTTTCAATGTCGTCGACCTGCGGTAGCGTAAAAACAGCGGGGGTTAGACGACACATTTTTTTATATCAAAAACCTTGATTTAAAAGAAAAATTATAATATCATTGAATTGCAAATGATAATTGGGATGTTTGATTATTATTATTGCGTTGGCGTAAAAATACCGCTTTAAGTGCTCTGTACGGGTTTTGAGTCTACCTATGAGGGATTGAAACTCCGAGCCATAAACAGGATACCAGGAATAAATATAAGTTTTGAGTCTACCTATGAGGGATTGAAACTGACTTGCTATCTTTTCAACGTCCATAACTTGTGCTGGTTTTGAGTCTACCTATGAGGGATTGAAACCAGCAAAACAAAAAAATAAAAAAGGAGTGTATAAAATGGTTTTGAGTCTACCTATGAGGGATTGAAACTTAAGAGGTTGGGACATAGATAAAGCGTTAAATGAACGTTTTGAGTCTACCTATGAGGGATTGAAACACATGCCAATGTCGTCAAACATAATGACTCCGTTTGTTTTGAGTCTACCTATGAGGGATTGAAACACATGACAGCAGAGTTGAGAGGCGATAGTACCAGCAGTTTTGAGTCTACCTATGAGGGATTGAAACTCTCAACGATATGATGAACGGTACTAGCAGCCGTCAGTTTTGAGTCTACCTATGAGGGATTGAAACATAATAACATTCACCCTATTACGCCTATTGAAGCTGAGTTTTGAGTCTACCTATGAGGGATTGAAACTCACTTCAAAAATGGATGGAGATGGCAGAGAAGGTGCGTTTTGAGTCTACCTATGAGGGATTGAAACTCAGAATATTGAAATATACACCGCCTTGAGAATTGAGCGTTTTGAGTCTACCTATGAGGGATTGAAACATAAGCCAAAAAGCTGAAGATATAAAGAAAATAATAAGTTTTGAGTCTACCTATGAGGGGTTGAAACATATCTCGTTAAGTGTTTTTTAAAATGTTTTAGATAGTCTTACTTAGAAAATAAAAATACCGCTTTGACTTATTAAGTCTTAGCGGTATTAATCTGTATATAAAAAGTGAGCTGTATAGCCCACTTTTTATATCAAATGTATGATTGTTCTGATAACTTTTTGTACGTTTCATAACGCGCTCTGGCGTGCTTTTCTGCTTGCTCAAACAGCTGCTGAGCTATGTCGGGTGCTACATTCATAAGCGATGAGTAGCGTATTTCTCCTTGCAGGAAATCCTTAAATGACTGAGTAGGAGCCTTTGAATCCAGTATAAAGGGATTTTTGCCTTGCTTTTTGAGCTCAGGATTGTATCTGTACAGGTGCCAGTATCCGCTTTGTACGGCTTTTTTCTCTTCTGCTATGCTTGTACCCATACCCATCTTTATGCCATGATTTATGCAAGGCGCATAAGCGATGATAAGGGAAGGGCCTTTGTACTTCTCGGCTTCTGTAATGGCTTTTACGGTTTGATTCATATCCGCTCCCATGGATATTTGTGCTACGTATATATACCCATAGCTCATGAATATAAGGCCCAGGTCCTTTTTGGTTATCCTTTTGCCTGCTGAGGCGAATTTAGCTACCGCTGCTGTAGGTGTTGATTTGGAGGACTGACCTCCAGTGTTGGAATACACCTCTGTATCCAATACCAGGACGTTGACGTCGGCTCCTGAAGCCAGTACGTGGTCAAGCCCGCTATAGCCTATATCGTAAGCCCACCCGTCGCCGCCTATTATCCAGTGGGATTTTTTTACGAGGAAGTCTTTGTATGATACGATCTCTTCCAGCACTTTATTGCCCTTGTAGTTAAAATTTTTTAATTCATCGAGTAATCTGGCTGATGCCGTTTTAGAGGCATTGCCGTCGTCCATGGCCTCAAGCCATTCTTCCAGCGCTTCTTTTAGTCGCTGACTGATTGGCATGTCTAGAGCTTGTTTTACCAGGCCTTTAAGCTTCTCCCTTATGTGGTTTACGGCCAGAAACATACCGTAGCCGTATTCGGCGTTGTCTTCAAACAGCGAGTTGGCCCACGTCGGCCCCTTGCCCTGGGCGTTGATGGTATAAGGGATGGAGGGCGCACTGGCTCCGTATATGGAAGAACAACCTGTAGCGTTGGCTATCATCATCCTGTCGCCGTACAGTTGGGTTATGAGCTTTATATAAGGTGTTTCGCCGCAGCCAGGGCATGCGCCGTGGAACTCGAAGAGGGGCTTTGCGAACTGGCTGCCTTTTAAGGTGTGCACGTCCATGAGATTGTCTTTTATCGAAAGGGTGATGGCGAATTCCCAGTTGGCTGCTTCCCTTTCAGTTTGCTTTTCAGCGTCTACCATCACCAGGGCTTTACCTGGAGCAGGGCATATGTCAGCGCAGTTACCACACCCAGTGCAGTCCAGCGGGCTCACCTGTATGCGGTAATGAAGCCCTGCGAGGTTGCGGCCTACGGCAGGCTTTGTTGTGAAGGTCTGTGGTGCCTTTGCCAGCTCTTGCTCGTTTAGCAGGAAAGGCCTTATTACGCTGTGAGGGCAGATAAAAGAGCACTGGTTGCATTGTATGCATTTGTCAATCTGCCATTCGGGTATCATAATAGCTATGCCCCTCTTTTCATAAGCCGTGGTACCTGGTGGAAAAGTGCCATCTTCCATACCTGAAAAAGCGCTGACGGGCAGGTTATCCCCTTCCATTCTGGCCATAGGCCGCTGAATGTTTTTTACAAAAGGCGGCTCGTCCTCTAAAATTTCCTGATTTTCCTGGGCGTTTTTCCAGCTGTCGGGTACGTTTACTTTTACCAGTGAGCTTATGCCGCGATCAACAGCTTTCCAGTTCATTTCCACAATATTCTGGCCTTTTTTACCGTAATTTGCCACTACAGAATCTTTAAGGTATTTTACCGCGGCGTCCAGTGGAATGATATTTGTTAACTTGAAGAAGGCTGCCTGCATAATCATATTGATCCTGCCTCCAAGCCCGATTTCCTTTGCTATGGAGACCGCGTCGATGATGTAAAACTGAATGTTGTTTTGGGCGATGTACCTTTTAATAGAGGCTGGCAGCTTTTCTTCCAGCTCTTGAATGTTCCACGGACAGTTGAGGACAAATATCCCATTGGGCTTGAGGCCTTTTAATAGATCGTACTGGTATAAAAAAGACTTGTTATGGCACGCTATGTAATCGGCCTGGTGCACAAAGTATGGGGATTTTATGGGCTTAGGACTTATCCTCAGGTGGGATACGGTGGTTCCACCGGATTTTTTGCTGTCGTATGAGAAATATCCTTGCACGTACAGATCGGTATTATCGCCTATGATCTTTATGGCCGCTTTGTTGGCGCCGACGGTTCCATCAGAGCCCAAACCCCAGAATTTACAGCTTATGCCCTCTTGGGCTACACTTATATTTCCTTCAGGCAAAGAGGTATAGGTTACATCGTCTACAATACCTATAGTAAAGCGGTCTTTTGGATTTGGCGCTTTAAGGTTGTCAAAGACAGCTGCTATATGAGAAGGCCGCGTATCTTTGGAACCAAGGCCATACCTTCCGCCTATTATAAGGGGTTTATTGGGTGCGCTGTTGTATGCGTGAACTACATCCTGGTATAACGGCTCTCCCAGTGAACCGGGTTCTTTTGTCCTGTCCAGCACAGCTATCCTCTTTGCCGTTTTAGGCATGGCTTCAAAAAAGTGTTTAAGCGAAAACGGCCTGTAAAGCCTTACTTTTAAAACTCCTACCTTTTCTCCCTTTGATATAAGGTAGTCTACGGTTTCTTCAATGGTATCGCATACCGAGCCCATGGCTACTATCACGTCTTCGGCGTCAGGGGCGCCGTAATAGTCAAAAAGCCTGTATGCTCGCCCTGTGATTTTGGCCATTTCCTTCATGTAGTGTTCGACGACGTCAGGTACGGCAGCGTAAAACTTGTTGGAGGCTTCCCGCCCCTGGAAGAATATATCGGGATTTTGGGCCGTTCCTCTTATTACAGGGTGTTCGGGATTTAAAGACCTGCTCCTGAATTCATTGACTTTGCCGTAGTCCAGCAGTGTTGCGAAGTCCTGGTAATCTATTACGTGGATTTTCTGTATCTCATGGGATGTCCTGAATCCGTCAAAGAAGTGTAAAAAAGGTATTCTGCTCTTGATAGCGGCCAGGTGGGCAATTCCGGCTAAATCCATAACTTCCTGTACGCTGGATGAGCACAGCATAGCAAAGCCCGTCTGCCTACATGCCATCACGTCTGAGTGGTCGCCAAAGATGGACAGGGCATGGGTAGCTACCGCCCTGGCGCTGACGTGCAATACAGCTGGGAGCAGCTCGCCGGCTATTTTGTACATATTGGGTATCATAAGGAGAAGGCCCTGGGATGCGGTAAAAGTGGTGGCTAATGCCCCTGCCTGTAGGGAACCGTGCAGGGCCGCAGCAGCTCCTGCTTCTGATTGCATCTCCACTACTTTAACAGGCTGGCCAAAGAGGTTTTTTCTGCCTTTGGAGCTCCACTCGTCTACCATTTCCGCCATAGGCGATGATGGCGTTATGGGGTATATAGCTGCAACTTCTGTAAAGGCGTAAGCCACATAGGCTGCGGCAGTGTTTCCGTCCATCGCCTTCATATTGTTTGTCGTCATCGTCAAACCTCCTCATCTTGATTTGGTATTTATTATTTTTTGTTTAAGTAAGGTAAAACATGTATGAGCTGTTATTGTAAAATATTTTTTTTAATGGTAAAATGTAATTGCATTTTTAAAGTAGGGGTGGAGAGTTTGCCTAAGTCCGTTGACAGTACACAGGTAGAAAGACAATGGAAAATTCTCACCATACTCTCCTGGGAGAAAAATTGGCTTTCCATCTCGGATATATGCGAAAAGCTTGAAGTGCAGTTTGGCGAGAAAGTAAACAGGAGGACTGTGCAAAGAGATATTGATGCACTGTCTCTCGTATTTCCTATTTCGGAGCAGCAAGGTTCCAAGGGTACGGTTTATGCTTTGGATTCGCTTAAGATGGACAACATCATGATGAGCTTTAACGAACTGGTTTCACTTTATTTCCTCAGGGAGAACTTAAAAAACCACCGTGATGAACTGGGCAAAACCGCGTACCAGCTTATAGATAAGATAATAAAGTATCTGCCGGCTGTTTACCAGGATTTTATTGAGAGGCTTTATAGAGGTTTTATGGTGGAAAGCAATAAAAAGTCTGATCAGGTTTCCATGGACGTGATAGATACACTGTACAAAGCCATTAGCGAAAAGAAGACTGTAAGGATGAAGTATTATTCTTTTAGCTCTGATAAAGTGACTTATAGAGAGGTTGACCCTTACATCATTTATTACAAAGACGGCTACTATTACCTGGCAGGATTTTGCAGGGTGCATAATGACATAAGGGATTTCAGGGTTTCCAGGATAATGGATGTGGCTATACTGGATAAAAGCTTTGTGGTATCAAAGGATTTTGACAGGAATAAATACAACAAATACGCTTGGAATATATTAAAAGGGGGAGGACTCGCTACTGTTAAGGTCCTTTTTAAGGGCAACGCTGCCAGGCTCGTGAAGGAGTATGAGAGGCATAGAGCTGATAGCATTGTGGAAAACGAAGACGGTAGCGTGGTTTTTGAAAAAAAGGTATCTTCGTATGAGGAGATAATGCGATGGATACTGGGTTATGGCAGCGAAGCAGTGGTGATAGAGCCTCGGGAATTAGCTTGCTCCATAGTGGAAGAAATCAATGCCATGAAAGAGGCGTACGCAAAGCAGGGTTTAAGCGAAACCGATTTAAATTTATACAAGGAGTGATTTAGATGAATATGCTACCCAAGAGAGAGCAAATCAGCCCAGAGTACCGTTGGCGGCTTGAGGACATATACGCTACTGACGATCTGTGGGAGCAGGACTATAAAAGGTTGAAGGACATGCTGCCTGTTATAAAAAGCTACAGCGGTAAGATGGATTCGGCTGGGACTGTATACGAGGTCCTTAACCTGAAAGACGAGATAAACATGATAGCCGAGAAGCTTTTTACCTATGCCCGCATGAGAAGAGATGAGGACAATGGCAATTCCGTGTATCAGGCGCTGGCTGATAGGGCTGCGGCCATTATCACCGAAGTGCAGAGCTGTCTGTCTTTTATAGTCCCTGAACTGCTGTCAAAGCCTTATGAGGTTTTGTATGGTTTTTTGCAGGAGGACAAAAGACTTGAGCTGTACAGGAGGTACATTGAGGAACTTATAAGGCAGAAGGCACATGTATTATCGGCCCAGGAAGAGCGGCTGTTGGCCATGATGGGTGAGGTCGCCGATGCCCCTGATGCCGTGTTTACCATGATAAATGACGCCGATCTGAGGTTTCCTGTGATAAAAGGCGAAAACGGCGAGGATGTGGAATTAACCAAGGGGAGGTACATACAGCTTTTAAAAAGCTATAATAGAAGGGTTAGAAAAGACGCCTATGAAGCCCTATACGATACATACGGCAGGCTGAGGAATACCCTGGCTACTACTTATAATTACAATGTTAAAAAAGATGTGTTTTACGCCAGGGCGAGAAAGTACAATTCTTCCCTGGAGGCCTCTTTGGATGACGACAACGTGCCTGTGAGCGTCTATAACGGTCTTATAGATGCGGTAAACAGCAATCTAGGGCTTTTGCACAGGTATATGGCTTTGAAAAAAAGGGCTTTAAAGCTTGATAAACTTCAGATGTATGATGTGTATGTGCCCCTTGTAGAAGGCGTAAAAAAGAGGATACCTTACGAAGAGGCCGTGGATACGGTTAAAAATGCCCTTACCCCTTTAGGAGAGGAGTACGTAGATCTGCTGGATAAGGGCTTTAAAGGCCACTGGATAGATGTATTTGAGAATCAAGGCAAGACCAGCGGCGCTTATTCCTGGGGATGCTATGGGGTTCATCCTTATGTGCTGTTGAATTACCAAGAGAGCCTTGACGACGTTTTTACCTTAGCACACGAAATGGGCCACGCCTTGCATACCTATTATTCCAACGCTCATCAGCCTTATATATACTCTCATTACAGGATATTTGTGGCAGAGGTAGCATCTACATTAAACGAAGCTCTCTTGATGCATTATTTACTGTCCAACATTAAAGACCAAAGCCAGAGGCTTTACCTTATAAACCATTATTTAGAGGAGTTTAGGGGTACTGTGTTCAGGCAGACCATGTTTGCTGAATTTGAAAAGGTAGTCCACGAAAAAGCGGAATCAGGTATTCCTTTAACCGCTGATTTGCTATGCGATGTGTACAGGGATTTAAATGCCAGGTACTTCGGGCCTGATGTGGAGACAGACCATAGGATTGCCATGGAATGGGCCAGGATACCTCATTTTTATAGGAGCTTTTACGTTTACAAATACGCCACCAGCTTTTCTGCAGCTATTGCCATATCTCAGCGCATCCTGCAGGAAGGCAAACCCGCTGTGGACAGGTATATAGAATTTCTCAAAAGCGGCAGCTCCGATTATCCCATCGAGCTTTTGAAAAAGGCAGGTGTGGACATGACCACTCCTGAGCCAGTTCAGGATGCATTAAGCACCTTTGAAGACCTGCTTAACCAGATGGAGGTTGGGCTAAATGAGCATATGGCATAACGTGTCCATGGATAGGGTAACTCCTGAGAGGTTTATGGCTGTAATAGAGATACCTGCAGGCAGCAAAAAAAAGTACGAACTGGACAAAGAAACAGGGTATATAAAACTGGACAGGATATTGTACACCTCAACCCATTACCCAGCTAATTACGGCTTTATTCCCAGAACTTATTCAGAAGATGGGGATCCCCTTGATGTCCTGGTGCTGTGCCAGGAAGAGCTGGATCCCCTGGTTTTGGTAGAATGTTATGCTATAGGTGCTATCAAGATGATAGACGATGAGGATGTAGATGAAAAGATCATAGCGGTACCTGTGAGGGATCCGGCCTTTAACGGGTATAAAGATGTGTACGATTTGCCCTCCCATGTGATGGCGGAAATATCCCATTTTTTTGAGGTTTACAAGGAACTGGAGCATAAAGAAACCAGCGTCAAAGAGGTTTGTGGGAAAAAAGAGGCTGTAGAGATCATAAGGAAGGCTATTGAGCGGTATAAGGTGGAGTTTCCGGGCGGATTTTAAAAAGGCGGCGTAGGAGGGGCACTTTTGCTTTTTGCACCTTCATGTGTTATAATTTAAAATAGTAGTACAATTGCGAATCGTCACATAGGAGGGAAGAACAATAGGGTACAGGTTTAACATAGAGAAACTGATCAATAACATCCAAAAGGTTATTGTAGGCAAAGAATTGACCATAAGGCTTATGATCATAGCGCTTCTGTCCGGTGGTCACGTGCTAATAGAGGATATGCCAGGAGTGGGAAAAACCACGCTGGTAAAGTCCCTTGCCAGGTCTTTAAATTGTTCTTTTAGGAGGATACAATTTACCCCTGATCTTCTCCCATCGGATATAACGGGTGTGTCGGTATTCAACCAAAAAACCAACGAATTTGAGTTTAAAAAAGGTCCTGTTTTCAGCCAAATTGTCCTTGCTGACGAGATCAACAGGACATCGCCTAAAACCCAATCCAGTTTGCTGGAAGTGATGGAAGAAGGCCATGTGACCGTGGATGGCAACACTTATCCTGTAGAAGAGCCTTTTATGGTGCTGGCCACACAAAACCCCGTAGAATACGAGGGGACGTATCCGCTGCCCGAATCCCAGCTGGACAGGTTTATGATGAAGATATCCATGGGTTATCCCGACCATTGGGAGGAGAAGGCCATTATTAAAAGGTTTATAGAGCATGAGGTATTGAAAGAACTTACTCCAATTATGACCAAAGAGGAACTTCTGGAGATAAAGAGGAGCGTAAGGTACGTATACATAGACGACAGCATTATGACGTATATCGTGAACATCGTGCAGAGGACCAGGGACAATCGGTATGTGTATTTAGGTGCCAGCCCCAGGGCATCTCTTATGCTGGCCCGAGGGGCTCAGGCCAATGCCATTGTAAACGATCGCAATTATGTAATACCTGATGATGTAAAAATGCTGGCAGTGCCGGTGCTTTCTCATCGGTTGGTAATTAAGCCTGAGTACAGGTTAAAAGGTATGAGCAACGAAGAATTTATAAAGGGCATTTTAAATGAAGTCAATGTGCCCGTGGTGAGAGATTATGCTTGATCGCCTGTGGCCCTGGTTTAAGTTTAAATACGTTGTTGTATTTGGTTTGTTGATAGCGCTTTTTTTAATCGCCCTTTTTACGGGCGGTCCTTTTACTTATACGCTGTTTTACGTTTACCTGTTTACAGTAATGCTCTCTATAGTGTGGTGTTTTGCCTCTTCTAGAGGCATATCTTGCGATTTGAAAGCAAGAAATGAGAGGATTTTTGTAGGCGAAACCGCCGCTGTTGAAATCGTTGTAAGAAATACATATCCGCTGTTTTACCCTTATGTATCCTTATCGGAAATAAATTTCGGAAATATACTGAGATCTTCTTTTGCCCCGGCAGAAAGCAAGGTATTGGTAAAAGAACTATCTCTGCGACGCTACGGCGTATACAGGCTGGGCCCTTTGAATATAGAGATAAGGGATGGCTTTCAGCTCTTTTCTTATTCAAGGGATACCGGAAAATGCGCAGAGATAAGGGCTTATCCTAAGCTTATACCGATTCAAAGCCTGCACCTTGAGGCCCGCCAGCAATTTGGTACAATTCCAGTAAATGACAGGATATACGAGGATTACACCAGTATATCGGATACGAGAAAGTACAGGTATGGTGACAATTTGAAAAGGATTCACTGGAAGACGTCTGCTAAAAAAGGGGAACTTTACGTAAAGAACTACGAGCAGCTGGCTGATAACACCATGACTATTTTCTTGGACAGGTTCGAGGGGAATTACGGCGATGCGCTGGTAGATGAAAAAGCTATGGAGTACTGCGTATCCCTTTTCAAGTACTACCTTGAGTTAAACATACCCACAAAGGTTGTCACGGCCACGGCGGTGGTGGAGGGCAGAAATATACATCAGTTTACAGAGTTATTGGATAAGCTTATACTGCTGGAACCTAAGGAAGAGATCAAGGTTTCCGCTGTGCTTAAGGACTTTGTGGAAACATCCCAATACGGGGATTCACTGACGGTGATCACCCCTTATGCGGATTTTGAGCTGGTGGACCGGCTGTCGGCGTGCAAGGCAAAGGGCTGTGGGGTCGTGGTGTTTGTCGTAACGAGGGAAAAGGATGTAATTAAGTACTCCGACGTTTTGACATTTTTAAATGATAACGGCATTTACGCCAGGTGTATAAGCGCATGAACTTGAAAAAGGGGTTGTGGGGAATTGGGTAAAAAATGGGTGTTATTCGCGATTTCAGCGTTCATGGCTTTTACAATAAATGAGTCTGTATCCAGAGGGCTTGCATCCCCTTATTCTCAAAGCGCTGTATTGGCGCTTACAGTCCTCTTCATGCTGGCCTCTGCTTTTATATTTAAGTATCCATGGCATAGCGCTGTTTTTATTGGCTGTGGGATTTTGCTCTGGGCTTTTGCGCATTGGCATGGAGAGAAGGCGGTACACCTCGGAGATTTCATCGGGTGGTCAGTGCAATACATTAGTGGCAACGAGAGGGCAAACGGCTACGTAGTCCCCCTTTCGCTGTTGATGTACGCCGGCATTTCTCTGGCCATGTACGCGTTGGCGGTGAGGTTTAGGCTGTTTTACGTAGCCTTTGCCATAGGGATTGGAATATTTGCCGTGCAGTGGTATGGCTTTGTAGACAGGGCATATACCTATATGCTGTATTTTGTGGCCGCATCTTTAGTGTACTGCGCTGTATTTAATTACCCTTTTGATAACGCCGATATAAGGGTGATGGGATGGGGTTTTATGGCCTGTGCGATTGTGATGGGTGCAGTGCATTACATGCCTGTGAAGATACAGCCTGTTTCCTGGGAGAGGCTCAGCCAATGGGTACAGGATACATTCCCCGTGGTCAGGACATGGAGAGGGTGGAATGACACTGCGGGTGTTGGTTTTACGGGGTTTACAGAAGGAGCTCAGTGGTTAGGAGGTCCTGCTGTTTCTGATAATGGAGTGGCGCTTTATGTGAAAACCACCGCAGATACACTGTATTTGAGAGGTGGTGTGTATGATATGTATGACGGCAAAAGGTGGGCGAAAAGCGGTGAGCGATGGGTAGATGTCCAGGATGGATTTATACCCAAAGCCTATAGTAAAGGCGTCAAAGGCAGAAATATTACTGTGGATATTATGCAGGGGCCGTGGAGCACCAGGGTGTTGTTCACTGTTTTACAGCCTGTATACGTGAAGACGCCCGGCGGCGCAATTGAATCCGATGAAGACCTTCAGTTGCGCTATAGCCGTCGCGTAAGCAGTGGTTTTAAGTACACCTTTACGGCTTTTCAACCTGATGTAGACCCCAATGCGATGAGGGCTTATACATCCATGGAAGTGCCTGATAGCATGAAAAGGTATTTGCAGCTTCCTGATGAACTTCCCCAGAGAGTAAAAGACCTGGCTTTAAAGATAACCGAGGGTTATAAGACGCCTTTTGATAAGGCGCTGGCAATAGAAGCGTATCTGAGGCAATACGAGTACAATTTAGATGTCCCTTCAACGCCTGCTTCCAGGGATTTTACGGACTATTTTCTCTTTGAATTAAAAAAGGGCTATTGCACTTACTACGCCTCGGCTATGGCTGTAATGCTTAGATGTGTAGGAATACCTGCAAGGTATGTGACAGGCTTTATATATAGGGCTTCGGACAGCGGTGAAAGCGCGCAAGGAGGCTACAAGGCCGTTACCGACGCTGCTGCTCATGCGTGGGTGGAGGCTTATTTCCCGGGTTATGGATGGGTTAACTTTGAGCCTACGCCTTTTTATCTCCCCCTTTATTATGGAAGGAGTTATTCGGCTGGGGGCGCGACACCTTATGGCATTGCCAACGGGTATTATAGCGGTTACAGCCATGAAACATTTACGCCTGATTATACTCAGGGCACAAATAATAAAGGAAATGAAACACAAAAGGATAGCAGCGGTGAAAATAAAACCTATAGCGGCACTTCAAAATCAGAGAGCGACAAGCTCAACAAAGGGCCAGAATGGGCAAGAGGAGTGGCTATTTTAACAGCTGGACTTTTTGCCTTAGTTATTTTTGCCGTATGGGCTTTTAGGTACAGAAAGAAAAAGCCTGTGGTACCATTAGATCCCAAGCAAAGGGCTCTGTGGCAGTTTGAAGAGGTGTTAGCACATTTATCAAGTTGTGGGTTTAAAATGTATTCAGGGGAGACAATACTGGAATTTGCCGATAGGATATCAAAACACCTGGAATGTGAGATAAATTTTCGCGATGTGGCCTTTGCTTTTAACAGGGTGAGGTATGGCAGGGAGCCGCAAAAGGTAGATGTGGAGATGTTGGATAGTTTTTATCAATTGATAAAGACAAAAAATTTTAACTCTTGACAGATTGGCATATATGGTATAATTTATTAAAGTGTAGGGGATGATGATATATGGCCTGTATATGGGCACTTGGGCCATATGGAGTCAATAGTGCAACCGACCTACATAAAATTAAAAGATTTTATTGATCCAGGTAAGGAAGTCATTAGGTTTTTTTAACCTTATTCCAAATACCTGGATGATGCTAAAAAAATACGCCAGTGAGAGAACTATTATATATACTATTAGTTCTCTATTTTTTTTGCCCTTTACAAGGGGAGTAATCTGAATTGCCCCTATAATGACGAACAAAGCGGTTATGAGCAGAGCATTGAACATGTTTATTGACACCTTCCTCTTTAATATTTGGGTGGTTTGCTGGTTATGCCGGTGCGTGCCAGCCATGATTTTACTTTTATTTCTACAGGTAAATGGGGGAAGAGGTCCTTCCAATCTCCTTTAATCTGGTTCCATATTTTAGGATAATGCTGATGTATTTTTTCACCAAAGCCGAATACATCTGATTTGTATTCCTTTTGTATTTTGTTGAGGGCCAATTGTATCCGGTGCTTTATCGCTGCGTTTTGCAGCTGCTCTAGTTCACTTATCCTTTGAGGATTGGACAGGTCTATGGAGGTTTCTTGTTCATCAAGGGTGGTTTCAGCGGTGACAGATATCTGCATGGATAGCTTATTGTCCTTTAGCACAGGCCTTACGCTGGTTTTGGACTTTATGATTTCCAACGTGACCTTTCCCTTTTGTTGGTCAGGACCGCGGTTCAGTTCTATGGTACCGTTCTGTATCTTGCCGTTTATGAACAAAAGCCCGGAGGTCTCTAAGGCATTGGTGTAGCCTATGAACTTGTCTTTGTTAAATATCGCAGCGTTTTCTACCGATATTCCAGAAGGTTTGCCGTTTTTTTTGGTGACGCTGATCACCCCCATGATAGGTTGCCTTCCTTCTCCTGCTGTCAGCGCTTTAAAAAAATCATTTATATTAGTTACATAAGCTGTGGATGTCTTCATAGATCTTTTTATAGCTCCGAGGACCTCCTTATAGGGGATTTGCTCAAGTCCTGCAGGTGCCTGCATTATATCCTCTGGTTTGCCCTTGAGGACCATGAGATAGCTTGTCCTCCTGAACTCGTTTTGCCTGGTGAGGGCGTCCAGTATCTCGTTTAAGCCACTTCTTGCCAGTTTTTCAGATATGAAAAATATATCATTTTGCTGAATAAAAAGCTCTCGCGATAGGCTGTTGTTGAATTTTGATAGGGCTTTGGATAAAGTGGGGCCTTCCTCAGACATTATAAGGTAGGGTTTTGATGATTCGCCCCCACCCCCACCGCCCATTCGCCCGCCTCCTTTTGATTGGGCTAGCACCGAGGGTTTTAAGATATGCAGTATGAGCTTTATGTTATTTGCGTCTTTGTCTATTATCACCCCTTGCACAAAAGCCAGCTCATTTATTTCCCTCTTATCCCAGCAGCCTGTGAGAGCAAGCGAAAACGATAGAGATAATAATAAAGTTATAAAAAAGCGAAAAGACGTCTTTTTCATTGATGATCATCTCCATGGTCAGGCTGAGGTTTCATGTGGTCGGCTTGCCGCTTTACGTTTTTTTCGCTTATATGGGTAGGGCGGGACTTCATGTCCCACCACGGCGCCCTGACTAAGGTGTCTTTGAGGTCTGACACATTCGTAGGCGCTATAGGTGAGAGGTAAGGGACGCCAAAGGACCTTAAGGACGCCAGGTGCAGCATTAACGCTATTGCTGATAGCATGATGCCGTAAAAGCCAAAAATGCCGGCTATTAGCATGATAGGGAATCGCAGTAGCCTGATGGTAAAACCAAAAGCAAAAGAAGGCGCGATAAATGACGCTATACCTGTAAATGCCACCACTATGACCATAGCAGGAGAGACGATACTGGCGGATACGGCTGCATCGCCTATGATCAGAGCGCCTACAATGGAAACGGCCTGACCGATGACTTTTGGCAGCCTTATACCTGCTTCCCTTAAGAATTCAAAGCTTATCTCCATAAGCAATGCCTCAATCAAGGCAGGAAACGGCACGCCTTCCCTTTGGGCAGCTATAGCTATGGCTAGAGGTGGGGGAATCATCTCAGGATGAAAGGTGGTAGCCGCGATGTATATGGAAGGCAAGAAAAGGCTTATGAACAACGCAAAAATCCTTATCCACCGCAAAGGGGTTATTACAATATAGTGCTGGTAGTAATCCTCAGTGGACTGGAGGAATTGGAACAATACGGCAGGCACTATTAACACAAAAGGAGTGTTGTCGGTAATTATGGCTATTCTCCCCTCCAAAAGGCTTGCTGCCACTTTGTCGGGCCTTTCGGTATACTCCACTGTAGGGAAAGGGGAGGTGGGTGCGTCTTCTATTAATTCTTCAATGTATTTGCTCTCTAAAACGCCGTCTATTTGAATTCGCTTGATCCTGCTTTTCACTTCGTTTACCATGTCTTCGCTGGCAACGCCCTGGATATACGCTATGGCTATATTGGTTTTTGACAGGGTGCCTACTTTAAGGTTTTCTATCTTAAGCTGAGGTGTTCTAAGCCTGCGGCGTATAAGAGCGATGTTGGTCTTGAGATTTTCGTTAAATCCCTCGCGGGATCCTCTTACCGCGGCTTCGGATATAGGCTCTTCCACGACTCTCATGTCCCATCTTTGAGCGCTCACGATTATAGCGGTGTCATATCCGTCGATTAGCAGCACCACATTGCCGTTTAGTATACTGTCTTTCAGTTGATCCAGTTGGTTTTCTTCTCTTATATCCTCCATTGCCAGCAGGTTGTTTTTTATAACGGCGAACAGGTCTTTAATACCTCCGTTGGGATAGTCCCCGTTCATTAAAGGTCGGAGGAGGTTTTTTTGAATTGACTCTTTGTTTACCAGGCTATCGACCAATATAATGGCAGCTCTTACTTTTTTGTCGTATAATGTAAAATACCTATATACGATGTCCGTATCCTGATTAAATGAATTTTTGAAATAGCTTATATTCATGTCGAGGTTTTTAGACAGGTACTGTGAATTTTGCCACAACTGGGCATTGCTTGATTTTCTCGCGCTGTAGTCCCTTGCCGGTATGGGTTTGACGATTTTTTTCGCCATTTGTCTCACCTCGTAAATATTATTTGCACTGCTTTGAAATAATATAATTGAATAATTTTAGATTCAAATGAGGGGTATTTGTGTCAAAAAACGGGCGAGGCTATAGCATGTCCAGTGAAAAGATATCAAGTGTGCAGTTTATGTACATAATAGTGGTTTTAATTGTTACAACGGCGGATATGTTCCCACCGTCAATAGTAGCTGTTTTATCGGGTAGGGATGCCTGGGCGGCTGTATTGATATCTACTGTGATTGCACTTTTTATGATATACGTGTTTATAAAATTAGGAGACATGCATAAGGACAAGACTTTAATGGAGTATGCCGTAGACCTTTTAGGCCGCGTTTTGGGTAGGTTAACAGGTTTACTATACGCAGGTTATTTTATATACCTCAACTCCATCGCACTGCGGGAGCTGGGGGAGATGCTGAAATCAGCTTTTTTAATTAAGACGCCTATAACTGTGATTTTAATTACTGCTTCTATCGTGATGTGTTATGGAGTCTATTGCGGCTTTGAGGCTATAACGAGGGTTATCGAACTAGGATTTTTCATGGGGATGGGCCTTCTGGCATTTGTTATAATATTTTCTATTCCTATGGCGGATTTCTATGAATACCTGCCTGCTTTTGAAAATGGGATCATGCCTTCTTTAAAAGGAGCTCTAGTTTTGTTGTCCTATTTTGGAGAAAGTGCGTTGATTCTGATGATATATCCTGCTATAAGCAACAAAGATAAGGCGATGCCCGCTGGCTTATTGGCTGTCTTACTTTTGGGGTTGATATTAGAGTCGGGGACCATTGCCATTGCCGTATTTGGACCTATAGCCACGTCCAAGATCTTATTTCCGGCTCTTCAGCTGGTGAGGATGATAAACTACGCTGAGTATTTTCAGAGGCTTGACGCTATTATACTGGCTCTATGGGTAGTTGGCATTATGTTAAAGCTTTTGCTGTTGTTGAATACAGCCAATGCGTGTGTATGTCAGCTAGGAGGGCTAAAGGATCCTAAACCTACTATAATTCCATTGGGGCTTCTGGTTTTATCTCTGTCGGAGTTATTTTTTGACAACGTCTCGGATGTCTATTATTACCTTATGAGGTCCTATCCTTATTCTCTTTTTATAAGCGCAGGTATTCCCCTTTTGCTGTTCATAGTGTCTTTTTTAAAAGGCTATAAATTTAAGAGGACACCTGGAACTTGACTTACAGGTAAAAATATGTTAATATTATAACAAACAAAGTTTAATATTCATCCTGACTTAGAGGGGTAGTACCTGATAAGAAGGGAGGCGTAATTTACTTATATTTTGAGCAAATAAGCGAATTAGGTCTACCTTTTTAAGGTAGGCTTTTTTAGTTGGGGTGAGACAATGGAAAAGCGTATTGGCGTTATCGGCATAGTGGTAGAGCATAGGGAGCAGGTGGCGGATAGCCTAAACAGGATATTGAGCGAGTACGGGGATATAATCGTGGGAAGGATGGGTATACCTTATAGAGATAGGGGGCTTTCGGTTATATCCCTTATAGTAGACGGAACCACCGATGAGATAGGGGCTCTTACGGGAAAATTGGGAAATTTAGCCGGTGTTCGGGTAAAGACGGCACTTACGAGGTGATTATATGGATTACTTTGAGCTGGTAGACAAGGCCTATAAGGAACATAATCTTGCGAAAGGCGAAGTGATGAGGCTGTTGGAGCCCAAAGGGGTGGAAGAGGAGGCGTACCTTTTTAAAAAGGCGGATCAATTGAGGCATGAGTGCGTGGGCGACTGTGTGCATTTGAGAGGGTTGATAGAGTTTTCCAGTCACTGCAGGAGAAATTGCAAGTATTGCGGCTTGAGGCGCGATAATGTGTCCCTAGAGCGATACAGGCTGTCTCCTGAGGACATTGTGAAGATCGCGCACAATGCGGCATTGCTGGGATATAAAACCATTGTGCTGCAATCGGGCGAGGACGAATTTTATACAGCGGATGTTATGGCGTATATTATAAAGGAAATAAAGAAAATAGCCGATGTAGCTATAACCCTGTGCATTGGAGAAAGAAGCTATGAAGAGTACAAGATCATGAAGGAAGCGGGTGCTGATAGGTATCTTTTAAAGTTCGAGACCGCTAATCCTGGTCATTACAGGGAAATGCACCCTGATATGAGTTATAAAGACAGAATCGACTGCCTTATGGCACTAAAGGATTTGGGTTACGAGGTGGGATCAGGGGATATAGTAGGTTTGCCTGGTCAGACGGTAGAACATTTGGCTGAGGACATTATGCTTTTAAAGGAATTGGATGTGGAAATGGCTGGTATAGGTCCTTTTATACCCCATCATAGCACCCCCTTTAGAGATGAAGCCAGAGGAACGCTGGAGATGACGTTGAGGATGGTGGCTATTACAAGGCTTATGCTGCCTTATGCCAATATCCCTGCCACCACAGCGGTGGGCACCATTCACCCTCAGGGTAGGCAGAAAGCGCTGATGGCAGGGGCTAATGTGGTGATGCCCAATGTGATGCCTCCTGAGTACAGGCCCAGATACGAAATATATCCATCCAAGATATGCATAGGAGAGAAGCCTTCCCACTGCCGCCTGTGTATTGAGGGGATTATAAGGTCATTGGGAAGGGAAGTCGGCCAGGATTACGGAAGCTATAGGGGCAGGTGAAGCGTACTTTTTAACAAGTCGCTCAATTATCATGAGAGGAGATGTCGTATATGATAAAGGTGGAAGAATGGGAAAGGGCGGATTTTATAGATGAAGACCTGATATACAGGCTTCTGGAGGAGGGCAAGAAGCGCCAGTTTGATGTGGACAGGATAATCGAAAAGTCCCTTGAAGCTAAAGGGCTGACGCCCCTTGAGGTAGCGACCCTGTTGCAGGTGGAAGACGAGGGCGAACTGGAGAAGGTGTATAAGGCGGCCCGTATTATAAAAGAGAAGATATACGGAAAGCGCATAGTGTTGTTTGCACCGCTTTATATAAGCAATTACTGTATTAATAACTGCGCGTATTGCGCCTATCATAGGACTAATGACAAGATCAAGAGGAGAAAGCTCACCATGGAAGAGATAGCTGAAGAGGTGAGGATTTTAGAAACCCTTGGACATAAAAGGATTGCCCTTGAACTGGGAGAAGACCCTGTTAATAACCCTATAGAATACGTGGTTGATGCTATAAAGACCATATACGCTACGCAGAAAGACAGGGGGAATATAAGGAGAGTAAATGTAAATATAGCGGCGACTACCATCGATGAATTCAAAAAGCTTAAAGAAGCCGGCATAGGCACATATGTGCTGTTCCAGGAGACATATCACAGAGAAACGTACAAAAAGGTACATCCCATGGGGCCTAAATCCGATTATGATTGGCATACCACAGCTATGGATAGGGCTATGAAGGCGGGGATAGACGATGTGGGATTGGGCGTTTTATTTGGGCTATATGACTACAAGTTTGAGGTAATGGGCTTGATATTTCACTCCAAGCATCTGGATGAAACCTTTGGGGTAGGGCCCCATACCATATCGGTTCCCAGGTTGAGGCCTGCGGAAGGCGTGTCCTTTAAAAATTATCCGTATATGGTTTCTGACCGTGATTTTAAAAAGCTGGTAGCTATTATCCGTTTGGCGGTGCCTTACACGGGGATGATACTGTCTACAAGGGAAGCTCCTGGCTTTAGAGATGAAGTGATTTCTGTGGGTATATCCCAAATAAGCGCTGGCTCTTGTACCGGCGTAGGAGGGTATGCGGAGGAATACGAAAAGAAAGGGGAAATGGAGAAAACAGCTCAGTTTGAGGTAGGCGATAACAGGAGCCCTGAGGAAATCATAAGGATGCTATGTGAGTCTGGTTATGTGCCTAGTTACTGTACCGCTTGCTATAGAAGCGGCAGGACTGGTGAGAGGTTTATGGCATTGGCCAAAACGGGCAATATACAGAATTGTTGTCAGCCCAATGCCCTCCTTACATTTAAAGAATACCTAGAGGATTACGCGTCAGATGAGACAAAGAGGGTTGGCGAAAAGGTCATCCAGGAAGGGCTTAAAGAGATAAAGAGCGATAGGGTGAGGCAGATAACGGTGGAGCGTTTAAAAAAGATAGAGCAAGGACAAAGAGACCTGTACTTTTAAAAGTACAGGCCTTTTTTATATAGAGGAGAAAAACGGAGAAAAAATAAGAAAACGAGAGTAAAATTCTGAAAAAAAAAACGGAGAATATTCGGCTAATTTGATCAAATTTAGGCTTTGAAAATGTTTTTATGGAAGGTTATTATAAGCTTAGAAAGTTTATTAAAGATTTGAAAAAAGAAGGGGTGATTTAAAAGAGAGGGGAGATAACTGTAAGAAAGTGTTTAATTTATTTTTGAAAATAAAGGAGGATGGTTTTGTGAAAAAATTTAAAAATTTATCATTAGTATTAGTTTTTGTGGTCACTTTTATGTTTACATTAAGTGGTTGTTCCAATAAATCTTCGGTAACAGCAAGTAAGTCACAATCAAAGACGAGTTCGGCGAGTTCGTCATCGAGCAAAATACAAGTAGTATATTGGAATTTATTTACTGGTGGCGATGGCGATACAATGAATGAAATTGTAAAAGAATTTAATAAAGAGCATCCTGATATAGAAGTTATAGCGCGCATTCAGGAATGGGGAACTTATTATACGAAACTTCAAGCTGCGATAGCAGGTGGAAATGCTCCTGATATAGCTATTTCGCATTCATCTAGATTGCCGGAATTAGTAGATAAAAAAATCGTTTATTCACTTGATGAATATGCGAAACTTCTTAACATTGATTGGTCTGCTTTTAATCAAAATATACTGGATTCCACTATATTTAATGGCCAACATTATGCAATTCCATTAGATGCTCATCCGCATATCTTGTATTATAATAAAAAATTATTAAAAGATGTGGGGTTATTAGGTCAAGATGGTAAGCCAATAATAGAGCCGGGTCCCGATGGTTTTATTAAATTTTTAACGCAAATTAAACAAAAGGCTCCCAAAGGTGTTATTACGATGGCACTTCCTTCGTCAGGAGAAGATGCTTATCGTACTTGGTGGGCTTTATATAACCAACTAGGAGGTCCTGGGCTTTTAGATCAAACCGGTAAAAAGGTTATAATTAACAATGAACAAGGGAGAAAGGCTGCGGAATATATTTTAAACTTTTTTAAGAGTGGTTTAGTGCCAATTAATCTTCAGAATACTTATCAACTTTTCCAAGGTGGTAAAGCAGTTCTTTTACCGACAGGTGTTTGGGCTACAGCACAGTTTGAAACAACAAAAAATTTAGATTTTGGAGCTATGTCATTTCCACAAATATTTGATAAGCCTGCTACTTGGGCCGATTCACATACTTTTATAATACCGGTACAGAAAAAAGGTAAAGATGATAAAAAAATTAAAGCTGCATTAACGTTTGCTAATTGGGTAGTACAGCATGGATGGATGTGGTCAAAAGCAGGGCATATTCCGAGCGTTACTTCTGTAACAGACTCAGAAGAATTCAAAAAATTACCTTATAGATCAGATTATGCAAAAGCGGCTAGCGAAGCAGTATTTTTACCTCAATCGACTAAGACATGGCCTATTAAAGATGCATTAGTACAAGATTTGGATTTAATTTGGGCAAAAAAGATCCCTGTTGATAAAGGCTTGGAAAAAGCGGTACAAGACATGGAAAAAATACTTAATAGATAATATATGTGTATCTAGGGGTAACCCTAGATACAATTCTCGTTAATGGGAGGAAATAAAGTATGAATATTGCTATAGCTCGTAATACAAGTACGAGATATGGAAAAACAAAGAGAATTTACAATGATTTGTTAGCTGCAGGATTTTTGGCTCCTTATTTTGTATTTTTTATCGTATTTACATTAGCTCCTATTTTTTATGGTTTATGGGTAAGCTTTAACAAATGGAGTTTAACGGGGAGAGAGAGTTATGTTGGATTTGATAATTATCTAACAACTATTAAGGATGTGGATTTTTGGTTGTCATTATGGCATACAACTTTTTTTACTATTATTTCAACACCTGTATTAGTGATTTTACCTTTGTTATTAGCTTTGATCTTGGACCAAAATCTTAAGGGAAAAACTGCTTTGCGGGCGATTTTCTTTATACCCAATATTCTTTCTGTAGCGGTTATTAGTAGTGCATGGGTATTTATGCTACAACCATATACAGGATTTTTAAATTATCAATTGCACCAATTAGGCATTAAGTCTGAACCATTTTGGTTAAATGATCCTAAACTTGCCTGGTTTTCTATTGTACTTATTACTACGTGGTGGACGATAGGCTTTAATATGATTTTGTTTTTAGCGGGGTTACAGGATATACCGCAGGAACATTATGAAGCTGCTGCCATAGATGGTGCAAGTCCATGGCAGATGATAAGATATATAACGTTACCTGCTTTGAGAGGTTTAATACTTTTGATAACAATTTTACAAATTATTGCTTCATTCAAAGTCTTTGGGCAAATATGGTTGGTAACTCGTGGTGGTCCGGGTAATGCAACAAGGCCTATTATACAATATATATATGAAACAGGCTTTACCAGTAATGAACTGGGTTTAGCAAGTGCTATGTCGTTTTTGTTCTTTATTGTGTTAGTGGTGCTTTCATTTTTGCAGGTCAAATATTTCGGTAAAAACAGTAACGATTAAAAGAGGTGATATTTGATGGTAGAATATGTTGGTACTAAAAAGTTGACTATAGGTAGAATTGCTTTATACTTTGTAGTTTATATATTAGCTATATTATGGATGATCCCTCTTATTTGGATGATAATTACATCTTTAAAGCCGCAAGGAAGCCCTGTAACTGATGTAGCTGAATGGTTTAAATTGCCTTACACATTTGAAAATTATGTTTATGTATTTGAAAACGCACCTATCCTTAGATGGACATTTAATAGCGCATTTGTGGCTATTGTTGTTACTGCTTTTAGTTTGCTTTTTGCGTCATTAGCTGCATTTGCTTTATCTAAGATTAATTTTAGATATAAAGATGTTGCCTTTTGGCTGATTCTAAGTGGTATGATGGTACCAGGCGAAGCTGTGATTATACCTTTATATATGGAAATTAATAGTATGAATCTGCTAAATAGCTATTGGGCATTAATTTTGCCATCGCTTGCCGGGCCCTTAGGTGTTTTAGTATTAAAGGAGTTTTTTGATGGAATACCAAACGAATTAATGGAGGCTGCTACAATAGATGGTTGCAGTATGTTTGGGATATGGTGGAGGATTTTCTTGCCGCTGTCAAAGGCGTCATTATCATCTTTGGCGATATTCACGTTTTTAGGCTCGTGGAATAATTTCCTATGGCCGTTTTTATCAATTACTTCAGATAAAATAATGACATTGCCTGTAGGTTTACCTAATTTTATGAGTTCATACTCCCAGGATTATGTAAGGCCCATGGCGGCGAATGCTTTTGCTTCTTTACCTGTTATTATAGTATTTCTATTTTTCCAAAAAAACATTATAAAAGGCATAACTTTGTCAGGTTTGAAAGGATAAAAGCTTTTCAAGTCGAAAATTAATAAAGAGAATATTGTGTTAGAGGAGGTTGTGTTCATGAGCGATATACCAAGGCCAGAATATCCTAGACCCGATTTTGTGAGAAAGGACTGGCTAAATTTAAACGGTACATGGGACTTTGATTTTGACGATGACAACGTAGGGGAGAGCCAGAAATGGTATTTAAATCACAATTTTGCGGAGAAAATCGTGGTTCCTTTCTGTTTTGAAAGCGAGTTGAGCGGTATAGGGGATACATCACGACACGATCACATATGGTACAAACGCGCTTTTAGCGTGCCTGCGGCGTGGAAATCAAAAAGGGTATTTCTTCATTTCGGGGCGGTGGACTATATTGCAAAAGTATGGATAAATGGGATTTATGTTGGCAGCCATAAAGGCGGTCATACACCTTTCAGCTTTGATATAACAGATGCCCTGAAATGGGATGGAAACGAGATGTTGGTGGTAAAAGCCGATGATATCTCGGCGGATAAAAAGCAGGCCAGGGGTAAACAGACATGGATGGACGAGCCTTTCGGGTGCTGGTATACCAGGACCTCCGGTATATGGCAGACAGTTTGGTTAGAGCCAGTTGACGAGAGGCATATAAAAGGTGTGCATATAACACCTGATATCGATCGTCGAGAAATCGATATAGAGATAAGAGTAAGCGAAAAGGCCATTGGATGCAGCGTGAAGACCGATATATCCTTCCAAGGTATATCGATATCCTCGAGCACATTAAAGTGCATAGGCGCCAACTTAAAATTCTCCATGAATGTAGAAAGCAAGGATTTTGAATGGGGAATTAGGCTATGGAGTCCTGAAAGTCCCAATCTATATGATATAGAGTTTGCCTTAATAGACAATAGCGGACTTGTAATCGATAAAGTGTCTAGCTATTTTGGTATGCGCAAGGTATCTGTAAAAGATGGCAGGGTGCTTCTGAATAATCATCCTTACTATCAGAAGCTTATTTTAGATCAAGGTTATTTCCCTAAATCAAATCTTACAGCCCCTGATGAGGAGGCTTTAATCAACGATATAAAGATGACAAAAGCCTTTGGATATAATGGCGTAAGAAAGCACCAGAAAGTAGAAGATCCTGTATATCTATATTGGTGTGACAGGCTGGGACTTTTGGTTTGGGGCGAGATGGCATCGTTTTACGAGTTTAGCGCTGAAGCCGCTAACACTTATATCAAGGAATGGCAGGAAATAATTGAAAGGGATTATAACCATCCTTGCATCATAGCGTGGACGCCTTTTAACGAATCCTGGGGTGTGCCCGATATATTAGTAGATAAAGCACAGCAGGATTATACAGTAGCAGTGGTAAATATGATACGCTCCCTGGATTCCACGAGGCTGGTTATATCCAACGATGGATGGGAACATACAGATACAGACCTTTGCACCATACACGACTACAGGGCAGATGGCGATGATTTTATCAAAGCATATGCCGATAAAGAAAAAATGTTGAATGGAGCGCCGGCAGGCAGGTTCATTTTTGCCAGCGGTTACAGTTATAAAGGTCAGCCTGTATTGATTACAGAATACGGTGGAATAGCGTTTGAGTCTGATAAAGGTTGGGGGTATGGCAAAGGAGTGGCTGATGAAGAAGAGTTTTTGGAGCGATTCAAAAAGATTACCCATGCTATAATGTCAACAGATTATATTTGCGGTTTTTGTTATACACAACTTACTGATGTACAGCAAGAAGTTAACGGCCTGTTGACGTACGACAGAAAACCCAAGATTCAGCCTGAAAAGATTAAGGCAATTAATGAAGGGAGATAAGCAGTCCACTGAAATTGTGGACTGTTTTTGTTCTGTGCCCGGTATGTAATGTGACGGGCACATGATTGAGCGAATTTGAACTTTGAAAATGTTTTTGCAAAAAATTATAATTGAATTAAGCATAATACCTATCTAAAATTAATATATTTTAAGAGGGGAGGGATTATCCATCAGATAAACGATTTCCGAAATCCGATGCCTGAAATTCCTCAAAACAAAATTGCCGGTAAAGAGCCTGAACATGGTGAAAGTAATGATAAGCGTAATAAAAAGTAAAAAGTAAAAAAGGGGGAGTCATGTATAATGAAGATTAAAAGAGCGCTAATTATAGCGTTGTGTGCAATTTTCACGTTTTCAGTGCTCACGGCGTGTGGCAGTAAGCAATCTTCAAGCAGAGGGAAGAGTTCTTCCAGCTCTAGGGGCAGTCAGAGCGACAAGATAACGGAGATAAAGCTTCCCATAGTTAAAGAGCCGCTTACGCTTACGTTCTGGAGAGCGATGGATCCTAAAATGGCGGCGACTATGAAAGATTTTGGTGAGATAAAAGCTTATCAAGAGATAGAAAAGCGCACAGGTATTCACATTAAGTTTTTACACCCACCAATGGGGCAGGAAAGCGATCAGTTTAACCTGATGATGGCGTCCAATGATTTACCTGATATTATTTATCACAGTTGGTGGACAGCTCCAGGTGGCCCAGGGAAATATCTTAACGATGGTTCAATTATAAAATTAAATGACTTGATTGACAAGTACGCTCCTAATTTTAAAAAACTGCTCGAAGAAAATCCTGATATAAAAAAACAGGCGGAATTAGATGATGGAACTATATTCTGTTTTCCCTTTATACGCAGTGTGGGTGCTTTGATAAATGCCAACTGGGGACCGCAATTGAGAAAAGACTGGTTGGATAAATTGGGTTTGCAGGTTCCCAAAACTGTAGACGATTGGCACAATACGCTGGTGGCGTTCAGGGATAAGGATCCTAACGGTAATGGCAAAAAGGACGAAATACCATTTACAGGCAAAGGCTCTAATGGTCAGGGTATATTAGATTTAGGCAACTTTACGCCGGCGTGGGGTATATTAAATGGCTTTTACGTGGACAATGGCAAGATAAATTACGGGCCCATGCAACCGGCATATAAAGATTTTTTAAGGACCATGGCTCAGTGGTATAAGGAAAAGCTAATAGATCAGGATATAGCTACCAATGACAATAAGGCCTTTGATTATAAGATTACAAATAATCTTGCAGGTTCGTATTTTGGCCTACTGGCTGGCAATATGGGGAGATATCTGAATTTAATGAAACCGAAGCAGCCCACTTTTGATCTGGTAGGTGCTCCCTGGCCCATTGGACCGGCAGGAAAATCATATACTACTTCGACCTTAAACCTTAAGGTTATGAATGTGGGGGCGGCTATTAGCTCAAAAAATAAACATCTAAAAGAGACTATACAGTGGCTTGATTATCAGTATAGTCCAGAAGGGCATATGCTCCTCAATTTTGGCATAGAGGGCCAGAGTTATAATATGGTAGACGGTTATCCCAAGTATACGGATATAATTTTTAAAAATCCTAATGGCTTGTCATACGATCAGGCATTAGCACAATGGGCTCCTGCTATTTCTAGTGCTCCTATGGATCAGGATAAGCGCTATTATGAACAGATTTTGCAGTTACCGGAGCAAAAAGAAGCAGGGTTTACCACGTGGTTAAAGGCTGATCCTTCCCTTACTGTACCACTTATAACGCCGACGGAAGAGGAAAGTCAGAGATTGGCCTCTATAATGAATCAGATCAATACGTACCAACAGGAGATGATGGGTAAATTTATAATGGGAAGAGAGCCGCTTAGTGACAGCACATGGAATAAATATGTAGATACAATAAAGGGCATGGGTATAGATGAGGCTATAAAGATCCAAAACGCAGCATTAGAAAGATATAACAAGAGGCCATAAATATAGGATAGTAATGAATGCAGGCTAGAGGTCTCATATGTTCTCTAGCCTATGTTTTGTAAAAAAAGGGGGAAGTTGATTTATGACTGTAAAGGATATGTTTATAAAAGCATTGACATTTGACTCTACTGATAAAGTACCCTTGATGCCTGGGTATCCCAGAGAATCTACGCTGAAAGCCTGGCATGTATTCGAGAGGCAAAGGATTTTGTAACTCGAAAATGGCATAAATTCCCGGTAGAAGATCACAAAGATTGGGAAGACATGCAAAAAAGATATGATGTAGATACACCTGGTCGCTTTCCAGAGGACTTTTTTCAGAGATGTAAAGAGTTAAACTATAGAGATTACCCTTTAATTTTAAGTATAAATGGACCATTTTGGCAGCTAAGAGAGTGGTGTGGTTTTGAAAAGTTATGCATGCTTATGATCGATGATCCGGATTTTGTGAAAGAAATGGCTAATTTCTGGGGAGATTTTGTTTATAAAATGCTCGATAGGGTACTTGCGTATGTTACGATAGATAAAGTCACAATTGCTGAGGACATGGCGTACAAAGGCCATAGCATGATATCGCCTAAGATGATATATGAGTATTTGGTACCTGTTTATGACAAATGGATATCAAAATTTAGAGATAACGGATGCCAGATTATATCAGTGGATAGCGACGGTTACATAGCGGAATTAATACCGATATGGATAGAAGTAGGTATAAACTGTACAGAGCCAGTGGAAGTAGCAGCAGGCAATGATATTGTGCAGTATAGAAAGACGTATGGGAGAAAAATGGCTTTTATGGGTGGTATTGATAAAAGGGCCATAGCAAAAGGAGGCAAGGTAATGGAAGAAGAAGTCATGCGAGTTGTACCTCCTTTGCTCGAAGAAGGTGGGTACGTACCTGGTTGTGACCATGGGGTTCCACCGGATATTTCATGGCCTGATTACATTGAATACGCAAAATTGCTGGCCAAATTAACAGGATGGCTTAAATAAGAGTTATAATTTATAAAAAGCTGTTAGAAAGGTGGGTCTTAAATGACGAGTAAAGAGATTATAATCAGGGCACTGGAATTTTCTGGGCCCGAGCGCGTAGGTTGAGATTTCAACTCTCCATATCCCAGTGATTTTAAATGGGTAGGTCCCACGTCACCCCATAGGTGGGAGTGGGGAGATTATCCAGAGCTCAGAAAGCTGGTGCCGGACTTTAAAGGTCAATTGAGGAAGGATGAGTTTGGCAACATATGGGGCAGATTAGAAGGGCTGTCAAAAGGGGAAGTGATAAAAGGAGCACTGGAAGATGACTGGGAGCTTTTAAAAAGCTATAAGCTTCCGGAATTTTACACCGATATAGCGTACTACGAGAAGGCTAAAGCCGTGATAGAAGACAACAGGGATAAGTATATAGTTGGAGGGTTACCTGGCTTTCCCTTTGCCATCATGAGGTATTTGCGCCGCATGGAGAATTTCTTTGTAGACATAATGTTAAACGAAGAAGAGGTATTAAAGCTAAACGAAATGGTTGTGGATATGCTGGCGAAGATGATAGACATATACGGAGAGATAGGCGCAGATGGGATAGGGTTTGCCGAGGACTGGGGTACGCAGGAGGCATTGCTAATAAACCCCAAGACGTGGAGGAAGCTGTTTAAGCCGTCGTTTAAGTACCTGATAGAGAGGGCGCACAGCAGGGACATGCACGTATTGATGCATTCGTGTGGGTACATATACGAGATAATACCTGACCTGATAGAAGTAGGAGTAGACGCGTTGCAGCTGGACCAACCGGAGCTTATGGGAGTAGAGAGGTTAGCGGAAGAGTTTGGAGGCAAAGTAGCCTTTTACAGCCCTGTGGACATACAGAAAGTGATGCAGACAGGGGACAAAGAGCTGATACAGAGTGAGGCCAGGAAAATGATAGAGCAGTTTGGGAAATTTAACGGAGGGTTTATAGCCAAGGACTATCCCCAGTGGGATGCCATAAACGTCAAAGAGGAATGGGCACAGTGGGCCAGGGAAGTGTTTATGGATTATTGCAATTAGCCGCTGATGTTATAAGGGTTGGCAATTAATCGCCAACCCTTTGTTCTTTCAATTAAATATAGGTCTTACTTTAGCCTGTGTTATATTACACGTTAGTTTCGAAGTAAACTCCGGCCATTGTTGAATGTAAATCCTTTTGTTCTTATTGAGAGGGGAAATCTTTAATTTTAAATTCCTGTCTTCCAGTTTTTTTACGCTTATCTGGAATGTATTTACCCCGTCGTAAAAATCATCGTTTAAGATCTGGCCTTTATAATACGCCTGAATGACGTCTCCGATGTATTCGAGTTCAAGGATGGCGTCATCCAGTTCTTGTAAATTTGTTACATCCCAGGAGATGTTATACTGCTTTGCGCAATACCTTTCACTTTCATCCATGAACATGTACTTGTCGTATAAATCTGTTTGAAACCCTTGTTCTTTGATTTCAATACGGCTTTTTGATTGGACAAAAGAAAAATTTACCTTACAGAATCTGCCTGACGCTGTCTGTTCTATTATATGCCCGTTGAAATGAACGCTTTTATCAAGCTTTGGATAAAAGACAAGACTGCCATGGTTTTTTTCTCCATATACAATTATCTTATTGCCTTCAAAGCGAAGGTTGTGACTTTCGCTTATTATTATCACTTCTCTATTTAGTAGCTTTGCTTTCCAGCAGCTTTCCGCCTGTTGCTGGGTTAGTGTGTAGATTAGTATCTGTTTTCCGGTTTCTGGCGCAGTAAAGCTAAGGGGATACTCGATGCCTAGGGGGATATTGGATATTATAGTCCTGTTTCCTCTTACCTCTATGTTGACCCCTTTTGTATCACAAGTTACATGTCCTGATATATCCTTTTTAAATACATACTCAGGATTTACGCCATCGCAGACCTTAAAGAAGTAAGTTGATTTGTTCTTTTCTCTATCCTCTACTTTGCAAAGGGGCTGAACGGTAGCTGATTCTAGCGTAATTCCTCCAATGTCAAGGTTAAAGGGCCAGAAAAAGTATGCGCCTTTTGGCAAGTCAAAGGGCTGTGAAGGTATGACAATTTTTTCTCCGTCCATGAGGTCTATCGTTACCTGGATTTTAGGTATGTCTTGTATGCCGGGGTACCTCTGATGATTTGCGAAAAACACAAAGCCTTTTTTACCATCTGAACGAACGGCCATCCTGGGTGTCGTGGTGTCATACCTGTTAGCTGGCAATACATCAGGAAAATACACGCCCATGGGCGCAATAGTCTCACCAAAGTCATGGGCAAACATATGCAGGTTTCTGAGCTTATGATAATGTGGCCGCACCTGGCCGTATTGACCAATAGGTGCCTGAAAGTCGTAGGAAATCACGGGATAATCGTTGGGATAGCCGGTTTCTTTGCTCTCCTGTAAAGTCGTCAGTTTACCGATGGAATGTTTGCCGCCGTGGAACATATAATAACCTAGCAGGTTGCAGCCACAGCCCAGTTTTATTGTTGCCATTGATGCCACGTCATCAGAATTTATCACAGGTCGCCTGTGATAAGTTTTTTGATTTCCTCCACCTAACTCACAGGTTATATAAGGATAGTCGCTGTAATCAGTATCCTTACTATTGTCTTTTATTCCAGCACCCTCTTTTTTAAAAAGGTCATTTCCGATGGACGAGTCATTTCTAATGTCTGTAAAAAAGAAATTGGGATTGGGCAAAAGCTCATGGGTGTGCTGTTCCCATGGGGCTTCAGGATAGCCCCCAAATGAAGGGATGACCTCGCCGGAGGGAAATTTGGCCCCGCCGTTGGCTCCCCAACCGGTTACGGTATAAATAGGTACATGCATGTCCAGCTGCTGGGCTATTTCTTTTAGCGCTTTTATGTGCTTCTTATCATCGTAAAGCTCGTTTTCTAACTGTATGCCTATTATAGGGCCACCATCCTTAAAATACAACCCCTTAATCTGAAGAGCTATTTGTTCATACCACCTCCTGGCGTAATATAGGTATGTGGGGTCATTTGTCCTCAGCTTGCATCCTTTTTTTAAGAGCCAGTCGGGGAATCCGCCGTTTCTGCACTCGGCGTGAGCCCATGGCCCGGGCCTTAAAAATACAAACATGTTGTATTTATGGCACAGCTCAACAAATTTCCTTAAATTCTTATTGCCGCTCCAGTCAAAGTGATTTTCGATCTCCTCGTGGTATATCCACAAAACGTATGTAGCCACAATATCCACGTTGCACGCTTTAATTTTAAGCAGTTCTCTTTCCCACAGGTCTTCGTCGCAGCGCGAAAAATGGAATTCGCCCATTATTGGCAGCCATGGCTTGTCGTTTTTCTCTATAAATTTCTGGTTTACTCTGATTTTAAGTCCTTTATTTTCACAGCTAAATGGCAAGTACGTGATTGCGTTTTCCCTTTTGTCGACCTTTAGTTTTAACGTCCAGCTCATCTTTATACCTTCTTTCATCCATCGTTTTTACATAATATGAGTTTAACACTTAATGATTTAAAAGAAAAGCAAATTTTTATTATTGACAAACTGGATAATTTTATATAAAATAAAATTGTTAGCACTCATTAATGTTGAGTGCTGATAGCTTATTATGATCTAATTTTATGCTATTAAACCACATGTCTTCTAAAAGCCTGGTGTATATATCGATTTATATATAAATACTTTATATAAACTTAATAAAATTTAGGGAGGTGAATTTACATATGGTGAAGGCGCTTCTACTTGCAGGAGGCAAGGGCACGAGGTTGCAACCGCTGACTTATAAATTGCCAAAACCTATGGTCCCTATTGTGGGCAGACCTCTTTTGGAGAGGATCATATTGAATTTAAAGTCCAGCGGCATTGAAGAGGTAGTCATAAGTACTTGTTATAAGTCTCAGTACATCAAAAATTACTTTAAGGAAGGTCAGGACCTAGGGGTAAAAATTCACTATGTATCAGAGGCGACTCCTCTGGGTACCGGTGGCGCGATAAAAAACGCGGAGAAGTTCTTTGACGATACGTTTGTTGTGCTGAATTCTGATATAGTAAGTGATGTGAATTATAGGGATTTAATTGAGTACCACAGAAGCAAGAACGCTATAGCTACCATTTCCATGACATCCGTGGATAACCCCTCTCAGTACGGCGTGATAGAATTTGATAAAGACAATTATATTAAATCCTTTAAAGAAAAACCAAAACCCGGCGAGACAGACTCGCACTGGATAAATGCTGGTGTGTATGTCTTTGAGCCAGAGATATTCGGCGAAATCCCAGGCAAAAAAGTGGTGTCTGTGGAGAGGGATACTTACCCGGCACTTTTGCAGAAGGGCTATAAGATGGCTGCGTATCAGTTTTACGGATATTGGCTGGATATAGGTACATTGGAGAAGTACACAAAAGCCCATAAAGACGTATTGAGCGGAAAGTGCAATTTCTGCCGGTTTAGTGATAAAATAAAAGAGAGCGGTGATAGGGTGATCGTGGAAAAAGGAGCAGAAGTTCACCCCCAGGCAGAAATCATTGGCCCTGTTTATATAGGGGAGAATGCCGTGGTGAAGTCCGGCGCTAGAGTGGGTCCTTACACGGTGATAGGTAATAATAGCATTGTGAGCGAGAACAGCAAGGTGATAGGCAGTATACTGTGGGATAACGTCATAGTAAGCGAAGGGGCTGAAGTGGTGAGCTCCGTGGTGGTATCCGATTGCTGTATAGATTCAAATAGCCGCATTTTCCACACCGCTTATACAAACGATGTTTATACAGAAGGACTGCAATTGATATAAAAATAGCTCATAAAAATATACCATATGAGAGAGGAGGGATCCTGGTTTAATTAGCCAGGCGTTAAGATGGTTAAGAACATTGAAAAAGGCCTTAAAGTCGCTTTCCTGACTACGTATCCGCCGAGGGAGTGTGGGATAGCCACATTCTCTCAGGATTTGATAAAGGCTTTAAAAAAAGCCTGTTCCAACTGTAGCCTAGAGGTTATCGCCGTAAACGATGGCCATTACGATTATAAAGAGGATGTGGTGTATGAGATCGACCAGCACAGGAGAAGTGACTACATCCAACTGGCTGATAAGATTAATGGATCTGACATAGACGTATTAGTGATAGAGCATGAATACGGTATATTCGGAGGAGATTGGGGAGAATACGTTCTTGATTTAATTGAAGGCGTTAAAATCCCCATTGTCACGTGTTTACACACGGTTTTATCCAGTCCTTCAGAAAAGCCCAAAGAGATATTGGCCAAAATCGGTGAAAAGAGCGCAAAGGTAGTCACCATGGCACGCAACACCGTGGAGTTGCTTACGGGAATTTACGGGATACCTAGGGACAAAATAGAGATAATACACCACGGTGTTCCCATGAGGGATGTGGAGCCAAGAGAAAGATTAAAACAAAAACACGGATACGGAGGACGGCCTGTAATCAGTACCTTTGGGCTGATAAGTCCCGGTAAGGGTTTGGAGTACGGTATACAGGCTATAAGTAAAGTAGTTGAAAGGCACAGAGATGTGCTCTATTTGATCTTGGGGCAGACCCATCCCAATATAAAGAAAGAGCAAGGGGAAAGCTATAGGGAGAAATTGATTGCGCTGGTAAAGGAGCTGAAGCTGGAGGACAATGTAAAGTTCATAAACAAATACCTGACTAAAGATGAGATAATAGAATACCTTCAGCTATCAGACATCTACATGACACCTTATCTTGGCAGAGAACAGGCTGTGAGCGGGACGCTAGCTTATGCTATTGGATACGGTAGGGTTGTGGTTTCCACTCCTTACAGGTATGCCGAGGAGATGCTGGCAGAAGGGAGGGGTATGCTGGCCGATTTTAAGGATTCGGAATCCCTGGCAAAATGTATACTGTATGTGCTCGACAATCCTGAGAAAAAGAAGGAAATGGAAGAGAAAGTTATAGAGCTGGGGAAAGAGATGACATGGGATAAGGTAGCCGAGCGATATAATGAGCTTTTTATGGAGGTAGCCCGTGAAGCAAAGGAGGTGTAGTTCTGCTGATGGAAGATATGGTTGCAGTAAATACCGACCACCTTTTTAACTTAACTGACAGCATAGGTATTTATCAGCATTCCAGGTATTCAGTTCCAGATCCCAAACACGGGTACACTACCGATGACAATGCCAGGGCGTTGATTGTGGCTGTAGCCCTTTACGAGATTTACAGAAAAAAAGAGTATCTGGAACTGATTTATAGGTATACATCTTTTTTGCTTCATGCGCAAAACGACAGCGGCAGGTTCAGAAATTTCATGGATTGTGAGAGGAATTTTATAGACAAAGAGGGTACCGAGGATTGCTTTGGGCGGACTATATGGGCCATAGGGTATACTTTGGCAGGAGAAAGCATTCCGTCAGGGGTAAAAAATGCATGTGGTCATATGATGGCAAAAGCATTGCCCAACGTACTGGACCTAAAGTACATCAGGGGTATGGCATATACCCTTATCGGCTTAAGCTATGTGAGTTCGTATGCTCAGAAAAATGTATTTGGCGGCGGTGACGATGGCACAAGTGATGTGCCTTGGATTAATAGATGGGATATAAAAGGGCTGATGAGGACTCTGGCGGATAGGCTGGTAGCTAAGTATAAAGACAACAGGGAGAATGGCTGGTATTGGTACGAGGATATGCTGACTTACGGCAACTCTATGTTGCCTTGGGCGCTTTTTGAGGCTTACAAAGAGATCCAAAACAAAGAGTACCTTGATGTAGCTCAGGAAAGCTTAAAATTTTTGGAGGATATATACTTTAGAAATGGCTATTTTAAGCCTATAGGTTGCAAGGGATGGTTTATAAAAGGGGATAAGCCGGCTGATTTTGACGAGCAACCCATTGAGGCCGGTGAGACCGCGTTGATGTATTTTAGCGCCTTTAAGTTGCTTGGCGACAGCTATTACCTTGACAGAGGGCTTCAAACGTTTAATTGGTACCACGGTGAAAACTCCCTTAGAGTAAAGCTCATTGACCAGGATACCGGTGGATGTTACGATGGTATAACTCAAAAGGGGTTGAATTTAAATGAAGGGGCAGAAAGCCTGGTATCGTACCTGATGACAGCGCTAGAGAGAAATCGCATGAGCACACTCTTTCTAAAGGGGAACTGAGCGATCAGTCCCCCTTTATTACATAATGGACATATAAATAGGTATGACCAAAAGGCTCAGCGCGGTGGTGAGGGTGACCATCATGGCGGCAAATCTATGGTCACCGTTGTAAGCTCTGGATACGATAGCGATTTGAGTCATCACGGGAAGTGACGATTGTATTACAAACACCTTTTTCATAAGGGGATTAAGAGGAAAAAAATGCAGTGCGGTAAATGCCAGCAACGGCGATACGATAAAGCGTCCGATAAATATCAGGAAGATTTTTTTGTCAAATTTTATGTGTTCTATACCCGTGTTATGTATTACGATACCTGTGAAAAGCATGGATAAGGGCGTGGTAAGGTCGCCTATGTATTTAAAGGTGTCCATGGCAAAGCGAGGTAGCTTTATACCTATAAGTATGAGCAGCACCCCTGTAATAAACCCCATAAGGGCAGGGGATAAAATTTTTTTTACGGTCTCCGGAGAAAACAGAGGCATCTTCTCGTCTCTATTTCCATCCCGTATAATGCCGTATATGCCTATGGTCCAGAACAAGCTGGTATTGGCTACATAATACAGCAAGACATAGGGTATGGCTTTATCGCCAAACAGAGACTGGTTTACAGGTATGCCGATGAAGATGGTGTTAGAAAAAGCGAATAGCGCTGCGAACAAGCCCCGTTCATGGTTCCCTATTTTGAAAATATACGATACCGCTAAAGCCAGTATGTATGCGATGAATATGCTGATAAACGCTGCTAGAGAACCAAGCCCATAGTGCAGCAGCTTATCCCGCGTAAAGGTGCTCATGAGATTGGAGATCATAAGGGCTGGTAGAGATACGTTTACTACTATCCTGGAGAAAAGAGCGGCGGCTTTATCGTCAAACCAGCCCTTTGCTGTGAGGATATAACCTGTAATGATCATTATGAGTATTGTGAGTATGCCCTGTGCGGCACTTAGAGCTGCCATCACTTTGCCACCTTATAATGGAAGCCATTTTAAAACGCGCTGTATGTACTCATCCCAGAAACCCCATTCGTGCTGGCCGGGGCCTTCCTCGTAAGTGATGTCGAGGTTTAACTTTTTACAGTAATCCCTAAACGCTATGTTTTCGTTATAGAGGAAATCTTCCGTGCCGCAGCACTGGTAGAGCTTGGGCTTTGGCCCTCCTGAGTTTGCCACTTTTGCGGCCAGGTAAAAAAGGTCGTTGTCGCTGCCTTCTATGGACTGGGGATCGCCGAATATATTGTACATCTCTTCAGCAAACATAGGGGCTGAGGCGTTTTTTGCGTGAGAGACGATGTCCATTACCCCAGATAAACTGGCAGCGGCGGCGTACCTGTCAGGACACCTTAAGGCTAATTTAAAAGCGCCGTAACCACCCATAGACAGGCCTGCTACGAAATTGTCTTCCCTCCTGTCTGACAGAGGGAAAAACGATCGGGCCAGTGCCGGCAGCTCTTCGCTTATGAATGTCCAGTAGCGGTAACCGTTTTTCATGTCTGTGTAAAAGCTCCTGCCTACAGCGGGCATGACCACGGCTAATCCTAATGGCGCCACATACCTTTCTATAGAGGTTCTTCTCAACCATATGGTATGGTCATCGGAAAGCCCGTGAAGCAGGTACAGAGTCGGATGCTTTGAAGATACGGTGCGGCCTTTCATGCCTATTTGATTGCTGGTAGCCTGAGGTAAAATCACATACATAGATGTAGAGACGCCTAATACTTCAGAAAAAAAGTCACAATGTATCAGTGCCATATATATACCCTCTCTCCCATAAGATTTTACTCATAGTATACATTTTTTTTGAGCGCCAGACAAGTGTACTGAAGGTTTTCTATCTTGTTTTTTGCATACGCATATGATATTATATTTGTGTACGCAATCGATTATAGGCGATGGAGCTCGCCGTAAATGCTGTGTGCTGATGGCTCCTGCTTTACAAAATTAAAAGCAGGAGCCATTTTATTTTTGGGAATAGGAGGGGGATTTTGATTTGTATAGAATAATATTAGTAGGTGCTGGAGGCTTTATCGGAGCATCATTGAGGTATATTATCTCGGGTTTATGCGTAAAAGTTTTTGGGGATGCATTTCCCTATGGGAGGGGATCTAGGTGAATATCAAGGGCAAAGGGAAATTGTTGAAAATTTTTATCGGGGAATCAGATCAATGGCACGGTGAGCCTCTCTATCACGCTATAATAAAAAAAATAAAAGAAAACGGCCTTGCAGGTGCAACGGTTATACGGGGGATAGAGGGTTATGGTGCCAACAGCAGATTGCACAGTGCCAGGCTATTGAGGCTTTCGGAGGATCTGCCGATAGTTATTGAAGTGGTGGATGTGGAGGATAGGATAAACAGTATATTGAGTGTGCTGGATGGGATGATAAAGGAAGGGCTTATGATCGTCATACAGGACGTGGAGATATACAAATACGCCGGAAATAAAAAGCGCAATTAAAAGATCATAGGTATCATGATGGGGGAGGTATTTTTTTGTCTAATCGTGAAAAGGATTTCATGTTTTTTATGGTGGCAGGGGCTTTTCTGGGCTTTGCATCAGGTATTTCTGATTCTACGCTAAACAACTACTTGAACGAGGTTTTTAAGGTTTCTCCATTGCAAAGGGGGTGGATTGAATTTCCCAGGGAATTGCCCGGCCTTTTAGTTGTATTTATGGCTGGATTTTTATCCTTTTTAGGCGATGTGAAGATTGCGGTTGTGGCTAACATAGTCGGCGCATTGGGACTATTGGGTATCGGCTTTTTTTCTAAATCATTTAACATTCTATTGTTTTGGCTGGTGCTGTACAGCGTGGGGCTTCACCTGTACCTACCGGTATCTTCCAGTATAGGGATGAGTTTGTCTCGAGATGAAGACATGGGGAGGCGACTGGGGGCCTTAAATTCGGTGAATACCGTTGGGACAGTTATAGGCTGTTTGGCCGTTTTGTTGGGTTTTGGCCTCTTCAGGATAAATTACAGGATAGGCTTCTTCGTCGCCGCCATGGCATTTGCCGTGGCAGCCATCTTGACTTTTAGAATGCACCTGGAGAAGCCCAGAGTCGCAAAGCCAAGATTTGTGTTTAAAAGGGAGTACGGATTGTTTTACTGGCTTAACGTATTGTTTGGAGCCAGAAAACAGGTATTTATAACCTTTGCCCCGTGGGTGCTCATAAAGGTTTTTGATCAAAAGGTGGAGGTGTTTGCCGTATTGGGCATTGTAGGCGCGGTTATAGGAGTCTTCTTTAAGCCCTTAGTAGGAAAGCTTATTGACAGCATAGGCGAAAAATACATCCTTATGGGCGAGGCATTTGCCCTTATATTTATAAGCCTAGGCTATGCATATCTGGGCCAATGGAAAGAGGAAGGAATTGCGCTTTATGTGGCTTTTGGCTGTTACATAATCGATCAGATGCTTATGGCTGTGGGCATGGCCAGATCCACGTACATAAAGAAAATAATAAATGACCCTGAGGACCTTACGGCCACGCTATCCACTGGCGTCAGCCTGGATCACGTGGTTTCCATGAGCATACCTACTGTTGGGGGGTTGGTATGGACCTTGTTTGGCTACAAGTACGTGTTTTTGGGTGCAGCGGTAATCGCCGCATTGAACCTTATATCTACGTCGTTTATAAGCATAAAAAGTGAAAAATCCCATTTGCCAATGTAGGCTTATTGACAAATGTACAGTAATAGTGTACTATATTAATAGTACACTATTACTGTATTTATGTAGGAGGTGATTTGAGATTGTGAGCACATCAGAATTTGACGATAGGGCACCCATTTACGTACAGATTATGGACATCATAAAACGGGATATCGTAACAGGTAGATTGAAAGGCGGAGATAAATTGCCATCAGTAAGGGAAATCGCTGAAAGGCTCAAGGTCAATCCTAATACGGCTCAGAGAGCCTATCAGGAGCTGGAAAAAGAGGGCATCACGTATACTCAAAGGGGGCTTGGCTCTTTTGTCACCGAGGATGAAACTATGATAAGGGGTATAAAGGCAAAGATGGCCAGAGAAATAATTGCTTCATTTATCAAAGGGATGGAGAGCATCGGTTATAACAAAGAAGAAATGTTGGATGCATTGAAAAAGTATTTAGAGGAGGGGGTTTAATGAGTACTGTACTTAAAGCTACAGATCTCACGAAAAAATATTACCGCAAGACAGCTTTGAATAAAGTGAATATAGAGCTGGAGGAGGGCAAAATTTTAGGCTTATTGGGTCCTAATGGCAGTGGAAAAACCACTTTTATTAAAATAGCGACAGGTCTTTTAAAGCCTACGTCAGGGGAGATCACTATTATGGGAAAACAACCGGGGATGTATACTAAATCATTTGTGTCATATCTTCCCGATGTAAACTTCCTTTACAGGTGGATGAAGGTAAGAGACGCTGTAGATTTTTTCAGGGATTTCTACGCTGATTTCAACGTTGATAAGGCCGAAGAGCTTCTGAAATTCATGAATTTAAATCCCGATGACAGCATCTCCTCTTTGTCTAAAGGTATGATGGAGAGGTTAAATCTGTCACTGGTTCTGGCCAGGGAGGCTAAGCTGTATATCCTTGATGAGCCGTTGGCGGGGATAGATCCTAACTCCAGGGACAGGATAATTGATGCCATTATAAGCAACTACAGGTCGGAAGGAGCCATGATTATATCCACTCATCTGATAAAGGATATAGAGAAGGTATTTGACGATGTGGTGATGATATCCAACGGAAACATAGTTATAAAAGGGAATGCGGAGGAGTTGCGGGCTGAGAGGTCCATGTCAATTGAAGAGATATTCAAGGAGGTGTTTGCATGAATCTGTTAAAGCTCCTGAAGTATGAGTTAAAGGGCAATGTAAGGTTAATGGCTCTCTTTGCTAGTATACTGGCTATATGGGAAATTTTTTTGATGACAAGGATAGGCGTCTGGAAAGATGGAATGGCATTTATGCTATCAACAATAACCTTTATCGGCGTGGGGTTTTTGGTGCTGATTTATGGGGTAGGGGTGTTCAGGAAGGAGCTAAACGACGACACAGGGTATCTTTTGTATTCACTGCCTGTCAGCGGTTATGACATAACAGGGGCAAAATTGTTGATGGCCACGGTGATATATGTGGTATATACTTTACTGGCTGGTTTATTTTCGTGGGCTATTTTCTTACTTACCCTAAATGATGACAGGTTTAAGCGTTCGGTATCCATGGTAATTCCCGGTAATATTTTAAACGATGCTTTAATCAAGAATTCAGGTATCATAATGTACACCTACATTTCGGTATTGCTTTTTATGATTGGCCTGTGGTTGTTGAGCTATTTGTCTACTATTTTAAGCAGGGTGTTTTTCTATAAAAAAAGGTTCGGCGGTCTTATGGCATTGGGTATATTTATAGCTATAGCCTGGCTTATAGGTAGACTTTATTATGTCGTTATTGCGGTTTTTCCGTGGACGTACAATTTGACTATGGCCTATGAGCATGCGATGTGGGGTTTTAGATTTGATGTGCCGATAAATATTGCAGGGGATATCTTTAGTGTGTTGATTCTGGTGCTTTTATATGTGATCACATCGCATATGGTGCACAGGCGATTGGAGCTTTAGTTAATGTACAGCCTCAACCCGCCCACAGGATAGGATGAGGCTTACGATATCTTTTCCATGGCTTCGTACTGCGACCTGTACAGGTCGTAATAAAGGCCTTTGCGGTTTATAAGCTCGCTGTGGGATCCCATCTCTATGATCCTGCCGCCGTCTACCACGAATATCCTGTCAGCGTTTCTGATGGTGGAAAGCCTGTGGGCTATGACAAAGGACGTGCGGTTTTCCATGACTTTTTCCAGGGCTTTTTGCAGAATTACCTCGGTATGGGTATCTATGCTGGATGTGGCTTCATCCAGTATCAATATGTGCGGATCGGCTATTATGGTTCTGGCCAGGGCTATAAGCTGTCGCTGCCCTGTGGACAGCCTGTTTCCCATTTCCAGGATCTCTGTGTCGTAGCCTTTCTCTGTTTGGATTATAAAGTCGTGGGCGCCTACTGTTTTTGCTGCCTTTATTATCTCATCCATGGTGGCATCTGGCTTTCCATACCTTATGTTATCGGCTATGGTTCCATTGAAAAGGAACGTGTCCTGAAGCATTATTCCCATTTTGGACCTTAATGACTTTAGCTTAATATCCCTTATATCGCGGCCGTCTATGAGCACCGCTCCATCGGTCACATCGTAAAACCGGGCGATGAGGTTTATAATAGTGGTTTTACCGGCTCCGGTGGGGCCTACCAGAGCTATGGTCTCTCCTGGCCTTACCTTGAAGTTTACGCCGTTGAGCACAGGCCTTTCATTGTCGTAGCAAAATGTCACATTTTTAAATTCTACTTCCCCTTTTATCTCGCCTATGTCCACAGCGTCGGGCTTTTCTACAATAGCAGGCTTTATATCCATAATCTCGAATATGCGCTCTGCCCCTGCCATAGCCGATATCAAGGAATTGTAAAAGTTGCTCAGGTTCAATATAGGCTGCCACAGCATGCCTATGTAGCCGGTGAAGGCTACCAGAAGGCCTATGGTTATGCCACCGGTGTTTAAAAGCCTTATGCCGTACCAGTAGACCAGCGCCATGCTTATGCCCCACGATGCGTCCACCACCGGCCATAAAGCGGCGTTGACTCTGATAGCGCTGAGCCATACCCTTCTTATGTCCTTTAGCAGGTCCAGAAAAGTACCGCCTGTTGCTTTCTCCTGTACAAAGGCTTTTACCACCTTTGCCCCTGCAAAGGTCTCGTGGATGTAGGCATTAGCCGTAGAGAACTTCTTTCTGACCTGTTGCCACCTTTTCCTGGATATAACCTGTATACAGAAAAGGCTTATGGCGAGAAAAGGTAGGATGATAAGACCTACCATAGCCAGTTGCGGGTGCAGTTTAACCAGGATGATTATAATGGCCAAGAGGGTGATGGAATCGGGCACGATACTCGTTATCGTGTTTATTATTACGTCGTTTAACGAATTGACGTCGCCTATGACCCTCGATAGGATTTTGCCAACAGGTCTGCTCTCAAAAAAGTCGATGGATAGGTCCTGGAGGTGAGAAAACAGGTCCTGCCTTATCTGATAAAGGATGTTTTTAGCTACCTTTGACATCAGGCTTATCCGGTATCTGGAACAAAGCAGGGAAATGCCGTTTAAGCCGAGAAAAATTAACACGAGGACCATAAGGCCCTTTAAATTGCCTTTTGATATATAATTGTCTATAGACAACTTCATGAGGTACGGATTTAAAAGGCCTATAGCCGATGTTATCCCTATTAGTGATAGAATTAAAGCGATGGATTTTAAATAAGGTCTTAAGTACCCTGTTATCCTTACAAAAGTCTCTCGATTAAAGGGTTTTTCCAGCACCTCGTCATCTAACAGCCTATCTTTTGCCATTTACATCACCTCCCCGCCAATAAAGTCAAAGGCCTTGTATTGCTGGGTGTATAGAGAAAAGTATCGTCCCTTTTTGCCCATGAGCTCTTTGTGATTGCCTCGCTCTACGATCCTGCCTCCATCTAGTACGATTATTTCATCTGCGTCTTTTACCGATGATACCCTGTGGGCGATCATAAATGTGGTCCGACCCTTCATAGCGGCTTTTAACGCCTCTATGATCTCCTTTTCTGTGTACATATCCACAGCCGATGTGGCATCGTCCAGTATCAATATCCGAGGGTCTTTGAGAATAGCCCTGGCGATGGCTATCCTCTGCTTCTGTCCTCCTGATAAGCCTATACCCCTTTCCCCTATCACGGTGTTATATCCCTCGGGCATATTTACGATGAAGTCGTGGGCACCGGCTATTTTCGCTGCCTTTACGATTTCCTCCATAGAGGCATCAGGCCTGCCAAAAGCGATATTTTCAGCGACGGTATCTGAGAACAGAAATGTATCCTGCATAACAATACCTATGGATTCCCTCAGGTTTTTCAGGTCCATATCCTTTATATTTACGCCGTCCACGGTTATTTCCCCTGATGTGAGCTCATAGTACCTGCCTATGAGGTTTATTATGGTGGTTTTCCCGGCACCTGTGGCTCCCATTATGGCTATTTTTGCTCCTGGCCTTGCATCGATGTTTATCCCTTCCAATATATTTCTCCCATCTTTTTTATAACACACATCTTTAAAGACCACATGCCCTTTGACGTCCTTCAAAATTACCGAATCTCTGTTCACTACTACCTCGGGTTTTACGTCAAATATAGCCATGATCTTGGCGGCAGAGGCCTTGGCCTGCGCCATCAGGTTGATGAGCCATCCCATGTTTCTCACGGGCCATATGAGCATCCATATATAGCCGTAAAACGCCACCAGCTCACCTATGGTTATAACCTTTCTCATTACCATAATTCCACCTGCGTATACCATTAACACGATGCTTAGCCCGCTTAGAAAATCTATTACAGGAAGATACCTGGCCCAAATCTCTGTTTCCTCTATATTGAGCTGGAGAAAGGCTTGGTTTTCCCTGCGGAACTTTTCTCTTTCGTAATTCCACCTGCCAAAGGCGTGAACTACCCTGATGCCTGCTATGTTTTGCTCTGCGGTGGTGTTGAGCTTTGCTGCCTGATCGCTGATTTTGCCGTACACCCTGTCTATGAGCTTTTCAAAGCGAAAGGCTAGATAGGCGACAAAAGGGAGTGCTGCTATAGAAATTAATGTGAGCGTTGCGTTTATATGGAGCAAAACTATAAAGGCTGACATAAGGTATAAGATGCATTCTATGAGTATGCTGGCACCATAGGCTATGACTGCTTTGATGTTGTCCATGTCATTAGTCATCCTGGACATGAGTTCTCCTGTCTCTGTGTTGTCAAAGAAATTAAAGGGTAATGACTGTATGTGTTTAAAGAGGTCGTATTTTAAGTCCAGTATGGTGTTTTCTGACACAGCCTCCAGGCAATATGACCTTAGGTACATCAGCACGCCGCGGACTACGTTGATGGCTATCAGTGTCGCCAGTATCCTGTTTAGCAAATCCATCCTATGCCCCATGATAACCTTATCTATTAGGACTTCAGAAAAGTATGGGTTGTAAAGGTCCAGGCCCACGGTTAAAGCTATGGAAAGCACGGGGAGCAATACAGCGTACTTTTGCTTAAGCAGGTAGGATATCATTTTCTTATAAGGCATAAATTGTAGACCCCCTTGTATGTGTCGGGCACAAAAAAGCCACGGCAAGCAATTGTACCTGCGTTCCCGTGGCTTTATCGTCGTGTTGCAATCTAATACGATATTAACACGATTTCTATCAAAGCGCAAGAGGATTTTAAAAATTCATGCCGAAATAAAAAATTGAAAAAAATCATAATAAATTAAAAGATATGCTTACACGGGATTGATATTATTAATGTAGGGGAGAGATAAATAACATGCCTGTTGAAAGCAGTATTGCGGTTAAAATAAAGAGAAGTGTCGTTCTGAGGAATATGGGGTATGTAGGGAGGGAAGGCGTTTCTCAGGACGCCCTGCAGGAGGTAGATGAAGCCATATCCTCTTGTATGCCTTTTATTAAGCCTATGGTAGTTTACGATAAATTGCCTTTTGAAGTGGATCATCGGGAGAAGGCTGTTTGGATCAAAGGCCGGTATAGGTTTAAAGGGGATTATATCGTAAGAAATTTAGAAGGCGCTGATTGGATGGTTGTGGCGATAACGACCATTGGCAGGGGAATTGACGATCTTTGCGACAGGTGTTTTGAGCAAGGAGATTACTTTAAGGGATTGATATACGATGCCATCGGAGCCGCAGCGTTAAACAACTTGAACAGAAGGTTCTGGCTTAAGCTGGTAAGCGAAGCGAAAGGAGAAGGTATGGGCATAACCCACAGGTTGAGCCCCGGCCATAACGATTGGCATATAAAGGACCAGGAGACTGTATTCAGCGTCCTGGATGGCAGTTTGATCGGCGTTGAGCTTTCGGAAAATTATATGATGAAACCCGCTAAATCCTTAACTGTGGTATACGGCATGGGTAAGGGCATACCCGTGTCCAGGGTTGATCACGACTGTGTGGATTGCGAGCTTGAAGGTTGTGCTTTCAGGATGATGCCCAGGGGTGGATCCCATGTATAGGGTGAGCGTAGTAAAGGGCCAAAGCAGGGTATCCATACAGGTGGAGAAAAATAGGAAACTGTGGGATGTGCTCCTGGAACATGGAATCTTCCTGGAAAATTTCTGCAATGGCCATGGGACTTGTGGCAAGTGCAGAGTAATTGTACAGCCAGCAAGGGAACACCATCGCCTTACAGGGGTGGAAAGAAACTTTATATCTGAGGAGGAAGCGCAAAAAGGGTACAGGTTGGCGTGTGCCGTTTTGGTGGATGAGGACATGGTGGTGACGGTGCCTGAAAGGGATAGAGAGGCAGTGGTGCTTTTGTCCGCTCTTTACAGGGAAGTCCCGCTGGCTCCCAGGGTAAAAAAGGTAAAGCTGTGGTTAAAAGAGCCTGATCTTGACGACCAAAGGGATGATCTAAAACGGCTTACAGACAACCTGGGAAGTTTAAAAACAGGTCGCGATGTCATATGCAAGTTGCCTGGCGTGTTGAGGGAGAACGCATTTACTGTAAACGCCGTTATAAGAAAGGATGAGCTTGTGGATGTGGTACGGCCAGATCGCGATGGCCTTTACGGAATGGCGGTTGACATAGGTACAACTACCATAGCTGGTTATCTTGTGGATTTAAAGACAGGCAAGGAGGTAGACGTGTACTCCAGCTTAAACCCCCAGAGGCGATTGGGAGCTGATGTGATCAGCAGGATAAACCACGAGATAACAACAGATAGGGGCCGTGAGGAACTTCGCGATTTGATAGTAGGTGAGTTTAACCGAATGGTATCTCACTTCAGCCGGAGAAACAAGGTGAACAGAGATGATATATACGAGATCACCGTTGTGGGCAACACAACCATGATGCATATGCTGGCAGGCATTCCCGCCGACCATATCGCCAATGCCCCTTATGTACCGGCTTACACCAGGGAGCTAGAGGTCAAAGCCCGGGAGATGGGCATAGATATAAATCCCGACGGCTATGTGGTGATGCTGCCTATGGTATCGGGGTATATAGGAGCAGATACTGTGGCGGCAATCATGGCCAGCGGCATGTATGAAAACAGCGAGGTGAGTTTGCTATTAGATATAGGTACCAATGGCGAGATAGTCCTGGGCAACAGGGAGAGGATGGTCTCCTGTTCCGCCGCTGCTGGTCCTGCTTTTGAAGGCGCCAGGATAACCTTTGGCACCGGCGGCGTGGTGGGTGCCATAAGCTATGTTGACCTTGACAGCCAAGAGGTGTATAAGACGATAGGCGATGAAAAGCCTTTAGGCATTTGTGGTTCTGGGATTGTGGATGTTGCCTCTGAGCTAATCAAAAAAGGCATTGTAGATGAGACGGGCAGGATGAAGACAGCAGAGGAGCTGCAAGGCAAGCTGGATTCCAGGCTTCTTAAGAGGATAGTGGAGTACAACGGACAATTGGCCTTTGTGTTGGACCCACAATCGGGAATTCTCGTCACTCAAAAAGACATAAGGGAGTTGCAGCTGGCAAAGGGTGCTATAGCAGCAGGAATGAACATATTAGCAAAAAAACTAGGGTTACAGTGGGAGGATGTGCGCAGGGTTTATCTAGCGGGGGGATTTGGGAATTATATCAGGGTGGACAGCGCGGTAAACATCGGCCTTATTCCAGAGGTTTTAAAAGATAAGGTCGTTCAGTTAGGGAATGGCGCTGGGATGGGTGCCAGGATGGCTTTAATTTGTGATGAATACTTTAAACTGGCATCCAGGATCAAGGACAAGGTGGGGTACGTGGAACTGTCCGGTATTCCCGAATTCCAGACTGAATTCATGGATCAAATGTATTTTTGAGGACTGTTGCCTATGATTTCCAAAGACCTGCTGCAGAGAATCGTGGACGTTTATAAAAATTCCACAGGTATAGACTTGTGCGCTTTAAGCCCTCAGGGAGATGTGCTTTGCCAGTCCGGAGATGATCGCAGGTTTTGCTGCTATTTCAGGAAATTTGTAGGAAATGAGCTGTGCAAAAAGGTCCACGTACAGTCAGGTTTTACATCAGAGAAGCTGGGGGAAGGGTATGTATTTTGCTGCCCTGCTGGCATGGTCCACTGGTCGGCTCCTGTGGTTGTAAACAGAGTGGTAGTTGCGATATTGGTTGCCGGGCCTGTATTGATGACTGAGCCTGACGATTTGATGGTAGATGAGATAAAGGAAAAGTATGGCCTGAGAGCAGAGAAACTGGAGTTTTTAAAGAGGTCCTTGAGAGATATACCTGTGATCAAGCCGGACAGAATACGCTATTTGTCAGAACTGCTCTTTATGGTATCGGAGCAGGGTAGTTTTGAGGAAGTGGCCAGGTTTAGATCTATGAGGGAATTTTACGAGACGCAATCTAAGATTGCGGAGGAGATACAGGAGATTAAAGAAGGAGGCAATTCCTTTTGTTATCCTCTGGAGAAAGAGAGAGAACTGGTAAGGCTTGTAAAAGCAGGGGAGAAGATAGCCGCCAAAGCCATTTTAAACGAACTTTTAGGTCACATATTCTTTAAAAGCGGTGGCAACTTTGAGTACATGAAGGCCAGAGCTCTGGAGCTGGTGGTGGTGCTCTCCAGGGCCGCGGTAGAAGGGGGTGCGGACCTGGAGATGATCTTTGGCCTTAACTTAAGATACCTTCAGGATGCGGGCAGGATATCCGATGTAGAAGAGCTGTGTTACTGGCTTATAAAAGTACTGGATAGATTTACGGAAAGCGTATACAGCATTGGCCAGGCCAGAAATGCGGCAGTGTATCAGGCCATCGAATACATAAAGAATAATTACAAAGAAAACATATCCCTGGAAGACGTAGCCCATTATGTTCACCTGAGCCCTAATTACCTTTCAAGGTTATTTAAAGAAGAAATGGGCATGAGCTACACCGATTACCTCAATAAACTAAGGGTTGAAGAGAGCAAAAAGTATCTGGCTAAGCTGGATTTAAATATACTGGATGTAGCGTTAATGGTGGGTTTTCAAGATCAAAGCTATTTTACTAGGGTGTTTAAGAAATATGAGGGAGTATCCCCCGGTCAATTTAGAAAGATGAACTGGGGCTATATATAATGTGAGGAGGGAGTTTTAAATTATGGAAATTTTAAAGGAGATATCGGAGGCGCTGCAGGTTGGCAATGCTAAGAGGGTTAAGGAACTGGTGCAAAAGGCTCTGGACGACGGCATACCGGCTGGTGACATCCTGACTAAAGGGCTTATCGATGGAATGAACATCATAGGCGCAAAATTTAAAAACAACGAGGTGTACGTCCCTGAAGTGCTCATAGCGGCCAGGGCGATGCACGCCGGTATGGATATATTAAAGCCGGTACTCACAGCGTCAGGAGTGAAGCCTTTTGGCAAAGTGGTAATAGGCACTGTCAAAGGTGACCTACACGATATAGGCAAAAACCTGGTGAAGATGATGATGCAGGGCGTGGGCCTTGAGGTGATAGACTTAGGGGTAGATGTCCCGGCAGAAAAATTTGTAAATGCTGCTCGAGAAAATGGCGCTGATATAGTGGCGTTATCAGCGCTTCTCACTACCACGATGCCTGCTATGAGAGGCGTAATAGCTGCCCTTAAGGATGCCGGTATAAGGGATAAGGTGAAGGTTATGATTGGAGGTGCTCCTGTGACCCAGAGTTACGCCGATGAGATAGGGGCAGATGGTTACGCCAAAGATGCTGCTTCTGCTGCAGAAATGGCAAAGAACTTTGTGTTGTCATAGGCAGGGTTGTCATGGCGAATTTTCGCCTTTTTGTGTGGCGCTTTCAGCGCTTTTCTTTTTTTTCTCGACAAAGTAGGCACAGTTGGTAGGATTGTAGGTGGAATTGATGGGCTCTATGTGGTTTAAAGTGCACTTCCCGTCTTCTTGGTATATGCACTTTTCAGTACAATTTATATTCATCATTATAGTCCCTCCCGTCTTAATATGTCCAAAGAGAGCAAAAGTATAAGTAATGGTAATGTAATAGATCTGAAATATTTATGTAATAAAGTAGAGATAAAATGAAAATAAATGCTAAATTATATAGTAAGAGGAGGGGAGAGAGGAAAGACGTGAAGGTGTCGATAAAGAGCAGATTAGGTTGGGCGTTTATCTTAATGGTACTGTTTGTCATGGTATACAGCGTGGCATATGCTGGCGTAAGGAAGTACGTGATTGATGGGCGTGTGGTCTCGTATAACTATCCTCCTATAAGTATCTACGTAAATGGGGTTAAAAAAGCACCGGCCGTGGAGCCTTTGATGCTAAATAGCCGTGTATTAGTACATATACGCTTTATTGCAGAGCAATTTGGGGCAAAGATCACAGGCTACGACAGCAGCAAAGTGTCGATGAGTTATAACGGCAAAAACATAACCTTCTATTACAATAAAAACGTAGCTTATGTCAATGGATCGCCGGTGCAGCTAGATGCCAGTGTTAAATTGGTAAATAAAGGATACACGTATGTGCCTTTGAGGTTTGTAGTGGAGACGTTTTTTAATAAAAATGTACGGTGGGACAATTGGTCTGTTTACATCGACAATAAAGCGACCCCGGTGGTTAACGTCAAGAATGTAAGTTACGCCGATGGCAAACTTGTGGTTCAGGCCGATGGTGCTATCAGTTTTAACAAGTTTAATATGACATCACCTGATAGGCTGGTGTTAGACTTTAACAACGCTATACTTAACCTGCCTGATGGCAGTAAAGGTAAAAGTATTGATGTAAATAGCAATGGAATAAGGCAGATCCGCTATTCTCAATTTACCTCAAGCCCGGATCCCAATACGGTGAGGGTTGTAGTAGAATTTGACAAGATGGTAAATTATGAAATAGCCACTGCTGACGATAAAAAGGCGCTGTCGGTTGTATTTGATAAGCTGCAGCAGCCAGCCGATCCTCCAAGCCCACAGCCACCTGCATCTAATTATTACACTGTGGACAGCGTGCAGTACGGGATGTCGGGAAAAAGCGCTAATGTGACCATATCAACAAAGGCCACTGATTTTTATGTAGACAGGTTGGACAACCCCTCCAGGGTGTACATGGACATACACAATGCTCGGCTAAACAATGTCCCCGGTACTGTTTCGGTAAAGGATAATATAGTGGACATCGTAAAAGTGGGACAGTATTCTGCGGATACAGTGCGCGTGGCTGTTTATTTAAACGCCGACGTATCCTATCAAGTATTAAAACAGGATGGAGCTCTGGTGCTTTCGTTGACTCCTGTGGACAATTCTAAAAAGACCATCGTGGTGGACGCAGGACATGGCGGTTCAGACCCAGGGGCGGTAGGCAACAATTTGAGGGAGTCTGACGTAGTGTTGCAAATAGCTAAAAAACTGCAATCACTGTTGGCCGCAGGGGGATACAATGTGGTCATGACCAGAACCGACGATAGCTATGTAGGTTTGTACGACAGGCCTCAGCTGGCCAATCAATTAAATGCGGATGTCTTTGTGAGCATACATGCCAACTCCTATTCCAGTTCGTCTGCTAAAGGTACAGAAGTGCTTTATTTTAATAACATAAAGCTGGCTCAAATAGTCCACGATGAGCTTATGAAACAGGTGGATACAATAGATAGAGGCCTTGTGGAGAGGCCCCATCTGGTAGTTTTAAATAGCACCAATATGCCTTCTATCCTGGTAGAAACAGCTTTTATAAGCAACCCTGATGATGCTAAAAAGCTGTCTTCGGATGATTACCAGTGGAGGTTTGCCCGGGGAATTTACAATGGCATAGTTAAGTTTCTAAGTCAATAGGCCGCGGCCTATTTTTTTTATAGAAAATTTTGTGCTATAATATTTGCATCTGGATTTGAAAGGGGTACGTTGTTTAATGAGACGGGATAGAAGGTCGGCGGATGAACTGAGGGAGGTAAAGATCATCAGGAATTACCTTATGTATCCCGAAGGTTCTGTGCTGATAGAGATGGGGAATACCAAGGTTATATGCACGGCTACTATAGAAGATAAAGTGCCCCCTTTTTTAAAGGGCAAGAACAAAGGGTGGATTACCAGTGAGTACGCCATGATTCCCCGGGCCACTGAGGTGAGAAATGCCAGAGAAATATCAAAGGGCAGGGTTAATGGCAGGACTCAGGAGATACAAAGGCTGATTGGCAGGGCGCTGAGGTCGGTGGTGGACCTGGAGGCGTTAGGGGAGAGGACTATATGGATCGATTGCGATGTGATTCAGGCAGACGGTGGTACCAGGACAGCATCTATTACGGGTTCTTTTGTGGCGCTGGCAGAAGCCTTTGACAAAATGGTAAAGAAAAAGATATTGGATCACATACCCCTTACCAGCTACGTGGCGGCGGTTAGCGTAGGGATTGTAAACGGCGTGCAGATGCTGGATTTGTGTTATCAGGAAGACGCGTGTGCTAAAGTGGATATGAATGTAGTAATGACTGATAAAGGAGAATTTGTAGAGTTACAGGGCACAGGGGAAGAAAGCCCCTTTTCCCAGGGAGACTTGCTTGACCTTTTGGTGCTGGCTGAGAAAGGAATTAAGCAGCTCATAGATAAACAAAGGGAATCTCTAGGGGATATTGCAGATAAAATAGGGGTGAAATACAATGCAGGTACTTCTTGCGACGAAAAATCAAGGCAAAATAACAGAAGTGAAAGAAATTTTGAGGGATACGGGGATTGAACTTGTCGACATTAAAAGCTTGAATGTGGACGTGAGCGTTGCGGAAGACGGCAAGACTTTTGAGGAAAACGCACTCAAAAAAGCCTACGCATATCATGTGGCTACAGGTCTTCCTTGTATGGCAGACGACTCAGGGCTGGAGGTGGATTGCCTCAACGGGGAACCGGGGGTTTATACGGCGAGATACGCTGGTGAAAAAGCTACAGATAAGGATAATATCGCAAAATTGCTTTATGAGATGAGATCAGTTCCCCGTGAAAACAGAAGCGCTCGTTTTGTGTGCGCTATTGCGCTGGTGCTAACTGACGGCACGGTTATAATAACGAAAGCAAGCTGTGAGGGGATTATCGCCTTTGAAGAGCGAGGCAATGGCGGTTTCGGGTATGATCCTGTATTTTATGTTCCTGAGTACAAAAAGACGTTTGCTGAGCTTGATGAGGAGGTAAAAAACCACATAAGCCACAGGGCAAAGGCGTTGGCAAAGATGAAAAGGTATTTGGAAAAACTGGGTGTGATCGTATGAAGATAGGGGTTATAAGCGATACCCATAGGATGCTCTCGCTGGCCAAGGAGGCCATACGCCAGATGTCACCTGTGGATTTGGTGCTGCACCTGGGAGATAACTATACCGATGCCATTGCTCTGGCCAAGGCTTTTCCTGATATAAAGTTCGAGTACGTCATGGGCAATTGTGATTTTGGATACGGAGATAACACTGAAAAGTTGCTCAACATATGTGGTAAAAAGATCTTCATGACCCACGGCCATAGGTACGGCGTAAAGTACGGGTATAAAGAGCTGTACGAGAGGGCAAAGGAGCTAAATGCGGATGTGGCGCTGTTTGGACATACCCATTGCCCTCTTATGGAGCGCATCGGCAATGTTCACATCATAAATCCGGGCAGTGTTTCTATGCCCCGGTGCGGAGCTCATAAAACGTGCGCTGTCCTTTTCATTGACGAGAAGAAAATCGATTACGGGATGGTAGTGCTGGAGGATTAAAGCTTTTTATATATGTATGCCAAAGACTGTTTGTATGATGGTGCCAAAAATGTAGGATATGGCAGCGGCCCCCAGGCCTGTAGCCACCATTTCCATGGCTTTGTTTTTAATAGAGAGGCTTTCTGAAGCGATGGACACCACAAACCCCACAATTGATAGAGCAATTGCTGCTAAAATTATTGAGAGAATCAGTGACATCAGTGAGGACGTGCTTATTATAAAGAAAGGCAGAACAGGGAATACCACTCCTAGTATGTAGGACAACCCTGTATATGCAGCTGATTTGAACTCATTTTCAGTCACCTCCTCTGTCAGAAGCCCTATCATAGCCTGTTGATTTTCGCTCAATTTACCCACAACTTCACGGCTTATATCTTCGGGGATTCCTGATTGGGTAAGTTTGCTGTAGAGTTCGTCTTGTGCTCTCTGTTTGGATACGCTGAAGAGTAGTTCCATTTTGCTTTTTATTCCCTCGTTTACTTGCCTCTGGGACCTTACGGATGTAAATGCTCCAATAGCCATGGAAAGAGCACCTGCTACTCCTACTATGAGGCCATTTATTCCAACAGTAAAAGGATGAGAGGGGTATACGGCTGAAAGACCCGTGACCGTACCTAAGATTTCCACCAGGCCGTCATTCATGCCTAATATAAAATCCCTGATATTACCTATGTCAAAAGCGCCTTTCTGGTTGCCAAAGTGGCTTTCGTGCTCCAGCTCGTCTTGAATGATCTTTGCCAGCATATTTTTTTCTTTTTCTGTCAGTGATGACGCTTTGAGGTAATTGTAATATGATTTGGTGCTTGTGGCTTCTTTGGCTTCCAGCAGTGTTATAAATAGCCTGCTGCCTAACACTTTTTTGATTCCATTGTAAAGCCGCAGCTTTATCCTATTGGCTTTTTTTGGCTTTACCTTTACGTTCCTATCAATTAAGAACTGGTGCCAGAATGCAGTATGTTCAGCTTCTATTTTTGATAAATCCTCGTAATTCTTTTTGGCCTCTGCGTCCCTCTCTATTTTGGCTAGATAAGAGTATAGCTTTGTGGCTTCATACTCATCATGGTAAAAAGCAATGGCCTTTTGTATTTCGTCCATTTTCATCACCTTTTCACTGTTTAATAATGGTTTAATAATAATAGTATAATGCAAGGCTGGTTATAAAATCAATAACAACACTATCAATGAAAAGGGTATTGACAAACCTATTATTATTTAGTATACTATAAGTCGTCGGTGAGAATAGAAAGAAAGACAGGTTAGCATTGCGGGTGTAGCTCAATGGTAGAGCCCCAGCCTTCCAAGCTGGTCGCGAGGGTTCGATTCCCTTCACCCGCTCTAATGCGCCTATAGCTCAGTTGGATAGAGCAACGGACTTCTAATCCGTGTGTCGGGAGTTCGACTCTCTCTAGGCGCACTATGTGGTGGATATAGTTCAGTTGGCTAGAGCGCCAGATTGTGGCTCTGGAGGTCGTGGGTTCAAGTCCCACTATCCACCCCAGTTTAACATGCGGAAGTGGCGGAATTGGCAGACGCGCTAGATTCAGGTTCTAGTGGCCGCGAGGCCATGGGGGTTCAAGTCCCTTCTTCCGCACTGTTTATGCGGACATAGCTCAGCTGGCTAGAGCGCCACCTTGCCAAGGTGGAGGTCGCGAGTTCGAACCTCGTTGTCCGCTCTATTTTAATATGCGCCCTTAGCTCAGCTGGACAGAGTGACAGACTTCGAATCTGGAGGTCGTAGGTTCGAATCCTACAGGGCGCACATGGAAGAGATAAAAAAATTGGGATGTAGCCAAGCGGTAAGGCACCAGACTTTGACTCTGGCATTCGTAGGTTCGAATCCTGCCATCCCAGCTATCTATTCCCACACTTTTCCCACAGTAAAAAGTTGTAAAAGTAAAAACCTATACAAAAAGACGCTAATTAAAAAGGTCACTAATTTCTTCGGCAGCGTCTATTTTTTGTTCCTGCATCACATGTACATATATATTAGCTGTAACAGATATATCAGAATGTCCAAGGAGCATTTGGACAGTTTTTAATGGGACGCCTCTTTGAAACAATTTGGTAGCATAAGTATGACGCAAAGCGTGGAATTTTCGATATGGCACACCTGCTTTTTTAAGGAGTCTCTCATAGGCTCGAAGTAAGTTCCTGGCGTCTATAGGATTACCTGTTGCAGTTGCAAAAACATAACCATTATCATTATAAAGAGGGCCAGCTTTTAGTTTTTCCTCTTTTTGATTCGATTCATGCTTTTTTAATACAGGTATAAGGCTTGATGGAATAGGTACTGTTCGTGCGCTGTTTTTGGTTTTAAGAGGTTGCTCCCTGGTTTCGAGTTTTCTGTTTCCATTGGCATCTATTATAGTCACGGTTTTGATGGCCTGCTCTACTTTTATTTTTTTGTTTTCTAGGTCTACATGATCCCATTTTAGACCCAAAAGCTCTCCCTGCCGCAATCCGGTACCAAGCGCTAAGAGGATTAGTGCTTTTAGTCTATGGCCTTCCAAAGCTTTTTTAATGGCCTCTATTTCGTCATCCTTAAATATTTCAATTTCTGTTTCTTCCTGTTCAACTTCCCCTGGGATAACAAGACTTTTGCTCGAGCATGGGTTTTTTAAAATGTATCCTTCTTCTACAGCGTAGAAGAAAAACTTTTTGAGCAGCTTATTGAGGTTCTTTATCTGGCTGCTGGTTTTACCGCTCTCGTATAATTCGTTATAATATCGTTGCAATTGTATAGACTTTATAGCACTTAATCGTAGACCATATATTTGACTATTCTCGATATAGTTTCTATATATACCCTCGTATCGTTCAAACGTGGATGGCTTGATTCTGTTTGATACCCTGACCACTTCAAATAACCAAGTTTTCATCAAGGGCCCTAATGTCGCGTTCTGGAAATCAATATTTAGCCCACTCTTTATGCCATTTAGGTATTCATCTCTTTTGGCTTCTGCCTCTTTTTTACTTTTCCCGTAGAATTCTTTACGGATTAACTTTCCATTTGAATCTCTTCCGATAGTAACTGTTACACGATAATATTCATTACCGTTTTTTGTGTAGTTTGTTTTCTTGGCCATGAAATTCACCCTTCCTTTAATTCATAGCAAATTCTTATAAAAATTAATAAGACTCAAGTCTATATTCGATATATATACTATCTATATTGCATGGTTTTATATGCTGCTATTTCTTCTGCTACATTAAAAGCGTTTACAATTTGTTCATAAGTCATAAGCTCAATATCCATCGATTCAAATAATAAATATGTACCGAATAAATTAGCTTCTATTTCCAATCTGTTTTCAGACAAATATGTATATGCCCTCATAAAAGGACAATTTTCTCGAGGATGTAAGACAGCATGTCCAAGTTCATGAGAACATACTATAATTTTATTTTCGTAATTCAAGCCATTGTTAATATATATTTGTTTATTGCGATGAACATATTTGTAAAATCCCCATATCTGGCCCAAGGGGAGTGTGATAACATCTATGTTAAGCCATTCAGACAGCTCAAAGGGATTATTTGTATGATATTTCCTGACAAGCTTTTTTGCCATTGAAATTATCTGTTCTCGTGAGTACAAAGAACTCACCTCTATTTGCGGTATTTTTTAGGTGTATATTTTTCTTTATTTTTGATCTTTGCTAACCGTAGACCGAATTCGAGTGCTTGTTTTAACAATTCCCTATCTTCATCGGTAATTGGCTCATTGTAAAATAGCAAACCATCTGCGTGTTCTAAATCGTTCATCATTTTTTCGAGGTCTTTTGCAATGTCCTTTTTGTCTTTTTCAGTTAGCTTATCTTGTGTTATTTTCTCGGGATTTCGGATATCGCTTCTACCTAAAAGGTAGTCTACTGATACACCAAAAAAATCTGCTATTTTTTGCAATATCTCTGGATCAGGCATGCGTTGACCTGTTTCGTACATAGCAATTGTACTTGGAGAAAGTTGTAGTAAATCAGCCAGTTCACGTTGAGTTAATTGCCTTTCGCTTCGTAACTCTTTTAATCTATCTTTTAGCATCTGTAAGACACCTCCTTAATATTATTCCTTGCTCACGTTTATATTAAAAATATCACAATAAGTGAGGAATTACAATATAACACACGAAAAGTGATAATTTTTTAAAAAACTATTGACATACTCACGTTGCGTGATATAATATAATCAGAAAATAAATCACGTAACGTGAAGGAGGTGCTGTGATGATAAAACTCGCTGAATTAAGAAAAAAGAAAGGATTAACCCAAAAAGAACTAGCTGATATATTAGGCGTAAGTGAAAGTACAATTGCTATGTATGAAACAGGAGATAGGATTCCTTCGCTATTTAAAGCAAAAAAGATAGCTAAATTCTTTAATGTTAAAATAGAAGAAATTTTTTTTGGGAAAGAACATCACGTTACGCGAGCAGGTAACAGAAATCAATCCGAACAATCAGCATAGGAGGTGAGAAGGATGGAGGAAAAACGCAAAACTAACATAGCCAAAAGTTTAAAAGTTAATATCCTTTTTAGAGGCTTAGAAAAACTAAAAAAAACTAGTGCAGGCGATAAACCAAAAATAAAGGTTACCTGCACTAAAAGAACAAGCGTTGAAGTTGACGTTTTAGAATCCTAAATTCTTTGAAATATAAATTTCGGTAGCTTTGCTAAGCATATCGTTCCAACTAGAAAATACAGTGGAATTTTTAACGTGAGCATCTAACTCTTTATCAGGTATGGCCTCAAAGTCTTCTTGAGAGTTTATAACAAATTTACCAGCTTCAAAAAATTCATCAATGGTTGAAAAGTTGGTGTACTTATTCATAAACGAGCTAGTAAACAACTCATTAAATGATACAGTTTTTGTTTTTTCAAGTTCTTTAGCGGCTTTTTGTATTTGTTCAAATTTCTTTTGTAGTTTATCTAGACCTTCTATCTTAAAATCCACAATATCACCTCCTCTCCAAGAATATTGTACCATTTGAAGAGAGGGGAAACAAAAAAAGGGGGTTAGAATATATGGCCATAGCAAGTGCTAAAAGAGAAAATAACTACGATATTTTAGAACAACTTAAGAACATTATAAGAGATGCAATCAAAGAGGCAACTTACGAGCACAAATTGACACTCACAATAGAAGAAACAGCAAAATATTCGGGCATTGGAAGAGATAAGCTCATGGAATTGGCTCATAATCCAAATTCTGATTTCCCTTGCTTTAGGGTTGGATCGAAATTCTTAATTAACCGCGAGATGTTAAGAGAATGGCTTAGAAAAATTACCGAAGAAGGTAGAGTGTTATAAGGGGGAGACGATTTAAATGACATTAGAACAGAAAGCAAAAATCATTTTAGAGCATTTAGACACATTCGTCAATGTTAATTGGAACTTTGAAAAAGAATATATAAACGCGATTATGGCGGGGCTTGTATATATTCAAGAAAAAGAAAGGAATGAAAACAATGTGCATACCGGGATATCAGGATCTGAGCTATGAGGATAAAGTTATATTTAAAAGTTTTTTAAAGAGGTATTCAACGTATTCAAATAAGAGGCCGATTGCAGTTAAGGCTATAAAAGATAAATATAACGGAAAGTATTTAAAAGTTTATTTTAGCGACATGTGGTTGCACGTCAAAAGGTTTGGCGCGTGGTATTAAGAAGGGGGTTTTTATTATGATTAAGATTGAATTTGGCGAAGATCGGACTTGTATCGAATATGACAATAATGATAACACAAGCGACGAATTAATAGAAGGTTTCTATGGACTTGCAAAAGAATTGTTGAAACTTTCAGGAGAATATAAACCTAAGATGGTAATATATTTAAAGTCTATTGTGGATACGGCTATGAATTATCTTGAAGAATTTGATATAGGGGAGGATTTGTAATGTTTAAGATAGCTGAATTCAAGGGCGATATACAGGAGTTCAAAAGGTATGTTGATTCACTGATAGCAACAACAGAAGGTTTGTCAAGGGAAGATATCGAGTTTGAAATGGCGTCAGCGCTGCAGAAGATTTTTGATTTGGAAGTTGAAAGGAAAGCTGTATGGAAAGAAGTTGAAGAAGTAAAGAAGAAATATGAGAAAAAATTGCATGAAGCACAGTGGATAGATGGTGAGATAGCAAAATGCAGGGAATATCTCGCAACATTAGCGGATGATTACGTTAGGAAAAAGGATATAGCATGATAGAAGAATGGGGTAGAGATAAAATGAAAGCCACATTGGTTGAAGATCATATCGAAGTTACCCATTGTTTTGATGTAAAAGAAGCTATAAAAACCATTCCAGGCCGACGATGGGATCCTAAGAAAAAAGTCTGGATATTGCCAGCAACGCTCGAGGCAATAGACCATCTCAAATATATTCCGGGGAACGTCGATATTAGCATCAAAAATAAATACGAAGAATTAAAACGACTGCGAGAAAAAACAACAAATATAAAATTAGCAGAAGAAGTAAAGCCAATAGAACCGATGCCAATTAAAGTTAAGCCTTTTCAACATCAGGTAAAAGCCTATAATTTAGCACTATTAAATCCGAACTTTGCACTGCTCATGGAAATGGGTACAGGCAAGAGTCTTACATCAGTAGCTATTGCAGCAAGAAGGTATTTGCGAGGCGAAGTTAAGAAGCTTCTCATTGTAGCACCTACGAGCGTCTGCCCAGTGTGGCCAAAAGAATTTTTAGCAGCAAAAATAATGTACAAAATTGCAGTTTTAGAAGGTCCGATACAGCGAAGGATAAAAGAGCTAGAAAACTTATCACAATGGACAGATTTTTTACAAGTTGCAGTTATAAACTACGAAGCTACATGGCGCATGATAGATGCACTTCTCGCTTGGAAGCCAGATATGGTCATCGCAGATGAAAGCCAACGCATCAAAAATCCAACTGCCCAGCAATCAAAAGCAATGCATAAGCTGGGCAAGATTGCAAAGTACAAACTCATCCTTTCGGGTACTCCAGTGCAAAACACGCCTTTGGACTTCTTCTCGCAATACAAATTCCTCGATGACTCAATTTTCGGAACCAGCTACTACGCATTTAGAGCAAGATATGCAATCATGGGCGGCTATGGCGGCAAGCAGGTAATCGGATATAACAGACTGGATGAGCTTATACAAAAAGCGCACTCTATAGCTTTTAGAGTTACGAAAGAAGAAGCACTGGACCTGCCGGAACAAGTAGATGAATTTAGATACTGTGAATTAGAGCCAAAAGCAAAGCGCATCTATGAAGAAATCAAGAAGGATAGCTATACAGAGCTTGAAAATGGTGAGATCACAGTTAGAAATGTGTTAACAAGACTTCTGAGATTACAGCAAATAACCGGAGGCTATGTCAACACAGATGATGGAATACAAAAACAAGTTTCAAAGGCGAAATTAGAAACACTCAAAGAAATTGTTGAAGATATAGTTGAGACCGGCAAGAAGGTTGTAATATTCGCAAGATTCATCCCGGAAATACACGCAATACTCAAAATGCTACAAGAGATGCAGATCGGATACAGTTTCATAACTGGAGAAGTACCAATAAATGAAAGAGGTAAGAAGGTAAAACAATTTCAGGAGGATCCAGACTGTAAGGTGTTTATAGCACAGATCCAGACAGCAGGGCTCGGCATTACGCTTCATGCTGCCGATACGGCAATCTTCTACAGCGTTGATTTCAGCTATGCGAACTACGAACAGGCAAGAGCCAGGATACATCGTATCGGCCAGCGTAACAACTGCACATATATACACCTCTTGGCCAAAAACACCGTTGATGAACACGTGATGAAGGCCCTTCAGAAGAAGGAGGATATGGCCAAGATGGTGGTGGACAACTGGAGGATGTACTTTGAGTAAAGGAGATGTGATTTATGGAAATATTTGAGTTAGCGGAAAAGTTAAAGAGTCTTCGAGAGCGCAAGAAAGCACTCGAAGAGGAAGCAAAAAATTTGAGTCATGAAATTGAAGAGACGGAAGCGGAATTGACAAGTCGGATGATTGAAAGTGAAATGCAAAGCTTCCAGAAAGCAGGCACATTATTCTATCTAAATACAAAAGTATTTGCTTCACCGATACCAGAGAAGAAACAACAATTATTTCAGGCACTTAAAGACAATGGTTATGGTGACTTGGTTTATGAGACAGTCAATAGCAATAGCCTTTCAGCTTTTGTAAAGGAACAAATTGAGCAAAATGAGGACAAGCTGCCTGAATGGCTTGACGGACTTGTAAATGTATACGACAAGGTAACTATTGGTATGAGAAAAGCAAAATAAAAATTTAAGAGAGGAGAATTTGAGATGGAAGAAACAAAAAATTTAGCGGTTGTAAATGATTTTCAATTGCCACAAACAAATTCAAATATGAGTGAAGCGATGGCCGAAGAGATGGACGGTCTTCCCACCACTTTTGATAGAGTGAAGATACCAACCGGTGGAGGATTGGCCTTTGAGGTCCCTGGAGACGATCCAAACAATCCCGACATGGCAAAAGAGATAGTGGGCGTCATAGTAGATCATCATCCTATAAATGCCTTCTGGCAGAACAAATACGACGGAGCAAACAATCCTCCAGACTGTTCCAGCTTGGACGGAAAAATCGGCGTGGGTAGCCCGGGAGGTAACTGCAAAACATGTCCATATAATCAATTCGGCAGCGATGGCAAGGGCAAAGCCTGCAAGAACATGCACAGGGTGTACATTTTGAGAAACGGTGACGTATTTCCTCTACTGCTTACTCTGCCACCGACCAGCATAAAACCATTTGCGGATTATTTGGCAAAAAGGGTTATAACCAAGGGGTTAAGGTCTTATGAAGTCGTAACTAAAATAACCCTTAAAAAAGCTACGAACACTTCAGGTATAGTATACAGTCAGGCCCAATTCACGCTAGAGGGAATTCTGGACAAAGACACAGCAGAGAAGATGAGAATGTATGCTCAAGGTATCAAAGCAACGACAAGGCAGACGGCTATTGCTAATGATGAATATATAGTCGAAGAACCCAAAATGAATGACGAAGACCTCCCGTTTTAATGGCCCGGGCTTTATGCCCGGGGCTCTTCAACCATAACGACGGGAGGTGAGAATGATGGAAGATTTGGACTCAAGAATGATGGAAGATTTGGACTCAAAAATCGATTGGATACAATTTTATGGCAAGTATTTCCCCAAAATGAAACCAACTGGCACTAACAAAATGCTCGTTAATTGCCCTTTCCACGATGACCAACATGCTTCGATGTGGTTCAACACCACAAACGGGCTGTGGAAATGTGAAGCTTGTGGCGAAAGTGGTAATGGGCAGACCTTCCTTGAAAAAATGGAAAATATCGATGGCAAGGAAGCCTACAAAAGGCTTCTGCAAGAGGCCGGAGAGTACAAAGAACCACAAAAAAAGAAAACAATCAAATATACCGTTGAAGATTACTGCGCTGAAAAGCATTTCCCAATTGAGTATATAGCAAGTCTCGGAATTAAAAACGGCAAAGTTGGTATTTCGATTCCATACATGGATGAATCAGGGCAGGTAATTGCAAATCGACAGAGGTATCATCCCAAAAGCTCCATGCGGTTCAGCTGGAACAGGGGAAGCAAAGTTCATTTATATGGCCTTTGGAAAATGGCAGAATTCAGAGAAAAGGGCTATATCGTACTTGTAGAAGGCGAGAGCGACGCGCAAACTCTGTGGCTCTATAATATACCGGCACTCGGAGTTCCAGGTGCTAGCACATTCAATCCTGATTGGGTACCGATATTAGACGGGCTTACGATTTATATTCATCAGGAACCAGACCTTGGCGGAGAGACATTCTTAAAGAAAGTATGCGAAGCTTTAGCATATAAGCAGTTTCAAAGCAAGGTTTATAAAGTACAGATTCCAGGTGTCAAGGATCCTTCTAAATTACACATTGATGATGCAGAACATTTTGAACAACGTTGGAACGCTGTTATGAAAGCAGCTCAAGAAATAGACATAACGGAATTTAAGACAAAAGTCGAAGAGGTTATTCCTGGCGCACCAATACAGCTCAGGATGCCGGCAGGATGGAGAATGTCGCAAGAAGGAATATATTCAATCAATGACAAAACAGGCCTCCCAGAGCGTGTTTGCAGAACACCTATATTACTAAATTGCCGCCTAAAATCTTTGGATACTGGCGAGGAGAAGATGGAAATAGCCTTCTTCCGGGACGGAAGTTGGCAAAAAGAGATAGTTCAACGAAGCACAATATTCCAAAGCAGGACTATAACACAACTCGCAGATATAGGAATCACAGTAACATCTGAAAATGCTAAGCTTCTCGTAAAGTTTCTCGGAGCTCTCGAAGCTGAGAATATTGATATATTGCCGCTTAAAAAGTCAGTTAGTCAGCTTGGATGGTATGGAAAATATTTTTTACCATGTCATAGTGGAGACCTGGTATTGGACATAGATAGAAACTCGAGAAGGTGGGTAGATGCATACAGTCCTGAAGGCACATTGGAACAATGGGTCGAAAGCATGAGGCCATACAGAGAAAATGTGATTTCAGATTCATATTAGCCAGCTCATTGCTGCTCCGTTATTAG
>NZ_KE386495.1:0-166632 GCF_000427425.1 Caldanaerobius polysaccharolyticus DSM 13641 | reverse complement strand
AAAAGTCGAAGAGGTTATTCCTGGCGCACCAATACAGCTCAGGATGCCGGCAGGATGGAGAATGTCGCAAGATGGCATATATTCAATCAATGACAAAACAGGCCTCCCAGAGCGTGTTTGCAGAACACCTGTGCTTTTAAATAGTCGAATAAAATCTCTGGATACTGGTGAGGAGAAAATGGAGATTGCATTCTATCGCGATGGCAACTGGCAAAAAGAGATAGTTCAACGCAGTACGATATTCCAAAGCAGGACAATCACGCAGCTTGCAGACATAGGGATCACCGTCACATCTGAGAACGCAAAGCTTCTCGTAAAGTTTCTCGGAGCTCTCGAAGCTGAGAATATTGATATATTGCCGCTTAAAAAGTCAGTCAGTCAGCTTGGATGGTATGGAAAATATTTTTACCATGTCATAGTGGAGACCTGGTATTGGACATAGATAGAAACTCGAGAAGGTGGGTAGATGCATACAGTCCTGAAGGCACATTGGAACAATGGGTCGAAAGCATGAGGCCATACAGAGAAAATGTGATTTTCAGATTCATATTAGCCAGCTCATTTGCTGCTCCGTTATTAGAACCATTGAATCACCGAATATTCTTCGTACACAACTGGGGCGACTCAAGAAGCGGCAAAACTGCGGCGCTCAAAGCAGCTCTCTCTGTGTGGGGCGATCCAGAAGAATTAATAACGAGCTTCAACGCCACTAAAGTTGGACTTGAAAGAATGGCAGGATTTTTCAACGATCTTCCACTAGGCATCGATGAACGGCAGGTAGCAGGAAGCAAACAGGACTTTATAGATCAGCTTGTATACATGTTAGCTACTGGAAGCAGCAAATTAAGAGGTGCTAAAACTGGTGGATTGCAGAGCATGAAATCCTGGAGAACTATAGTCCTGACGACGGGTGAAGAACCGCTTACCACGATGAGCTCTCAAACTGGCGTAGCGACAAGGGCTATAGAAATTTGCGGAGCGCCTTTTGAAAATGAAAATGAAGCAAGAAAAATGCATGAAATTACTTCGCAGTATTATGGCACGGCGGGGCCTACCTTCATAGAAAAGCTCTTGCAGATATCTGATTATGAGAAAATGCAAGCAAGGCTTAAGGAAATTCAGGACAAGTTTACAGTTCAGTTTCCAGATAAACTGGGATCCCATATTTCAGCAGTTGCAATCGTAACTTTAGCGGATGAACTCATATCTGAGTGGATTTTTGAAGAAAGCTCGGAAAATTCCCTTGATATGGGGATGGAAATACTGGACATGCTGGAAAGCTCTCAGGAAGCTGATGTAGTGGACAAGGCCTATGAATTCATAAAAAGCTGGCTTCTGGCTAATTCGGTGCAGTTTACCGATGACGCAAGACCTCCGAGGTACGGCTATATCGAAAATGACACTTATTACGTCTTTCCTCATATTTTGGAAGACGAACTCAAAAAGCATGACTTTTCATACAGAAAAATCATGCGCGGCCTTGGAGAGAGAGGGTTAATAGGTGTGTCGGAAAACAAAAGAGAAAAGCAATACTCAGTTATAAAAAAGATTAACGGCAAAACTACAAGGTTTATATCTTTTGATCTATCAAAGCTGAACAATGAAGAAGAAACGCCACCATTTTAAATCTGGTTACACCTAATTAATTAGAAGTAACCACAAGTAACTTAGAAGTAACCTGCAAAAACCGCTTATAGAGCGGGTTATATATAAAAAGTTACTGGTAACTTCTAAAAAGTTCCTGTTTTCTATAAGAGTTTGTAACGTTTAGCAAATCAGATCATTTTCTCAACATTACAAAAAATATATAGGTATATTTTTAGAAGTTAGAAGTAACAAGTAACCACCTTCAAAAACCCGCTCGTAATGCGGAATGCAGGGTTTAAAGAGGTTACTTGTAATAGAAGTAACCATAAAAAAGCATTGGTATTTTGTAATCGGAAAGTAAAGGAAAGGAAATTATTAAAGAAGGGAGAGGAATATGAACGATAAAATCAAACTAAAACAACTCGAGCATTTAAAATCACGTCTCAAAAAAGCATATTCACTTCCCAAGCAAGAGCAATTAAAGTGGCAAAAACAGATAAAAGAAATAGAAGACCAGGTATCTACACTAGAACGTGAGCTAGGACTTTTCTCGGAAGACAAGGCCATAAATCTCATGACAGCTGCAATGCACAAAGTAGCAGAACTCGCATGGGATGATTTCAATCTCTTAGAATTCTTCAAAAAACATCCTGATATAGAACAAAGATATACTGAAGCAGAGGATAAAGTTAACCAGGCATTTAAAACCGGCGGGATCTCATACTTTGAGAAAGCACTTCAGGAATATATTGATGTTTTTGCTGAGATATATGCAATTCATAAAGGACAGAAAAAAGAAGATTCATATAAGCAATTAGGCTTTTTTGAGCTTCTATCTGGAGATCCGGAATATCAGGAAGCTATGGAGGTGTTTCGAAATTGGAACGCAAGTTAGAATCAAAGATTACGGCCGAAATAATGCAATATCTTAAAACTTTAGATAAATGCTTCTTTTGGAAAGAGCACGGTGGAATGTACGGCACGGTTGGAATACCAGATATAATCTGTTGCTATCATGGAAAATTCCTGGCCTTTGAAGTGAAGAGGCCGGTAGAGAGACCTACAAAGCTTCAGGGAAAAACGATAAAAGACATACAGGAGGCCGGAGGAATAGTTTACGTGGTGAATAGCGTCGATGATGTGAAGAAGTATTTTGAAAGTCTTAATAAGTCTTTGTGTAGGAAAAAGTTAAAGGAGGTAGTGTCATGACATTAAATGACTATCAAGTTATGGCGATGAGGACAAAGCCACAATACAAAGACTTTAAAGAGCAAATAGACAATGCATGTTTAGGCTTGGTTGGAGAAGTTGGGGAAGTTGTGGATATTGTGAAAAAGTGGCTTTATCAGGGTCATCAATTGGACAGGCAAAAGATTGGAGAAGAGCTCGGCGACATTTTATGGTACATTGCGCTTATGGCCGATGCGTTGGGAATTACAATGAACGATATAGGGCAGCAAAATATAAAGAAGTTACTCGAAAGGTATCCTAACGGATTTGAAACTAACAGATCTGTTCATCGAAAGGAGGATAGCAATTGAGATTAGAACCGGGCTGGGCAATAAAGACTTTGGAACATTATCTCTATAACTATTATGATGAAGTCAGAAAACTACATGAGATGAAGGAAGAAATTATAATGTCATCGCCGGCGCAATTTCAAGAGGTCGGCGGTGGTGGCATAAGCAGGCATAGTGATCCAACGGCATTGAAAGGGATTAAGCTAACAACCAATGCGGAGATTGTACGACGTGAAAAATGGCTTAGAGTAGTAAGGGACCTTGTTGAAGATATGAAAATAATTGATAAAAGAGAAGGCAAGAATTATACAGGTTTAATTCAGAAAAAATACTTTGACGAATTAGGTGAGGATCAGATATGTGATGAGTTACATATTGAACACACAACGTATCATCAATGGAAGAAAGACATTTTAAGGCACGGTTTGTTACTGGCAACCGCATTGGGATTGATTAAGTATGAAGAATTGAGAAAAGTATCTTGAAAAGTTCGGTACTTTTTAAAGTAGAGATATGTGGTATAATCTAAAATAGATGAATAGAAAGTTCAGCCCGGTTGCCCCCTTGCCGGGCTAAATTATTGTCAAATAGAAGGATTTTAGAAAGGAATACAGAATATTAAAGTGAAAAAAGGGGGCAAACAACATGATTGAAGATTATTTATCAAAATATGTTGTGATAGGTTTTATATTTTTTGTAATATTACTAATTTGGCATCCGAATTCATCTACATTATACGATTTAATAAGTACTGTAGTAGGTTCTGCTCTTGGTGCTCTTATTGCTATTGATGGTTCTATATATGTTTTTAATAGAACTAAAGAAAATGATCGCGCGAAAGAGATTAAAAAAAATGCAATGATAATTTATAATGAATTATCTATCTGTTTGGACAGTATTAAAAAAATGTATATAAGTTTTGTGAAAGATAAAAGTAATATTATATATGATATTCCTATAAGAGATATGTGGGTAGAAAATTTAGCAGTATTATTGGGTGCAATTAATTATGATGATTTTAACACGATAAGTGATTTATACCGTGATATTAATATTATTAAAAGCCGAATAGGTAATAAAATTGAAATAGAACAAACTTTTATTAGATTTGCTAATAAAGTGTTTAGTAAGTCTTTAATTGAATTTAATGATAAAAGTATAAGAAATTATTTCAACACAAAAGAAGATTTAAATACTAAGTATAGAGATTTATTTGATAGGTTATTTAAAATAGCAAGGACGGCATCTGAAATTGAAAGATATCCGTAAAAATGGAGGGAGCTCTAACAGGGCTCTTTTTTCATGCTATTAAGAAGGTGAGAAATATGTCAATAGATTTTAAAGAGATAATAAACCAGGTTAAAGAAAATCAAAATAAGCTAAACAGTTGCATTAAACATGATTTCTCTATAGATATAACACCGGAAAAGAAACTAGATAAAAGATATAGATGTATTAATTGTAATGGAGAAGTCAGTTCAATTGAAAAGTATTAGTATGAAAAGGGATTAGAACATGGAACAATGCATTAGCGGGTCCTTCTTATAGGGTGGGGGAGATGCGGGTCTGGCGAGGCCCAAAATTTCACCCAGTATGAAGGAAAAAATTCATGCAACTTTGCAACTTTTGATGGTGATATTTATGGATAAAAAAGTTGATATTATAGATGGAAAAATCTGCTTAAGCACAGGTGCAATGTGCGAGGTATTTAATATAAACAAGTCTACGTTAAAGCGCTGGGGAGATGACGGATGCCCTAAAGCTGCCCGTGGTTGGTGGCCGTTGGCTGATGTTTTGCGTTGGCGAGGCCTCGTTAGCGTTAGCGGCATACAGACAGAGAAGGACATTGAAAGGTTATCACTTCAGGAACAGAAACTGTATTATGAAGCCAAATATAAACAGGCCCAATCAGAGGCGGCCGAATTTAAAAATGCAATCCAGAGAGGGGAATATATCCTCAAGGATGATATAATTGCTGAGCTCCAGCGATTTTTTATTGTACTAAAAAGGTCTATGCTTGGTTACAGCAGGAGGATAGCTACTGAACTTGCGGGTTATGTAGACGTTGTTACTGCCAGGAGGATAGAGAAAATGATAACGGAGCTGACGCTGGATGCCCTTGAACAAATCAGCATTGACGGAGTCTACAAGCCGTCGAAGAAAAAACACAAAAGTTGAATGGTCTCCATGGTTGCAAAAAGCTCTGAAGGTATTCAAACCTCCTGAGCGGTTAACAGTTTCGGAATGGGCTGATAAGTATAGGGTGCTTGATGCAAAGACATCAGCCGAACCTGGGCCTTGGAGGACGGAAAGGACGCCATACCTGAGGGGTATAATGGATTCTTTTACTGACCCTGATATTGAAGAAATTATTTTTGTAAAACCTACTCAGGTAGGCGGTACAGAATGTCTTAATAACATCGTTGGATATATAATCACTCAGGACCCAAGCCCTGCATTAATTGTTTATCCTACCCTGGATCTGGCCGAATACACCTCCAAAAACAGAATCCAACCCATGATAAACCTCTGCCCAGTTTTAAAGGAAAGGTATCAGGAAAGAGAGAGTAAGATACTTGAATTACAGTTTGATGGCATGTATGTAGTGCTGTCCGGAGCAAACTCTCCCGCATCCCTGGCATCCAGGCCAATACGATACCTGTTCATGGATGAAGTGGATAAATTCCCTCCAAGTGCCGGTAAAGAAGCAGATCCAAGGAGTCTTGCCCGTGAGAGAACAAAGACTTTTGCCCACAACAAAAAAATATTTCAGACTTCCACACCTACTAGAAAGAATGGTCCAATATGGCAGGAATGGGAGAACGCCGATGATCAGCGGCGGTTCTATGTGCCATGTCCTCATTGTGGATATTATCAGACCTTAAAGTTCAAGCAGATAAAATGGCCCGAGACGGCCAAGACTCCTGAGGATGCCAAGGCAACAGCATATTATGAATGTGAGCAGTGCAAAGGAATTATTACCGACGGTCACAAACCTGGGATGCTTAGGGCTGGTAGGTGGCAATCCGAGAAAAAAACAGGCACTCGAAAAACAGCTTTTCATCTCAATGCTATTTATTCCCCCTGGGTGCGTTTCGGGGATGTGGCTTATGAATTTCTTAAATCCAAGGATTTTCCGGAGCTGTTAATGAACTTCATAAACTCATGGCTTGCAGAACCCTGGGAGCAGACAGAAGCCAAAATGAACTCTGATAAGGTTTTAGAAAAGCAATCTGAATATGAAGAAGGAGTGGTCCCTGATGGAACCCTGCTGATTACAGCAGGTGTAGACGTGCAGAAGGACCATTTTTATTATACGATTCGTGCCTGGGGTACTAGCATGACTAGCTGGAATATAGCTCATGGGATGGTAGATACTTGGGACCAGATAGAATATATCATGAATCTTCCATATCAGGATAGACAGGGGAACGCATATCAGGTTAACCTTTGCGCCATTGACTCCGGAGACCGAACTGATGAAGTCTATGATTTTTGTGCTTTTAACCAGGAATGGGCGGTGCCGGTAAAGGGTAGCAGTAATCCTTTGTTAAGCCGATATAAAGTGAGCACAATTGATAAAACAAGTAGCAGAGCTTATGGTATGAGGCTATACATTGTAGACGGTAACCAGTATAAAGACATGATTGCAGGCAGATTGAATCGCCCTAATGGGCCGGGATCCTGGATGGTATACAAAGGATGTGATAGAGAATATGCCGAACAAATTTGTGCTGAAGAAAAAGTTATTGAGAAAAAAGGCGGGAGAGAGGTCGAGATTTGGAAACCCAAGGCCATACATGCAGCAAACCATTATCTTGACGCTGAAGTCTATGCTGCACTGGCAGCGGACCTTTTGCATGTTAGATATTTACAGTCAGAGACAACACGGGATCAACCGGAAATAAATAAAACTCAGCCTGTTGAATATCAACAGAATAGTTTTATTAAACCTGACTATGACTGGATAAACCTGAAAGGCAGGTGGATATAAATGACGGTACAAGAACACCTTGACCAGATAAATAAAGCTATAAGTGCTATCGAGAACGGTGCCCAGGAATACCGAATAGGAAGCAGAACTTTGAGACGGCCTGATCTTGTTGTTCTTTATCGTGAGCGCAGGGAATTACAGCGCCAGCTATATGAGGAGAATGGTGGCGGTGTCTATGTTGCCGTCTTTGACCGGCGCTGAAAGGAGGTGACGGTTTGAATTGGCTTGACAAAGCGATATCTGTTTTCAGTCCTGCATGGGCATATAGACGTGTAGCTTGGCGAAATGCTCTAAGAGGTTTTTATGATTCCGGCGAAATAGACAGGCTTAATTCCAGATGGACGACCATAAACGCCACAGCTGAGCAGACAGACCAAGGGCAAAGAGATATAATCCGAGCAAGAGCAAGGGATCTCGAGAGAAATTCAGATATTGCAGAAGCAATCATAGGTGCTTTTGAGAGAAATGTTGTTGGTGCCGGAATAAGGGTCCAGGCAAAAGTAACAAAAGATAACGGAGAAGAAGATGATGAGCTAAACCAGCAGATTGAAAATTTATTTAATGATTGGTGCAGGGCAAGAAATTGTGATGTAACTGGTCAACAATCATTTCAGGAAATGCAGGCAATGGCAATAAGGCGCTTAATTGTAGATGGAGGCATCATATTTCAAAAAGTATACACAAATTCGGGTATAGTGCCGTTTAGCCTACAGGCGAGAGAAGTTGACGAACTGGATACATCAATGAATAGTTTGCCTAGAATGAATGGAAACCGTATTGTCGGTGGTATAGAACTGGACCAGTACAATAAACCTGTTGCATATTGGCTAAAACAGTTTACACCTGACGGCTTTTGGACAGGTAAATCTGAAAGAATAGATGCACAGCGCATTATCTTTCTCTGGAAAAAGACGAGGCCGACACAGATTCGAGAAATATCTCCACTTGCAAAGACACTACCACGTATCAGGGATGTAAATGAGTTTGTTGAGGCAGTTTCAGTTAAAGAGAGGATTCTTGCATGCTTAGCAGTTTTTATAACGAAACAGACTCCTGGTGGATTGGGACGGAATGTAAAGGTAGATCAACAAAGTGGATATCAGCAAAGGACTATATCACCGGGGATGATACAAGAATTACAACCAGGAGAGAGTGTTCAGGCGGTCAGTCCTTCCGGTCAGGCGAGCAATGCAAAGGATTTTATAAGCATACAGCAAAGACTTGCTGGTAGCGGGCAAGGGTTAAGCTATGAAGCAATCTCTAGAGATATGAGCCAGGTTAATTATAGTAGTGCAAGACAAGGCTTATTAGAGGACCAAAGGACATATTCAATGTGGCAGCAGTTCTTGATTGAACATTTTTGTTATGAAGTTTATACCGAATTTGTTATATCAGCTGTGTTATCCGGAAAACTAAATATCCCTGACTTCTGGCAGAACAAGCAAAAATATTTGAAACATATATGGATACCACCTGGCTGGAGTTGGATAGATCCCATGAAAGAAGTAAGCGCTAATCAGGTGGCATTAGAAACAGGACAGGAAACACTTGAAAAAATATGTGCAGAACGCGGTATGGATTGGAGAGAGGTATTAAAGCAGAGAGCTAAGGAAGTTCAAATGATGAATGAATTAGGGATAAATATAGGAGGTGGTAGTAATGCCGGATAAGCCAAAAACGGGAATACAGCAGAATAGAACAATTGAAATGGCTGTTAGAGAGGTCAAAGCAGAAGAAAGGCGAGTCACCGTTTCGTTTTCATCAGAGCAGCCTGTAGACAGATGGTATGGGATAGAAATACTCCAGCATGACGAAGGCAATGTCAATCTTGAACGACTCAACAGCATTGGCGTTGCTTTATTCAATCATAATAGAGATTACGTCATTGGAAGAATAGAAAATGCCAGACTTGCGGCCGATGAAAAACGGGCCTACGCCGATATAGTTTTTGATACCGACCCCGAAGCGGACCTGATATATCAGAAGGTAAAAAACGGGACTCTCAAAGGCGTATCTGTAGGTTATACCGTGGATGTCTGGGAGGAAGTAGCTGCAGGTAAAACATCAAGTAATGGGCGTTTTTTGGGTCCAGCATATGTGGCGACAAAATGGACGCCGCTGGAGATATCTATTGTATCGGTCCCCGCTGACGATACTGTCGGAGTGGGGAGAGAAGTGGAAGAACCAAAACCAATAAAGGAGGAAGAAAAAATTATGGGTGAAGAAAACAGAGATAAAACATTACAGGTTAGTGAACCTGTCGATTTGGAGGCAGAAAGAGAGAAAGTAATCCAGGCTGAAAGACAGCGTGTTTCAGAAATAACTGCTTTATGCAGGGATTTTGAAATTGCTCCCGATGAATATATTAAATCCGGAGCTACAATTGACCAGGTGAGAGCAAAAATCCTTGAAAAACTCAAAGCTGAAAGAAAACCGTCGGCAGCTCCGGTGCCAGATGTACGGATCGAAAAGGAAGAGGCTGATAAATTCAGAGAAGCGGCAACTGATGCAATTCTGCTGAGAAGCGGTATAAAACTTGATAAACCAGCAGATGGTGCAAGAGACCTTAGAGGAATGAAGCTCCGCGACCTGGCTATAGAGTGTCTAATCAGAGCAGGCAGGTCCAACGCACACCGATTGGACAATGATACACTGTTCCGGGAAGCTCTAACTCCCGATAGCCAGTTCACAAGCATCTTATCAAATGCAGTCAACAAATCAATGGCGACTGCTTATAAAGCCGCAACGACCACATATGAGGCATGGACAAGCAGAGGGAGCAATCCGGATTTTAAAGCGGCAACTGTCTATCAAATCTCTGAGGCAGGCGAGCTTTTGCCGATGACACAATCTGGAGAATTTAAGTTTGACGAAATGACAGATCAGGGTGTAACAAAAGCGGTGGCTACCTTTGGGCGTAGCTTTGGCATGACAAGACAGGCCCTCATAAACGATGATATAGGTATACTTACTAGGGTACCTGAGGCATATGTAAGGGCAGCACGACGAGGAATTAATAAGCTTGTATATAAGATGCTTGGAAGCAATCCGACTATTTATGATGGAAAGACATTATTCCATGCGCAACATAATAACCTTGCATCCACAGCTGGGGCAATAGGAACAGATACGATTGGTGAAGGCAGAAAAGCGATGCGTAAACAGAAGAATTTGGGGGGCAAAGAAACACTGAATATAAGTCCGGCGTTTTTAATAGTTCCGGCGGCCCTTGAAACTGTAGCGCAGAAATTTCTGATGTCTACAGCTGACCCGAATCAGGCTAACCCAGGTGTAGTTAATATTTTCAGGAATTCATTAAATCTTGTAGTTGATGCAGAACTTGACGACTATAGTGAGACAGCATGGTATCTAGCCGCTTCTCCCTCAGATATAGACACCATTGAGGTGACATATCTCAACGGGAATGATATGCCGATACTTGAAAGCCAGGTTGGATTTGACTTCCTGGGTATTAAATGGAGAATCTATATTGATTATGGTGTGACGGTTTTAGACTATAGAGGACTATATAAGAATCCTGGCGCATAAGCAAAGTTTATGCGCCTTTAAACATTGATTAGGAGGTAAATAATATGTCGAAAGGAATTTATATCCAAAAAGGCGAAGTTATTGACTTTACAAACAATACCGGCGCTGACATAGCTTATGGCGATGTAGTTCCTATTGGAAGCAGGATCGGTATAGCTGCTGAAACTATAGCTAATGGAGCAACAGGTTCATTGAATGTTACGGGCGTATATGAGTTACCTGCGGATAATACAGTCGCATTTAATATTGGCGATGAGGTTTACTGGGATGATACCGGAGACAAACTCACAAAAACTGTGGGCACATATAGAGCAGGTTGGGTTATTGAGCCTAAAGCTCAGACAGAAACCACTGCGAAAGTGAAGATCAACTGATGAACTTTAAAGATGTTATTCATTCAGATCTTGATGTGTTTTTCAACCTCGATGAATTTGCTGAATCTCATATAATTGATGGTAGGTCCCTTAAAATTGTCATAGACAATGACAGACTCCAGCAGAGAACACAAAAAGAATATGATGGTATATATGTTGGAGACATTCTTTATTATGTATCTTCTGCTGATTATGGCCCGGCTCCTAAAATAGATGAGATACAGATATTCGACGATCAGCAAATGCAGGTGTTTGATGTAAGGGAAGAAGCAGGTATATATGAAATCATTTTAAGGCGTAATCTTGGTGGTTAATATGGCAAGAGATATTTTTGTAGACACAAAGCAATTAAATAGAATCGCAATCGAATTAAAAAATTTAGATAATCAGATACCGGGTGCGGCATCTTCCGCAGTAAATCGCACCCTGGATTTTGTTTATACAAGAATAGGTAGATTAGTAACCCAAGAGTATGCAATAAAAGTATCTGATGTCAAAAAAACAATGACAAAATATAAAGCAAGCAAGACAATTTTGTCCGCGAAAATAATATCAAAAGGACATACATTATCGCTGGCCCATTTTCCCTTTTCGCCTAAGAAGCCCATGACAGGTGGAAGAAGGAAGGCAAAAGCGGTAAAAGTAAAGATAAAAAGGCAGGAAGGATACAAAACGATTAAAACTAATCCTCTGCCTTTTGTTGCTTTTACTGGCGCTAAATCAGCGGATAAGACACAATTTAACGTATTTAAAAGAGAAGGAAGTTCAAGATTACCTATAAAAGTTCTTAGAACTTTATCAATACCGCAGATGATTACCAATGTAAATGTATCTGACCAGATACAAAAATTAGCTCAGGAGAAACTTATGGAGAGAATTCAGCACGAAATAGAATGGCGGCTTGACAAAGCAGCCCAAAAAGTAAAGGAATGATATTATGACAGATAATATTATCCTCGAGGGATTACAAAAATATCTTATCGACAACGTATCTAGTAAAATAAAACTGCAAAAGCCTAATGACAACATTAAAGACTATGAACTTGTCCATCCTGCAGTATTTATCGGTTGGCTACCACCTAAAAACTATCTCCCGCCTGGTATGGAGTCAGAAATGCCATGTATAGTGGTTGGATTAGACGAGGGTACCGACGATGGGCAGGATGCAAGTTTAAACATCAGGATATCTTTTGCAGTATTTAGCCCTGGCCTTTACGATTCAACAGGGCAATATACACCTAACTTTGATGGATATAAAGATCTGTTAAATTTAATAACTCTAACAAGAATAGAATTGTCAAAGAGTATGTCGATTGGAACAGCAATAATTGAGAAACCTTTTAAATGGGGAATGTATGAGGAACAACCCTACCCTTATTGGTATGGATATCTCACTTTTTCTATCTCATGTGCGACTATGGACTATGTCCCCACCATTGAAGAACAATTATAAGGAAGGTGAATGTAATGGCTTATTTACACGGGGCTTATGGAGAGCTTGTGCCAACAAAGGATACTTTGCCTCCTTCCGGAGTAGGAACGCTCCCGGTATATATCGGTACAGCACCTGTGCAACAGTTGGCGGATTACTCGAATGCAATAAACAAACCAATTCATATCACTAGCTTTGATGATGCCAAGGCCAAGATCGGATATGATGATGATTGGGATTCGTTTACCCTTTGTGAAGCTGTATATGCACATTTTAAAAACAAAATACAGCCGATAGGGCCTATAATTGTCATTAACGTCATGGATCCTGCAGTGCATAAAACTGCTTCAACCGCAACTATAACACTAACTAATGGCCAAGGCTATCTTGACGAACCTGCAATTTTATCGAGTATATCTATTACTGGAGCCGTAAAAGGCACGGACTACAGCGTAGAATATACTACCGATGGCAGGGTGCTTATAAAAGATCTTACTGGATCTTTAATATCGCCTGTAACAGTAAGCTTTGACAGGATGGATAAAACGAAAGTTCAAAACTCCGACATAATAGGAGGAATAGATTCTGACGGAAAGCGTACTGGTATTGCCTGCGTAGACTTGATATACCAGACTTATGGCATGGTGCCAACGATATTGGCAGCTCCCGGTTGGAGCCACATTCCGGAAATCAAAGAAGAGCTTGTGGCGAGATCTAATAAAATAAATGGGCACTGGGACGCACAGGTGAATGTAGATATTGACAGCATAAGCGCTAAAACAATTGACGCCGCTAAATCGTGGAAGAGCAATAATATGTACACAGACACTAATTTAAAGGTATGCTGGCCAAAGGTAAAAAGCGGTGATAAAACATATTGGCTTTCTACTATGGCAACTGTACGTATGCAGCAGACTGACTATTATAATGACAATGTTCCATACGAATCGCCATCCAATAAGCCAATTGACATAAATGGGACTATATTGGGCGATGGTACATCAATTGATTTTGATGAATTACAGGCCAATGACTTAAACAGCAAGGGTATAACAACCGCCGTGTTTAGGGCAGGTAATTGGGTATTATGGGGACCTCATAACGGGAATTATGAATATGGTAAAGACATTGATGTTAGAGATAAATTTGACTGCAGTGTAAGAATGGTAAGATATCTTACAAATTCGTTTCAAAAGCGCTATATGATTGATGTAGATACACCTCTTAACAGATCAAAAGTTGATACTATACTCAATGATGCTCAGGTATGGCTTAATGGATTAGTTGGCGACGGTAAACTTCTCTATGCTCAGATAACTTTCAACGAAACGAGTAATCCGACTACAAGTATGGTGGAAGGAGATTTTGTATTTGACGTACAAACCACAACGACGCCTCCGGGGAAGAGCCTGACATTCTCAGTTCAATATACGCTCAAAGGATTAGATTCCTTGTTTGGAGGTGAAACCGCATGAGCAAGCTCACAAATAAGACAATAAATTATAGATTAAAAGCTACAGATGAAAATGGTGTACTACAGCTAATAGATGATTTGGCGGATGTACAGCTTCCTTCAATAGAAAAAATCACTGATGCCATTAAAGGTGCAGGAATAATGGGGGAGATAGATTTACCTGTATATGGTCAAATAGGAAGTATGACATTTACGGTGAATAATCGTGCTGATAATCCGAAATATGCAATACTATCTCGTCCAGGTGCAATAAAATTTGAGGTAGTATGGATAAATGATGTATTTGACTCAACAAACATTGCTATTGGCACTCAACAGAATAAAGTATTTATGATAGGATTTAATAAAAAGTATGATCCCGGTAAGATAGAAGTCGGGGCGGCATCTGATGGTTCTAGTGAATTTGAAATAATTTACTATCGCAAAATTGTAGACGGTAAAGAAGTATTGCTGATAGATAAATTAAATTATAAGTATGTTGTTAACGGTAAAGATTATATGAATGAAATTCGGGCAGCTCTTGGTTGAGCTGCCTAAAATAATCAGGAGGTAAGTGATGATGGATACCTTAAAACTTTCAAAGCCAATAATGATTAACGGTGAAGAAGTGAAAGAAATTAAATACGACTTAGATAGTCTGACAGCTCAGGACTTACAAAATGCCAGCAGGAAATATCAAAAAAATGGCGGAGTTATACAGGTACAAGAATTAGATCCCATATATCATCTTTATTTGTTTGCTGAAGCCGTTTCTAAAGTAAATCCCGAAATAGATTTAACAGATATATTAAGATTAAGTGCAAAAGATGCAATAAAAGCTGAAAGTTTGGTAAGAAATTTTTTCTTCTTAGATTTGGAGGATTCATATCAGTCGAATACCTCAGAGATGCGATTGCTGAATTAGCAATAAACAAAATTAATCCAAGAAGCGATAGCATGAATATGCCCTTAATTGATTTTGTTGAGTTTTATGAAACTCTGGCTGATAAAGCTGAAAAAATAAGAAATGAGATAAATAAAGGCGGCGCATAGTTATGGCCTCGAAAAAAGAACTTCAAGCCCTTATAACATTAGCCGGTAAAATTGATCCGTCTCTGCAAAGCGCATTAAGAAAAGCACAGTCGGAAACATTAAAAACATCAAGCGCAATGTCGAAATTATCAAAAACTGTTGATTCGGTATTTAAGGGAATAGGCAAAGCGGCATTATATGTTGGTGCTCCATTGGCGGCCGGTATTGCTCTAGTTGCTAAGAATGGATTACAATTAGCATCAGATTTAACCGAAGTACAAAACGTAGTTGATGTTACATTTGGATCTAATGCCAAGCAGATAAATCAATGGTCTCAACAGGCATTAAAAAACTTTGGGTTGTCAGAACTACAAGCCAAAAGATATACTGCCACTTTAGGTGCAATGCTGAAAAGCAGCGGATTAACAGGAAAAGCAGTTATAGATATGTCTGAGAATTTGGCGGGTTTGGCCGGTGACCTTGCTAGCTTCTATAATATATCTCAGCAAGAAGCTTTTGAGAAAATACAAGCAGGTATAAGTGGTGAAGTTGAACCACTAAGACAATTGGGTATCAATATGACGGTTGCTAATTTACAAGCATACGCGCTGTCTAAAGGAATTAAAGTAGCATATAAAGATATGGATCAGGCAACGCAGACTGCACTAAGATACAGCTATATCATGAGTGTTACAAAGGATGCTCAAGGTGATTTTAACAGAACGCAAGGCAGTTTTGCCAACCAGATGAGGTTGTTACAAAATAATATAGATCAATTATCTGCAAAAATTATGCAAACTTTACTTCCTGTAATTACGAAGTATGTCCAAAAAGCCAATAAATTTATTGATAGTATAGCGGGAGACCCCACGAAAATACAGCAGATTCAGAATGCCATATCGAATGTAGCTGATGCCATTATTAAGTTTGGCACAGATGCGATGCCATATGTAAGTTCTTTTGCTCAGTATATAAAAGAGAACTGGCTAACCATAAAAGATATAGCTATAGGAGTAGGCATTGCTTTTGCTACATGGAAAGTAGGAGAAACGGTATATGGCGCTTACAAAGCTGTAACAACATTTACACAGGCAATAAGAGAATTGAGCATGGCTATAGCTGCGGCTAAAATAGCTTATGCAACGTATTATTCATGGAAAATAAAGGATATGTTTACCACTTTGTATTTACAGGCTTTATATGCAAAAGACGCCATTGCAATGGGTATTAGAACAGCTGCAATGTGGGCAATGACAGCAGCTACATCCGCATGGACCGCAATAACCACAGTTGCTACTACAGTTGGATCGGCATTTGCTGCTGTATTAGCGTTTATAACTTCACCTATTGGATTGGTTATTTTGGGGATTATGGCATTGGTAGGCGCTATCATATTACTTTATAAAAATTGGGATTCAGTTTCTAAATTGTTTGTGGCATCATGGGAATGGATAAAAAATGCTTTTACAGTAGGGATAAATTGGATAGTAGATAAAATCAATTGGTTAATCCAAAAGATAAACTTAATTCCAGGGATAAAAATACCGCTTATACCAGAAGTACAAACAAGCAATAAAACAGGCCCTAAAATGCGCAAATACGCCAACGGCGGACTTGCTACGCAACCTTCAATTTTTGGTGAAGCAGGTCCAGAAATGGCTATACCTATAAAGTATAAAAATCCTCGAAGCTTATCACTTTTAAATCAAACCGCAAGAGCAATAGGAGCTCAACCTTATGGTACTGTGCCGAATTTATCTTTGAGCTTCAACTTTTATGGGCCTGTAAGCAATCAGAATGATGTTGTATCTGGTGTAAAAATGGCAGAGGAATATATAAGGCAGGTTGTTTCAGATATAATTGAAGAGAAAGAGAGGGTTGCCTTTGGACTTGAATGAATATTACGAATATGAAACGCTCCAAGGTGATACCTTTGATATGATCGCTTTAGATTTTTATGATGATGAAAAATATGCATCCTTGATTATTCAAGCTAATCCTGAATATAGAGATATCCTTATATTTGATGCAGGCGTAATCCTCAAAATTCCTATTATAGAAGAAACGCCTGCGGATACTTTACCACCTTGGAAGAGGTGAAGTGATGAACATAATATATGAGGGAGTGGATATTACCGATTCAATAGAAATAAGAAAAGTCGATATTTATGATAATGCCGGTGGAATAGCTGATAGCATCGATTTGATTTTTTTCGATATAGAAGGCTTATGGAGCAGGTGGAAGCCTCAAAAAGGGGACAAAATCGAGGTTAAACAAGATGGCTTTTCGAGTGGAATAATGTATATAGATCAAATAGAGCAGAAAAGAGGATATTTCATATTAAAAGCTTTATCTATACCGTTAAATGCAAAGACGCAGAATACAAAATCATGGGAAAATATTAGGTTTTTAAGTTTGGCCAAAGAGATAGCCGATAAATATAGTTTTAAATTACAGACATATAATGTTCAGAATTGGCTTTATGATAGGATAGATCAAGTAGAGCAAACTGATTTTGATTTTTTAGCATTTAGAAGTATGTTAGAGGGTTATATGCTTAAAATATGCAATCAAAGTATAATCATATATGATGAAAAATATATGGAGCAACAAGATTCAGCCAAGGTTATAAACATAGAGGATATTGACGGAGATTATCTGTTCAAAATCAAATCAAATGATTTATACAGTTCATGTAATATTCAGTATAACGGACCTAACGGCTTAATAAAATCAGTTTTTAAGCCTTCTAATGCTCCAATTGGTCCTGAATTAAAGATTCAAAATATATATTTATTCAACCAGGGAGAAGCAGATAGATACGCAAAAAACATATTAAGAAACTTTAATAAATATGAAAATACCGGCCGAATTCAAACTAAATTAGATACAAGTATAGCCGCAGGCAATAGCGTAGATATAAATAGTATTAGCATTTCAGACGGCAAATATTTTATTTCTCAGGCAGTATATAAATTGCTTGAGGAGAAAATGCAATTGACACTTAGAAAGCCATTGGAGGGGTATTAATGCAATTGAAGGGATTAATATCCAGTATTGAAGGGAATAAAGCAAGGGTAACATTTCCTGATAAAGATAATAGCGTTGCTTATCTACTGCCAATAGCATCGCATGTAATTGACCTTGAAGTAGGTAATAGGGTTGCGGTAATATTCTTTTCTAATAATATGGCTGATGGTGTCATAATAGCAAAATTTTGAGGGGTGATAAAGATTGCCTATAGCTGTATATGCAAATAAAACATTTCAAGTCAGTCAAAGTCAGGTATATACACTAAATGAATTTGCCTTGTCCAGTGGACTTAATACTGAAAAACAGGATGCAACAAATAAAAAGCCAAGCACTTATATAAAAGGACCCGATCTTGATACGATATCTTTAAGCATACCTCTTGATGCTTCACTTAAGAATAATATACGCGCTGAATATGAAAGTTGGGTAGCATTAAAAGATTCTCAAAGAGCTTATCCTTTTATCCTCGGTGGAAAACCTATTGGTAAAAATAGGTGGATTATCAAAAGTGTTGGTCTTAGCGATACTTTTATAGATAACAAAGGTAATATACGAAAAGCAAAACTACAGCTTGAATTTGAGGAATATGTAAGGGCAGGAAGCGCTAATAATAGTGCGTCAGCAGCTGTTAATAGCAAAGCGCCTGCAAAGAAATCTTCTCGTTCGAGTTCGGGGTCTGTAAATTTAGTAAATAAAATTATATCCGATAACAAATCAACACAAAAAAGAAATAATACTAATGCTAAAAGCGCTGTATCAAAGGGTACCGTATATGCAATGAAGCAAAAACAGTTATTAAATTATTAGAGGTGGGCGATTAATGCTAGTTACAATTGATACTTCTAATATTTCAAACATAAACTGGAGCACCTCTGGTACAGATAGAGTAATACAGAATGTAATTAATATTATAAAAACATTTAAATATGAAGTAGCATATGATAGGACAATGGGACTTACGGGAAAGTTTATTGACAAACCACTTGATGAAGCTATAGCTCTTGCAACAGCTGAAATAATTGAAGTAATTACAGAAAGAGAGCCAAGAGCTGCAGTTAAAGAAGTCAATTTTACCGGTTTGAACGATGATGGCAACATGAGTTTTGAGGTGGTGGTGGACGTTGGCTGACGATATACAATTTGTTGAGGTAGATTCTCAGGCTATACACGATAAACTTATTTCAGATTTCGAAAACGCACTTGGTGAAACATTATATCCTGGTGATGAACGCAGGATTTTTTTATTGCAGGAGTTACCGGTTATAGTTGGATTAAAAAATGATATAAACGAAAGTGCAAAGCAGAATCTTCTAAGATACGCTACAGGGGATAAATTGGACGTTTTAGGTGAATTTTATAATACGCCGCGACTTCCGGCCCAAAAAGCAACAACAACTTTGCGATTCACCTTATCATCAGCACAGCCTACAAATATTACAATCCCAAAAGGTACACGAGTAACACCTGACGGACTTTTATATTTTGCTATTACAAACGACTTGATTATCCCAGCAGGGCAAACAACAGGGGACGTAACAGCTGAGAGTATGGAGGCAGGTGCAAAGTATAATGACTTTGCGCCTGGTCAGATAAAAAATATAGTGGACCCTATACCTTACGTGGCAAGTGTAACAAATTTAGATACAAGCAGTGGCGGTGCTGATGTCGAGGACGACGACAGCTATCGGGAACGAATCAGATTGGCACCAGAAAGTTTTTCCGTAGCTGGTCCGGAAGGAGCTTATATATACTGGGCAAAAACAGCTGATGTAAATATTGTTGACGTTTCTGTGAGTTCTCCATCTCCTGGAGTTGTAAAAATAGTTCCTTTAATGGCTAATGGGGAAATTCCATCCCAGGTCATTCTTGATAAAGTAAGCGCTATTGTAAGCTCTAAAGACAAAAGACCATTGACTGATAACGTTCAGGTTACGGCACCTACCGAAGTTTCATATAACATAGAACTAACTTATTACATATCGGCAGAACGGCAAACCGAAGAAAACGCCATAAGAAACGCTATTGAAGGACCCGGAGGGGCTGTAGATCAATATAAGTTATGGCAGGCGGGGAAATTAGGACGTGCTATAAACCCTGATTATTTACGCCAGCTTATGCTCAATGCTGGTGCCTTTAGAATTGATATTACAAGTCCGGTATATACCGAGATTAATGTTGATGAAGTGGCTAAAGCCGCCACTGTCACCATAAATTATGGAGGCTTGATATAAATGATGGACCTTTCAAATGTTGACCTTTTGAATCTTCAAACCTCCTACATGAAACAGGACCCGACTACGCAGGCGCTTTGCTCGGCTTTGAATCCCCAATTTCGGCAACTAGCAGATGAAGTGAAAGCCTGTCTAATTTTTTCTCGTATTGATGAATTGGATGATGCCGCTTTGGATGAGTTGGCATGGCAGATGCATGTAGACTGGTACGATGCAAATGCTGATGTTGAGATCAAGCGGAACCTCATAAAAAGTGCTATAAAGGTCCATAGATATCGGGGCACGCCTTTTGCGGTGGAGGAAGTTATACAATCTTATTTCGGTGACGGCTACGTGCAGGAATGGTTTGACTACGGCGGAGATCCTTATAAATTTAAAGTAGTGACTAATAATCCATCTGTAACGGCAGAACAGGCAGATCAATTTATTAAGGTTTTAAATAAAGTAAAGAATGTCCGTTCACATTTGGAAACAATAATTGTTGCTCTCTCAGGAGAGATGGATTTATATTATGCCGGTGTAGTACACACCGGTGATTTTATAGAAGTAAGGCAGGTGGTCTGATTTGAGCGCATTTGGTGGTTTGATTTTGACAAATAGAGGTAGAAACTTGCAGGCGAAAGCCCAGGCAGGAGCGCAGTTGAATTTTACTCGGATAGCAATCGGTGATGGTGATTTAGGCGGAACTTCAATTTTAGACCTAAATGCGCTTAGGCACGAGGTCAAGTCGCTTTCTATTACTAAACTCAAGACCATGACCGGCGGGAAGGCAGTTGTGGGAACAACCTTTTCAAATCAAGATATTACATCTGGATTTTACTGGCGAGAGCTTGGCGTTTTTGCCCAAGATCCGGACCTTGGGGAGATACTCTATTGTTACGGGAATTCTGGAGCCAATGCCGAGTATATTCCGGCCGGCGGTGGCCCGGACACCATTGAGAAGAGTATTGATGTTGTTACCATAGTAGGGAATGCATCCAGCGTAACTGCAAGTATAGACCAGTCTTTAGTTTATGCTACCCAACAAGATTTAACAAATATACAGAATCAAATACCTACAAATATAAGCCAACTTAATAATGATGTTGGCTATATTACGCAAGCGGAGGTTCCTCCTGTTCCCGTACAAAGCGTAAACGGCAAAACTGGAGCAGTGACATTGACGGCGTCTGATATAGGTGCGGTATCGAGTGTAAATGGAAAAACTGGTACAGCAATCACTCTTAGTGCCTCTGATGTGGGAGCTGTTTCTACTTCTGCTTATACAGCTAGTGATGTACTTACAAAAATCAAGACGGTAGATGGCGCAGGTTCAGGGCTGGATGCAGACTCAGTAGACAATGTACACGTGACAGGTTCAGGTTCTACAGGACTACGCAAGATAACCACTTCTACATCAACCCCATCTGGTGGCTCAGACGGTGATATATGGATACAGTATTTGTGACAGGGTGGTGAGATTGTGGCTGTATATGTAAATGTAGGAGGTACGTGGGAAAAAGCGATTGGTGTATATGTGAATGTGGGAGGAGTGTGGAAAAGTTTCAGTCAATTAAATGTAAATATAGGTGGCATATGGAAAAGTGTATGGCTTGACCTTGATAAATGGACAACAAAGGCTCCAATGCCTACAAGAAGGTATAATCTTTCCGCAGTAGCCCCAGGTAATGGCAAAATTTATGCTATAGGAGGTAGAGTTAATCCTACCTCTACTGACTATACAAATATCAATGAAGAATATGACCCCCCCACTAATACATGGACTACTAAAGCAACAATGCCTACAGCAAGAGAAAATATGGCTGCTGCGTCTCCTGGGAATGGGAAGATATATGTTATTGGAGGTAACCGTAGTAGTACTGGTGTTACAAATAATGAAGAATATAATCCATCGACTAATACATGGGCAACAAAAACCGCGATACCTACACAGAGAGAAGATGCGGCAGCAGCTTCTATAGGTAATGGCAAAATATATGTTACAGGCGGGGCAAAAAGTGGGACTGTTACTATTTACGCAATTAATGAAGAATATGATAGTTCAACTAACACTTGGACAAGCAAAACAAATATGCCCACTGCTCTTTCAGGACATGTAGCAGTCCCACCAGGTAATGGGAAGATATATGCGATAAAGAGTACAGTTAATATAGAATATAATCCATCAACAGATACATGGACAACAAAGGCTTCATCGTCTACATCAAGAAGTGGCGCAGTAGGAGCTTCACCAGGTAATGGTAAAGTATATTATATTGGAGGAGATGTAAGTACTGGAGTTAATGAAGAATATAATCCCTCAACGAATACATGGACTACTAAAGCTACCATGCCTACACAAAGAGAACTTGCTGCTGCAGCTTCCATAGGTAATGGTAAAATATATGTTATAGGGGGCACCAACAGTTCTGGTGTTCTTACGACTAATGAAGAATATTCAATTTAATAGTAATTTATAAGGGGGTAGTTTTATGGTAAATATTTTACAACAGTTAGCAATTGACAAAAATTTAGCTGTTAGCACTCAGGAAATAACTGATTGGTATAATTCATTAAATCTGATGGATATTGAAAACACGATAAGACAATGGATAAGAGTAGAACTTTGGGATGGTGTAAGCCCAGTAAACGGTGTTCCAGCTGAAACTATAAAAAATTCTGATGGATTTCCGAAAGACCCAAATGCAAAAGGTTATTTTGTTTACATTGACAATAACTTAGTGTATTTCCAATATCACACATTGTCAGGCATGAACGCCATTACCGATGCTAACTTTGCAGAAGAATGTAATAAACATGTTAATCAAATAGTTGAGCAATTAAAACAACAGCAGATAACTCAAATGTTTTTGTCGGCTTTTGCAGATAGAACACAGGCAAATACAGTCAGTCAACAGCAACTTGATATGATGACTGCTTTAGCTGATATAGCAACCAAACTGGGGGTGATATAATGAGTTACTGGGTGAATATTTATTATACGCTTATAATCAATGGCAGAAAGACCGTAAATGATGTGCCTGCAAGTATAAAACAGGACGTAATAAATATGTTGATACAAAATGGATACACGATTAACGCTGATGGAACAGTGACAAAGTAACAGGACAAGTCTACACGCCATGAGGCGTTATTTTTATGCGTGAAAGGAGTAATGTATATGAAGTACGAAAACATATTCAAATCCGCTTGTAGTATTGGAGGTGCTCTCGCCTCCTATTTGTTTGGGGGGTGGAGCGCGTTGTTGGGAATTTTGCTTGCATTTGTTATTTTCGACTATGTCACAGGTGTTATTGCTGCTGGGATAGAAGGAAAACTCAATTCGTCAATTGGCTGGAAGGGCATATCTAGAAAAGTGATGATATTCGTATTGGTCGCAATGGCGCATCTTGTTGATACGGCGCTGGGAGATACGAATGTATTTAGGGACGCAACTATATTTTTCTACCTTGCAAACGAGCTTTTGAGCATCGTAGAAAACACCGGTCGTATTGGATTGCCTGTGCCTGACACGATACAGAAGGCTGTGGCAATTTTAAAAGGGAAGGGAGAGGTGAAACAATGATGCCAAAACAGCCATATATGAATATTCCCTTATATGCAATTTGTCCTGTATGTAGCAAAAAATTTAAATTGTCAGCAAGCCAGCGTTACACGTATAAACATAAGCAACAGCGCAGATTCTTCTGTAGCCAAGAATGCTATAACGAAAGCAAAATTGGTAATGGCAATCCTAAATGGCGTGGTGGTAAGACAATTTCAAAAGGATATGTATATATTTATTGTCCAAATCATCCTTATGCTACAGAGAAAGGATATGTTTGCGAACATAGACTTGTTATAGAACAACATTTAGGAAGATATTTAAAGCCAACAGAAAGTGTGCATCATATCAATGGCAATACTTTAGATAACCGTATTGAAAACTTATTATTAATTCGGAATGAAGCAGAACATAGGCGATTACATGCTAAATATCGCACACGTGATAGATTAGGACGATTTGACGGCCATAAAGAGGCCGTTAATTTTATATAAAGAAAGGATGTGATATTTATGTCGGGGATTAAAATATGCATTGACCCCGGCCATTAGCATGGTGGCAAGGATCCAGGGGCCGTTGCAAATGATCTGAAAGAGAAGGACATTACACTAGATATTGCTTTAAAACTAAATAACTTACTTAAAAGTTATGAAGTAAGCACGATACTAATAAGAGATAAGGATATTGATTTAGGACTTTCACAACGCGCAAACATAGCTAATTCCGCAAACGCTGATTTCTTTATTTCGGTTCATATTAATGCGGGCGGTGGTTCTGGTTTTGAGAGCTACCGACATCCCAACGCCAGTGATAAAACACAAGTGATACAAACTATTATTCATAAAGAAATTGCTAAATATTACGAGCAACATGGATTTGTTGACAGAGGCATAAAAACGGCAAATTATGCGGTACTCAGGGAAACGAAAATGCCAGCGATCTTGGTAGAAAATCTGTTCATTGACTCTGCTAAGGATGCCAACTTTCTAAAACAAGAGACTAACAGACAGGCAATAGCTCAGGCAATATGCAATGGAATCGTTCAGGCTCTGGGATTAAAGCAGAAAACGAAAGATAATCCACTAGACACTGTCATAGATGCCTTTGTAAAAGCAGGTATAATTTCAAGTCCAGAATACTGGAAACAAAATGCGGCACAAGGGAAACAATGTGATGGCAAATATGTCGCTGTGTTGCTGCAGAGAATCTATGAAAAGTATTTGAAAGCATAACGGCCCTTCGGGGCCTATTTTTTGTGTCTTTTTATAAAATCTATTGACACGTATGATAATACGTATTATAATATACTTGTAAGGGGGATTTGAGATGAAAGCATATTCATCAAGAGAGATAATAAAGATACTTGAGGCTGATGGTTGGTACATAGACGCAATAAGAGGTGACCATTATCAATTTAAGCATAAAACTAAAAAAGGCAAAGTTACGGTCCCTCATCCAAAGAAGAATATCCCAATAAAAACAGTTAAAAGTATTTTAAAACAGGCAGGGATTGAAATATAACAATTCCTGCGATCCCCCTGCAATAAGAATAAAAAGGGAGGTTATTTATATGAAAGATACTTATATTTTCCCTGCGATATTTACTTATGATGATGATGGAATATCAATAGAATTTCCTGATTTACCAGGTTGTCTGTCGTGCGCGGATACGACTGAAGAAGCGATGCATAATGCCAAAGAGGTTTTAGGGCTCTTTTTATGGGGCATGGAAAGAGACAATGAGCCAATACCTGAGCCGACTCCTATAAATAAACTAAAACTTGAAACAAATCAAATTCCTGTACTTATAGAAGTTTGGATGCCCCTTGTACGTAATGAAATGGATAATAAGTCCGTTAAGAAAACTTTAACTATACCTCAATGGTTAAACATTATGGCCGAGAGGAATAATATAAACTTTTCACAAGTTCTTCAAGAGGCACTCAAAGAAAAACTGGGAATTAGAGAATACAAACATTAAGCACTCTAATATGGGTGCTTAATATTTTTCCGTTTTTGAAAAGTACAGTAGACATTGTAAGGGACATACAGCAAAAATGAAAACGGCCTTTCGGGTCTATTTTTTTGTGCGCTTTAGAAAATTTAAGATAAATAAAGAGAAACAGAGATAAATAATGATAAATTAGAATAAATAAGGCTAAATAAAGAAAAATAAGGATGGACAGTTTTGTATCAGAATGATATCATTTTGTAATAAAAACCACTTAATATGGTAATACATATACTAGTATTATGGATTAAATAATAAATATTTATGGGTGGTTTTTATGGGAAAGGTGGTTTTTTTAAAAGGGGGATTACAAGTGGATAAACCTAGTATATTTGATGTGGCAAAAACATTTTTATTTATGGATTCAATGACACATAAGAAATTACAAAAATTGTGTTATTATGCTCAAGCTTGGCATTTGGCTTTATATAATGGAGAAAGGCTGTTTGATGCAAATTTTGAGGCCTGGATACATGGACCAGTTTGCCGAGAGTTATATAATGTATATAAGGTATATGGGTGGGATGATATTCCCAAGGAAAATAGTATACCATCAAATATAGATGAAGAAACATATGAGTTTTTAAAAGTTGTTTTTAATACTTATGGAGATTTTACAGGAGATGAATTAGAAAAATTAACGCATACGGAATTGCCATGGAAAGAAGCAAGGGAAGGCCTTGAGGAATGGGAACCCTCACATAATGTTATAAAAGAAGAAACAATGCAGAAATTTTATTGGGATATATATGAGCAAAGCCAAAACGATTAAAAAAAATGAAAAAGTTATTTTACCAAAGCCACAAAAGCCTCAAGTAGGGACAAAAAAATTCCCTATTCCTCAGGAAGAAATTAATGAACTTAAAAAATACAAAGAAGGAAAAATTATTTTTTCTTTTAGGTTTTTAGATTTAACACATGAAGCATTTAATTTAGGAGGAATTTGTATAAATTGGGTGAATGATTTATTTTTTATGCTTAGAGATGTATCAAAAATAACTAAAAAGCAATTATTGAATGAATTATATGAGCATTATCGGCCTCATGCCCATGATTGGTCTAAGCTTGATTATGATTTTGGATTTGATGAAGATTTTTATGAACAAGTTGAATGTAGACAAATTAGAATAGCAAAAAGCAAAGGTGGGATTCACGGGTTTCTAATCGGAAATATATTTTATATAGTGTGGTTAGATCCACATCATAATTTATATCCAGATGAGAATTATGGAGGTAGAAAATTTTTTAAGCCTCCTCAAACTTGTTGTAGCTATAGAGATGGTGAACTGATAAAGTTAAAAGAAGAAAACGATAAGTTGCGTTCAGAGATTTCTACTTATGAAGAATTATTGGATACATTATCTAATTCATGAAAAGAAGCAATATTTTATGATAACTTCTCTATACAGTTATAGACAAAAACATATAACTAAAAAAGAGGCTATTATGCCTTTTTTAATCATTCCCACACTATTCCCACATTAGTTTTAGATAACTTTAATTTTATACAGAATAACATAGTTGAAAAAGCCAGCATTTAAGCCACTTGCAGGGATTTATAGAAAACTATATATAGTACAAAATCGAATCTGGAGGTCGTAGGTTCAAATCCTACAGGGCGCGTAGGGAATATTGGGATGTAGCCAAGCGGTAAGGCACCAGACTTTGACTCTGGCATTCGTAGGTTCGAATCCTGCCATCCCAGCTCAAAAATAAAAGCCCATGGATAGGGGCTTATTTTTATATCTACCTGTTCTCAAATTTTATGATCTTTCGGAGTAAGTTGTATAAATCTTTTGGTTGAATTTCGCAATTATTAATTAATGCATTTACTTTGCTTAGGGGATCTGCGTTTATGTAAAATAAAGCTTGCGGATTTGCGCGCGATTATAAAAATAGTGTTGACAAACAGAAAGAGCTCTGATAAAATATAAGAGTGTTCGGCGAAAAAATGAAAAGCGCCATTAGCTCAGTTGGTAGAGCAGCTGACTCTTAATCAGCGGGTCTGGGGTTCGAGTCCCTAATGGCGCACTACTATTTATACGGGTTGGAGGGTATGGATTAAGTCCATATCCATTTTTTGTGCTTTTTTTGTCTTTGCATAGCTTTGCTTTTGTAAAAATAGTTGTAGTGTTTTCACATGGCAGATCACTAAAGATCAGGGAAGCATCATAACTAGCGAGATTGATGCTATGGAAAAGAATATAGAGCAAAACGGACTTTCCAGCATATTGCACAAAGGTTTTATGGAGAAAAGGCATTTTAACGAGCAGACCACAGAGGGCAATTCCTCCAGCAACACTGATTACGGTTCTGAGATATAAATGGATTAACCGGCTTTTACCTTCCTTTTTGGAGGCGAAAGTCGGTTAATTTTGTGTCTGATGATATGTTGACTTTTTAGTTTGATTGTTATATTATTCCTGGAGAAGGAGGCGCTTTAAATGATGGTAGAGATGGAGCTGGCGACCAGGCAGAGGGAAGAGATGATAAACATAACGGGGATGGTGCGAGAGGAGTTAAAAAAGCAAGGCGTACAGGACGGGATATGTTACGTCTTTGTTCCCCATACCACTGCAGGCGTGACTATAAACGAGAACGCCGATAGCGATGTGAAAAGGGATATTTTAAACGGTTTTAAGGCCATGGTTCCAGACATACCTTACAGGCACGTAGAGGGCAATTCAGATGCCCATATAAAAGCCTCTTTAGTGGGGTCCTGTGTGTCGGTTATTGTGGAGAAGGGCGAGCTTGTACTGGGGACATGGCAGGGTATATATTTCTGCGAATTCGACGGTCCCAGGAGGCGAAAGGTTTATCTTAAGTTCATTAAGGCAAGCTAAGTTATGGGAAAAGGGGAATTGACATGCAAGACAATGTGGTTCAGCAAGTGCTTAAAAGAGCTGTGCTTTACTTTGAATGCGATGCCAGGAGAATACACCATCTGCTTAAGGTCTACACCTTTGCCAGAAACATCGCTGTTTTAGAGGGGTTAGCAGGTAATGAGCTTGTTACAGTGGAGATTTCGGCGATTTTGCACGATATAGGCATAAAAGAGGCCGAGCGAAAGTATAACTCCTCCTCAGCGCGATTTCAACAGGAGGAAGGCCCAGGGATAGCCAGGGAGATTTTGACCCCTTTTGGCCTAGAGCCTGGGCTGGTTGACCGCGTGTGCTTTATAATCCGCCATCATCATACCTACACTAAAATCCACGGGATAGACTTTCAGATACTGGTGGAAGCAGACTTTTTGGTCAATATTTTTGAAGAGGGGATAAAAGACCCCGATGCGATCCGCTCTATAAAGGAAAAGTATTTTAAGACACCTACAGGCATAGCTTACATAGAGAGCGTATTTGGAGTAAGATAGATTAGCATAAATTAGATCCGCTGTGTGGATACAGCGAATTTTTTTCTTTATAAGTCTTATGCCAGGTGTTTTAAACAGTGAGCCGAAGTGCTTTATGTTTCCGTCGGGTAGGCTTATCAGAAAGAGAATGACAAGGCGAGTTCATAGGGGACTAAAAGCCTAACGCTATTCCTACAGCTATAGCACCTATGTAAAAAATACGTTTCAATTTTAACACCCATTGCATTTTTATAGATGTTATTATAGCATATTTATGTAGTACTGCTATAAACTTTTTGGATGGCGGCGATAATAAATTCCACAATATGGCGAATAATAGGTTTAGTGAAGTATAACTTGATAAAGTTATATCACGGGATTAAGTATTTGTCTCCGCGTTTATCGTTTTATTATGTAGAATTTATTGTAATCAAATTTTCTCATTTTGGAGGTGTATCCAATTGCAACACGGTAGAATAAAACCATTTCCAAAACATTTTTTGTGGGGTGCTTCCACGTCGGCTTATCAGGTAGAGGGAGCATGGAACGAGGACGGGAAAGGACTTTCTGTAATGGATGTGTTCCAGCATCCAAAAGATGTAACGGATTTTAAAGTCGCAAGTGACCACTACCACCGTTACAAAGAAGATGTCGCATTATTTGCCGAAATGGGCTTAAAGGCTTATCGTTTTTCTATTTCATGGACTCGTATTTATCCGAATGGCGTCGGAGAAATTAATCAAAAAGGGATTGATTTTTACAATCGTTTAATTAATGAGTTGAGAAAATATAAAATTGAGCCGATTGTGACTATATATCATTTTGATTTGCCTTATGCCTTGCAAAAAAAAGGTGGATGGTCCAATCGTGAAACAGTTGACGCTTTTGAGAATTATGCAAAAACGTTGTTTGAAAATTTCGGAGATCGTGTGAAATATTGGCTAACCATTAATGAACAAAACATGATGATTCTCTTTGGTGAAGTGCTTGGAGTCGTTGACCGATCAATGAAAAATACGAAAAAAGAACTGTATCAGCAAAGCCACCATATGTTTTTGGCCCAAGCCAAAGCGATGATCTTATGCCATAAGATGATACCGGATGCAAAAATTGGACCGGCCCCAAACATTTCTTCCATTTATCCCATTAGTCCAAAACCGGAAGATGTGTTGGCAGCCCATACATTTAGTTCTTTACGCAATTGGCTATATTTGGATGCAGCAGTCTTTGGTCGCTATAACAGTGTGGCATGGAGTTATTTCGAAAAAAATGGGTGTACTCCTATGATTCAGGATGGAGACATGGAGATATTAAAAGAGGCCAAACCGGATTTTATTGCATTCAATTATTATAATACGATGACTGTGGGAGCAAGCAATCCTAGCGAAGCAACTAAAAATAAAAATGTCGATCAACAAATGGTGTTAGATGAGCCCGGTTTTTATAAGGGGTATGAAAATCCGAATTTAGATAAAACAGCATTTGGATGGGAAATAGACCCAGTTGGCTTAAGAATGACATTAAGGGAATTAAATGAACGTTATCATCTTCCTCTCTTAATTACCGAAAATGGGCTGGGCACATATGATACTTTGGAAGAAGGTGATGTCATAAACGACGACTACCGCATTGAATATTTGAAAAAACATATTGAACAATGTCAATTAGCCATCTCTGACGGAGTGAATTTGATTGGTTACTGCCCATGGTCTGCGATTGACTTAGTCAGTACTCACCAAGGAATCAGCAAGCGCTACGGTTTCATCTATGTCAACCGTGATGAGTTTGATTTAAAAGATTTAAGACGCATTCCTAAAAAAAGTTTTTATTGGTACAAAAAGGTGATCGCTTCTAACGGCGAAGATTTATCCAATAACTAAATATAAGTAAGTTGGAAAGGAGATTTTGCTTTATACAAGGTGTGCGGCGTATTAGCCTCAAGGGTTAAAAATGTTAAGGCAAAGTGGTTATATTTTGAGGTGATATAATTGTCGATTGAATATATGATAGTATTGTGTTTTATAGGATTTACTGCTGCATTTATTGATTCCATAGCTGGTGGAGGAGGCCTAATAAGCTTGCCGGGGCTTATGATTTTGGGCGTACCTCCTGCTTTTGCACTTGGCACAAATAAATTTGCGTCAACATGCGCATCTTTTACAAGTTCTCTGACATTTATAAAGTACAGGGTATTTGATTACAATCTTTTGAAGTATCTGGTTTTTGGTACATTAATTGGCGCAGCAATTGGCGTCAAAGCAGTACTTCTGATTGACAGTTCGCATTTGAAGATTATTATAATTTTTTTGATGATTTTTGTTGCAATATATACACTTTTAGTTAAGAATATTGGCAACGAAAATAAATTTGAGGGCTTAAACAAAAAAACTGTTGCAACGGGACTTATAATATCACTAATATTGGGCTTTTACGATGGCTTTTTTGGTCCTGGTACAGGATCTTTTTATATATTTTTATTTTTAACGCTTCTAAATTACGATTTTAAAATAAGCGCTGGAAACGGTAAAATACTTAATTTTGTCAGTAATATAACATCATCGGTTTTGTTTTTCCTAAACGGAAAAATTATGTATTCTGTGGCTGTGCCAATGGCAATCGCGATGATACTCGGAGCGAGGCTGGGGACAAAAGTTGCAATAAAAAATGGAGCAAAACTGATAAAGCCTATTCTTGTTTCAGTGACATTTTTATATGCAATAAAGATGATTTTTGATGCTATATAATATATAATACTCTTGTATTATGTGCATCGGCGCTGAGGTGATTTTATGAATTCAACAAAAATGGCTATATTTGATTCGGCGATAAGGGTTTTTTCTATCAGGGGTTATGCAGGTGCTACCATGGACGAGATAGCGTCCAACGCAGGAGTAGCTAAGGGGACCTTGTATTACCATTTTAAAAGCAAAGAAGATATTTTTAAGTTTATTATCGTGGAAGGGTTGAAGGCAATTATAGAAAAATTAAATAAAGAGACAGAAGGCGAAGTAAATCCCATAGACAAAATCAAAATGCTGTGCAAAGTACAAATGGAGTTAGTGCACAATTACAAGGACCTCTTTAAGGTTATTATGAGCCAGTTGTGGGGGCAGGAATACAGGCAACTGGAGTTGCGAAAGCTGATAAAGGAATACATAGAAAACCTGGAGAAATACCTGGTAGAGGGTATGACCAATGGCGTTATTAGAAAAGGCGATGCCAATTTTATGGCTTATTCCTTATTTGGTTCCATATGCTCTGCTGTTGTGTTTGAGATGATAGGCAATGAGAGCAATCTGGAGGAATTTACAAAAAGCCATATAGACTTTATATTAAGCGGTTTGCAATCTTGATTATAGCCTTGAGCTTTTTAACCTTATTGACACGGGGTGAAAAAAGTTGTATAAACTATACTGAACGGTCAGTATAATAAATGGAGGTGGTTTGTTGAATATCTTAAGAATTGCATGGAGGGATATATCTTCCATCTTTAGAAACAGGTTACTAAGGGTTTCTGTCGCTGCGATAATCGTGGTGCCGTTGATGTACAGCTTTTTTTATCTTTACGCGTTCTGGGACCCTTATAGCAAATTGGACAGATTGCCTGTAGCGGTGGTGAACTTGGACAGAGGAGGTGTAAACCAGGAAAAGGAGATCAATTACGGCTCAGACATCGTAAAGGATTTAAAGCGCAACCACAGCGTAGGCTGGAGGTTTGTTTCAAAAGACGAGGCGTTAAAGGGATTAAAAGGGGATAAGTATTACGCTATGATCGTAATACCTGAGGACTTTACTAAAGATATTTTAAGCGCTAAAGATGGAAAGCCCCGAAAAGCTACCATTGTATACACCGACAACGAGAAGAAGAACTTTCTGGCCGCTCAGATTAACTCAAAAGTCGTACTGGAATTAAAAGATGAGATAGCCAAGAGAATAACCGATGAGTATACACGGGTTACCTTTGACAATCTGTATGATTTAAAAGATGGCCTTCAAAAAGCTGCAAAAGGCAGCGAGGATTTAAATAAAGGGCTGATGCAGGCCAATAACGGAAGCCAGGCGTTGTCAGATGGCGCAAAAGATTTAAAAGATGCCTCGGTAAATATTTCCACAGGGATAGGCCGTTTGTACGAGGGATCATATCAGTTAAATCAAGGGTTAAAAACAGCATACCAAAACATCGCAGGGATGTCTTCCCAATTGGACCAGTACCGGCAGCTGGCTTCATTGCTCAGCCCTGAAAATTTAAGCGCTTCCAGGTCGTTGATTTATGACGCCAGTTTTTTAAAGGATGCGGACACATCTGCACTAAAGCTATTGCCATCTATTTTAACGCCGCAGAATATCAACGCGTTTAACAGGATATGGTCCGACTACGCAGTGGCGAGCAATTCAATTAAAAACTTGCCTGTAAAATCGCTTCAGGAGGCGCTTTCAGTCAATAATCTGCAGAGCACGTCAAAGCTCATGCAGGATGCTTCGGATCTGGCTTACGTGGATATGACGGGGTTACAACCTATACTCGCTGTGGCGAAAAACGCTGATGCCATTCAGTTGTTGCTGGACGAAGCCCAAAAGCTCTCCAACGTGGACGCGGAAGGCATTGCTCAGTGGGTGACACAGCAGCAGCAACAAGCGCAGAAATACATACAAGCGGCCTCGGAATTGAATACGCCGCAAAATGTAGAGGCGCTGAAAAATGCTGTTGCCACCAATGACAAATTGGATTCTGCGCAGAAGGCACAGCTTTTAAAGCTTGTGGATGGCTATTACAACTTGACCAAGAGCACCGAGGATGCCATGGTTAAATCCCGCGAAGCTATGTCCGGCGTGGGTAAGAATTTGCAGACCCTTGAAGAGATGCAAAAATACATCCAAGGCAGCAAAGGCACGATAGATTCTATAAAAAGCGCGTTAAGCCCTGGCAATGTTGAGTATTTAAGCGCGGTCATGCAGAAGTTGATGGCGATACAGCAAGAACTAAAGCAAAACCAAAAGACACTGGTAAGTATTAAAAACACTCTTGAGATATTAAGCGATCCCTCATCGCAGCAGGCATTGGCCAGCGTCAGTAAGCTAATGAACGATGTGTCAAAGGCACAGGTTGCCATAAGCGCCATTCAACAGAAGTTTACGCCGCAGATGATGGATCAGATAGCCAGATCGCCAGAGCAGATTAATCAGCTCATAAAGATGCAAAATGACTTAAAAAGCAGTGGACAGGTACTGGAGCTGATTCAGGGCGCTTTAAGCGGCGACAATATCGCGATGGCGCGAAAGCTCATAGGCGCTATGCCTTCATTGGAAAACGGCATGAAACAGCTTTACAGCGGGTCTGACAGATTGAACGATGGCCTTAAAGAGCTTAACGATAATATGCCCTCCTTTGTAAGCGGCGCCAGCCGCCTGTACGATGGTTCTAGCAGTTTAAATTCCGGTTTGTTGGCACTTTCCAAGGGCAGCGAAGAGCTGTCCAGGAAATTGGGCGATGGTGCCCGGCAGTTAAGGGATAATCTCAAGAGCAGCAGCAAGGATATGGCCAGCTTTGTATCCCAACCTTTGGCTATAAGCAACAGGCCAATGAATAAGGTTAAAAACTACGGCGTTGGTTTCACGCCTTATTTCATCCCGCTCTCATTGTGGGTTGGAGCTATAATGATGTTCTTTATCATCACCGATGAGGTTGACCCCGATATAAAGGCGAGTTCAGCGTCATTGGTTTTAGGTAAACTTTTATCCTACGGTTATATAGGCATAATGCAGGCGGTGCTGGTGAGCATTATCGTCATGATACTAGGATTAAGACCTGTAAATATACCGCTTTTCTTCGCTTTCAATGTGTTTATGTCCTTTGTGTATATAGCCATTATTCAGAGCCTGGTATTTCTCCTGGGGCAGGCGGGTAAGCTTATATCCATAGTTCTCCTTATACTGCAATTGACTTCAGATGCAGGCACGTTTCCCATTGAGCTGGTACCCACGTTTTTCAAGGTCATAAATCCGTATATGCCTTTTACTTATGCGGTTTCCGGCTTAAGGGAGATCATCTCAGGCGTTGACTACGCTGTTTTAGCCCATGATGCCGTAATAATGGTTTTGTTTTTCTTCGCGTTTTTGATTATCTCTATAATGATGAAGGAGAGGATGGATAAAATAAAGAGTAAGTTAAATGCTATTTAATTCATAAAAAATTAATAGTTTTGTCAAGTGTTGTACAAATTTGATGGGTAAAATAACACCATAGAAAATAAATAAAGGAAAAAGGAGTGATTGCAGATGCGGAGAAAAAAGATCATGATTGTGCTGGCAGTGATAGTCGCTTTGGCAGTGCCGTTTTCGGTTTTTGCCGCCACATCTGACACCCAGGCTGCTAAAGCAGTAAGAGGTTTCTTGGGGATAGATACCTCCAAGCTCACTGCCCAACAAAAAGCTGATGTAGCTGATTTTAACCAGAAGTTGGCCGCTCTCCAGAAAGACTTTATCAACAAAATGGTCTCTGATGGGGCCATAACCAAAGAACAAGGAGATGCTGCTATAAAGAAGATCGACGATATGCTCAAGAAAGCCCAGGAGAACGGCTCGATCTTAATGTTTGGAATGGGAAGGCATGGGTTTAAAGATGAGGACTTTGGCTGGCTGGGGAAAATTGACACGTCCAAGTTGACGGATCAGCAAAAGGCCGCTTTAACAGCTGTATACGAGAAAATGGCCAACCTGCAAAAAGACCTGATCAACAAGCTGGCGAATGAAGGGCTTATAACCAAGGACCAGGCGAATGCTGCGACCAAGAAAATCGATAATATGTTGAGCAGTATTCAAAAGAATGGCTTTGCTAAGGGGATAATGGCAAAGGGATTAGGCGGCTTTGGCCACTTTATACTGGGCGGAATTGACCCGTCAAAGCTTTCCCAGCAGCAAAAAGATGAGCTGACGAATTATTTTAAAAACATGGCAGAGTTGCAAAAAGAGCTTGTAAACAAATTCGTAGCGTACGGTTTGATCACTAAAGACAAGGGAAGCGCTATAACCAACAAGATTGACGCCATGGAAAAGAAAATAGAGCAAAACGGCATTTCTAATATGCTACACAAAGGTTTTATGAAGGAGAAAGGGTCCACATCCCAGAGCAATTCCTCTAACAACACTGATTACGGCTCCGAGATATAAAAGGGTTAGCCGGCTTTCACCTTCCTTTTTCAGGAGGTGGAAGCCGGCTAATTTTATGGGTGATGTTGTGTTGACTTTTTAGTTTAATTGTTATATTATTCCTGAAGAAGGGGGGTGCTTGTAAGTGAAAATAGGAGTAAGTACATACAGCTTATCTAAGCTAATCTATAGCAGAGTGATGGACGTACTGGATGTGATACAGTGGATTGCAGACAACGGGGGAGAACATGTAGAGATCGTGCCTTTTGGATTTGACCTGTTTAAAAACCCGGAGCTGGTGGATGCCATAAGAAAAAAGGCCGAAGATGTGGGAATAGACATATCTAACTACGCAATAGGGGCCAATTTTATTCAGAAAACAGAGCAAGACTACGAAAATGAGATAAAGAGAGTTATGGGTGAAGTGGATGTTGCTTATCGCCTGGGCGTTAAATTTATGAGGCATGATGTAGCATGGAGACCATTACCTGAGGTCACAGTGAAGCAGTTAGACGAGGATTTGCCCAGACTGGCTGAAGCCTGTCGCAGGATAGCTGATTACGCTGCTCAGTACGGCATCACTACCAGTGTGGAAAACCACGGCTTTTTTATCCAGGGCAGCGAGAGGGTGCAGAGGCTTATACACGCGGTAGGCAGGCCCAATTTCAAGACGACGCTGGATGTGGGCAACTTTTTGTGCGTGGACGAGGATCCGGTGGTAGCAGTTAAAAAGAATTTGCCTTACGCGTCTATGATTCACTTAAAAGATTTTTATTACAGGCCGTTTTACAGAAACCCTGGAGAGGGATGGTTTCAGACAGCCGGTGGCAACTTTTTGAGGGGCGCTATTGTGGGACACGGGGATATTGACATGTGGAGCGTTATAAAGGCGATAAAGCGCTACGGCTATGACGGGTATATTTCAATAGAATTTGAGGGCATGGAAGACTGCAGGGTAGGTTCAAAAATAGGTCTTGATAACGCCCGAAGGATATGGAATGAGGTCTAATAAGATCAAGGAGGATATGGGAATGGGAGAAAAAATAAGGATAGGGCTTATAGGGGCGGGGAATATATGCCAAAACGCCCATATACCAGCGTACCTTAAACAAGAGGATGTGGAGCTGGTGGCTGTTTGCGACATAAATGAAAAGAGGGCCAATGAAGTAAAAGAGAAATACGGAATGAGGTACGCTTTTACGGACTTTCATGACTTGGTAAATTTGCCTGATGTGGACGCTGTAAGCGTATGCACGTGGAACAATTCCCATGCGGCTGCCACTATTGCTGCTTTAAAAGCCGGTAAACACGTACTGTGCGAAAAGCCAATGGCTATGAACCCTGAGGAAGCTGAGGCCATGATAAAAGCGGCAGAGGACAGTAAGCGTATACTGCAGATAGGGTTTGTAAATAGGTTTAAGGCCGAGAGCAAGTTGCTCAAGGAGTTTGCTGAAAAGGGGAGGTTTGGCGACATATACTTTGCCAAAGCCACTTATGAGCGAAGAAGGGGAACGCCTACAGGGTGGTTTACTAACAGATCTAAATCCGGCGGTGGCCCGGTAATCGATATAGGGGTGCACATCATAGATCTGACGTGGTACCTTATGGGAAGGCCAAGGCCTGTGAGCGTAACTGCCGCTGTATATGACAGGATAGGCGATTACAGCACAAAAGGCGTGAGCAGGTGGCATGCTTTTGATCCTGACGACGCCTTTGACACCGAAGATTCCGCATGCGCTTTTATAAGGTTTGAAAACGGGGCATGTATGCAGGTATCTGTGAGCTGGGCGCTGAACAACAAAGAGAGCATGAACAGCGAGATATTTGGCAGCAAGGCCGGCGCGTCTCTTTCACCTTTTGTGATTTACGACGAGCAGGAGAATTACCTTGTTAATTCTACTCCTGTGGTTGATAAAGAGGATCCTTTTTACAATGAGATAAAGGAATTCATCACGTGCATAAGAGAAGGCAAGGCCCCCACGGCTACAGGACAGGACGGCTTTCAGATTCAAAGGATATTAAATGGAATATACCAGTCCGCAAAGCTGGGAAGAGAAGTAGTACTGTAAGGTGGTGGTTTTGATGATAGAGCTGGAGCTGGCGACCAGGCAGAGGGAAGAGATGATAAACATAACGGGGATGGTGCGGGAGGAGTTAAAAAAGCATGGCGTACAGGACGGGATATGTTACGTCTTTGTTCCCCATACCACTGCAGGCGTGACTATAAACGAGAACGCCGATAGCGATGTGAAAAGGGATATTTTAAGCGGTTTTAAGGCCATGGTTCCTGACATACCTTACAGACACGTAGAGGGCAATTCCGATGCCCATATAAAAGCCTCCTTAGTGGGTGCCTGTGTGTCGGTTTTTGTGGAGAAGGGCGAGCTTGTGCTGGGGACATGGCAGGGTATATATTTCTGTGAATTCGATGGACCAAGGAGGCGAAAGGTTTATCTTAAATTCATTAAGGCAAGCTAAATTATGGGAAAAGGAGAATTGACATGCAAGACAATGTGGTTCAGCAAGTGCTTAAAAGAGCTGTGCTTTACTTTGAATGCGATGCCAGGAGAATACACCATCTGCTTAAGGTCTACACCTTTGCCAGAAACATCGCTGTTTTAGAGGGGTTAGCAGGTAATGAGCTTGTTACAGTGGAGATTTCGGCGATTTTGCACGATATAGGCATAAAAGAGGCCGAGCGAAAGTATAACTCCTCCTCAGCGCGATTTCAACAGGAGGAAGGCCCAGGGATAGCCAGGGAGATTTTGACCCCTTTTGGCCTAGAGCCTGGGCTGGTTGACCGCGTGTGCTTTATAATCGGCAATCATCATACCTACACTAAAATCGACGGTATAGACTTTCAGATACTGGTGGAAGCAGACTTTTTGGTCAATATTTTTGAAGAGGGGATAAAAGACCCCGATGCGATCCGCTCTATAAAGGAAAAGTATTTTAAGACACCTACAGGCATAGCTTACATAGAGAGCGTATTTGAGGGAAGATAAATTAGATCCGCTGTGTGGATACAGCGGATTTTTTATTTCTTTATAAGCCTTATGCCTATGAGCATCAATATGACACCTGCTATTCGGTACCAGTTTACGGGAGTTCTGGGCATGCCAAAAAGCCCGTAGTGGTCGATGAGCATGGTGACGGCCATCTGGACTGTAACTATAATGGATGCAAAGGTGGCAGCGCCTATAGCAGGTATGACCACTATAGACAGGTACACGATGGTGGCGCCCAGAAATCCGCCCAAAAGGAGATATGCAGGGGCTTTAAACAGTGAGCCGAAGTGCTTTATGCTGCCGTCGGGTAGGCTTATCAGAAAGAGAATGGCAAGGCCTAACAAATTGTTTAAGACGGCGGAGTTTTTAGGATTTGCTATTTTGCCCAATGCCGAGTTCATGGGAGATTGAAAGCCTAACGCTATTCCTACAATTATAGCTCCTATGTAAAAAATCCATTTCAATTTCAACACCCCTTGGCGTTTTATAGATGTTATTATAGCATATTTATGGTTGTTATAGCTACAGTGGCAAAAAGCGATATATTTTGACATGGTGGTGGTGCTATAATTGAGCTGGAGAGGAGGACTATGATATTATGAGGGTTCGCCTGGAATTTGATGCGGAAAAAGACCTGGTATTGCCTGTTCAATACAACAGCATACTTCAGGGGTTTATATACCATAACATAAGAGATGAGAATTACAGCCAATTTCTTCACGACGAAGGCTATAAATACGGCAAACGCAAGCTCAAGTTTTTTACGTTTTCCAGGATTGAGGGTAGAGTAAGGGTGGTGTCGGGTAAAATTTACATAAAGCCTCCTTTTTCACTGATCATATCTTCGCCTATAGAGCAGTTTATTCATGACCTGGCTGAAAATATATTCAGAAAGGACAGGCTTTACATAGGCAATCAGGGCGTGGTCTTGAGGAAATTAGACGTGTATTCACCCATAGAGTTTGGGAGCCGGGTTAAGATAAAGATGCTTTCTCCTGCTGTTATGTACAGCACCATAGATAGCCCGGAAGGCAAGTACACCCATTATTATTCGCCATGGGACAACGTGTTTTCCTACCTGGCGAGGCGAAACATAGAGATGAAATACGAGATAATAACAGGCTTTAGGCCTGAGAAGGCGGAGTTTCGGATAATACCTACAGGACCTAAAGACGACAGGTATCAGAAGGTGTTGAATTTTAAAGGCACGGTGATAAAAGGCTGGATGGGGACTTATTATCTGGAGGGCGACAGCGAGCTCATAAAACTGGCCTATGACGCGGGTATTTGCAGTAAAAACTCAGAGGGTTTTGGCTGCTTTGAGGTAATCAAATAAATTTTTATAACAGGACATATCATGACAACTTTATATTCTAAAATTGTATTTAGAAAGGGGGCAGAGGCGTTGTTAGAGGCTATAAAGGAGATCGGCGAGGTTATTTTAAGCCAGGGCGGCGATGAAATTTTAAGTGAAATGACAGTGGAGATAGAATTGTCCAAAAGCGACAAGACAAAGCAACATGTGGTTATAATTGACATCAATACGGATACAATGAAAGCGAGCTTTGATGTGGAAGAGCTTAAGCCTGACTCTGTAAAAAAGTACCTATGGGTAGGTAATGCAGTTTCTAACAGTCTTCAGTGGAGAATTACCACTGACAATATAGGCTATTTGTGTTCCCAGGCGCTACCCGCCCTTTGTGAAAGGCTAAAGGAAAGCAGTTTAAGGGAAAAAATCAAAAAGATCGTGGAGCAAGGCATGACGTCCTTTTCAGATAAAGTGGGCAAAAGATACAGGTATGTATGGGATCTTAACAAAATGGGCATTGAAAAGGGATTTGATGCCATAAGGTTAGAAGAGAAAATCTCTCAAAAAAGTCCAGGTGGAGACATAGATGAAAAATTGATAAAAAGCGTAGCCGATTGTATAGAGGGGTACGTGAGGGGCAGGTTCAACTTAGATGAGAAAAAAGACATGATATCCCTTTATACCCTGAAAATCGACGGAGACCTGGTGTGCCAGGATGAAGGTTATGTAAGCCTCATATATGACGAGAAAATCAACGATATATTCAAAGGTGTAAAGCAAGGGGTGTGTTCTGTTTGCGGTAGAAATGTCCCTGTAACCGCAGATGTCAGGAGATTTAAGCACAAATACTATAATACCGACAAGCCCAATTTTTCTTCAGGGGTCAGCGGGGATTTTTCCAAAAATTTTAGCCTGTGCCCAGACTGCTATAAAAGCATCCTGGTGACCGAGGTGTACATGCGCAATAATCTGGGCAGCAATATAGGCAGTATACCGCTTTACATCATACCAGGCTTTTTGTTTAAAGTCGATATGGACCGACGAACGCTGGATGAATGGGCAAAGTACGTCAATTACAACTTTAATTTTGTAGTAAGCTTTGAAGGCATGGACAAGTTTGTGGACGGCTTGAGGGAGTATCTATACTATGAGTCCGAGGGCAACAACTACATCCTCAACCTTCTCTTTTATAGAAAAAATCAACAGGAATTCAAGATTCTAAAGCTTATAAAGGACGTGCCTCCGTCCAGGATAAAGGAGATGATAGCTGCTAGCGGTGCCACGTGGGAGGTGGGCAAAAAACTACTAGGTAATTCTAAACTTTGGAGTATTGACTTAAATAAGATATATTACCTTATACCCCAGAGAAAAAAGCGCAACGAGCTTTTAGAAGTGTCCAAGTTATTGCAGGTTTACGACGGCATTTTCTCGCAAAAGCCTGTATCAAAGGCATTTCTCATAGATAAGTTTGTAGAGCTGGCGAAGATATACAGGCTTAAGAGGTTTGAGGGGTATAATATATCCGCCGGGGTGCTATATAATACTTCTCACGGCTACCAGACCCTTGATCTTTGAGGAAGGGGAAGCCATTGAGTTGCTGGATGACAACAGAAAGTATTTTGAGGCCCTGGACAGGGTTAAGTTGATACCTCGACTGGAGCCATTGACCCTTGACCAATTCGCTGATGAATTTGTGATGATGTACGAGGATGGTATATCCTATCTAGTGGTGTTAAACACCATAAATGCGTCGTTGAGGTTTTACCGGGCTATAAAAGAGAAGTTGCGCGATAAAGGGGTGGCGTTTTTTTACCTGTCCACAAATATTATACCTAGAGAAAGGAGAAAGAGGATACAGGAAATTCGCAGCGCTTTGCAAAAAGGGAAAAAGATCATAGTCGTCTCTACCCAGGTGGTGGAGGCAGGTGTAGACATCGATCTTGATGCCGTGGTGAGGGATTTAGGGCCTATTGACTCTATAGTGCAGGTGGCTGGTAGGTGCAATCGCAGTGGTTGGCGAGACAAAGGTCGTGTTTACGTTTTTAACCTTAAAGACAGCAGAAGCTATTCGGCAATGATATACGGGGCGTTGAGTACCATCGTATCTATAGACGTGTTAAAAGGAGAAACGGATGAAAACCGTTTTTACGAAATGATCAACGAGTACTTTGAAAGGGTAAAAGACAAAAAGAGTTTTCAAAAGTCCGACGACCTTATAGAGGCCATGAATAGCTTCTGCTTTGATGTAGACGATAACGTGGAGTGTTGCAAGCTATCAGATTTTCAACTGATAGAAGAAAACCGCGATTACGTAGATGTTTTTGTGCAAGTAGATGATGAGGCAGCAAAAATCTGGGATGAGTATGAAAAAGGCGTGTTGAAAGAAAAGGACTTTGTAAAACGGCAGGAAAATTACCTTAAGGTACGCAGGGATTTTAAAGATCATCTGGTATCGGTCCCGGTCAGGGTAGCAAAAGACCTTATAAGGCCCACGAAAAACTCTTCCGTATGGCTTGTTCCCCTTGAAAACAAAGAATACTATTACGACGATGAGACAGGCTTTAAGCGAGACATAGATGACGAAATTCTTATTTTCTGAATCAAGATTTATCCTGCGTGGAGAAGGGAGATGGGCTCAACAGCGATGGCGGAAACGGAAGAAAGGCGGGTAAACGGAACGCTTATCTGGTATTACTACGTGTGCAAGCGGGAGGTTTGGCTTATTGCCCATAATATCAGCGCTGATCAAGACAATGAATTTCTGGATGTGGGCAGGTTTATTCACGAGAATTCTTACAAAAGGGACAGGAAGGAAATCAATGTGGGCAATGTTAAGCTGGACGTATTACAGCGGGACGAGGGCCAGTGGGTGGTGGGAGAAGTAAAAAAGAGCAGCAAATACGTATTGAGCGCAAAAATGCAGCTTCTCTATTATCTTTGGATTTTAAAAGAAATGGGAATTGATGTAAAAGGAGAGCTGCTGTTTCCTGAGGAGAAAAAGCGCGTAGAGGTTTTAGCAGATGAAGAGTCTTTAAAAGAGCTTAAAAGGGCAGAAGAGGATATTGTGAGAATAATAAACCAGAGTATGCCGCCTGTGGCCCAAAGGATTCCCTTTTGCAAAAATTGCGCCTATCTGGAGTTTTGTTGGGCATAAAGAGGTGGTAGTTGTGAAAAAAAGCGTTTATATATTCAACGATGGAGAATTTAAGCGAAAAGACAACACGATATATTTTGAATCAGAAAACGGGAGCAAGTTTCTACCTGTGGAAAATATCAATGATATATTTGTATACAGCGAGACCGATTTTAATAAAAAGTTTATAGAGTTTATAGCCCAAAAGGAGATATTAGTACATTTTTTTAATTACTTTGGATATTACGTGGGTACATTTTATCCCAGAGAGCATTACAATTCCGGGTATATGATTTTAAAGCAAGCTGAGCACTATCTGGATACAGAAAAAAGGTTGAAGCTGGCTAAAAGTTTTGTAGTTGGGGCAGCGAGAAACATGCAGTAGATGAAAGGACAAAAAGGCCTCCACGGGATCCTTTAAACGCTTTGATAAGTTTTGGGAATTCACTTATGTACACGGTGGTGTTAAGCGAGATATACAAGACTCACCTGGATCCGCGTATAGGATATCTGCATTCCACCAATTACAGGAGGTTTACGTTAAACCTTGATGTAGCTGAAGTGTTTAAACCTATCATAGTGGATAGATTGATCTTTTCACTTATTGACAGAAAAATGATAACCGTTAATGATTTTTCAAGCACTATGGAAGGACTGCTGATGAGTGAAAGCGCCAAAAAGAAGTTCGTGACCGGATTTGAGGAAAAGATGAAGACCACTATAAAGCATCGCGCTATAAATAGAGAGGTTTCATACAGAATGCTTATAAGGATGGAGCTGTATAAACTGGAAAAACATCTTATAGGGGAAAGTGAATATACACCATTTGTAGCCAGGTGGTAGTATAGTGGTGTTAAAGGAGGTAAATAAAATAATTATTTACCTCCTATTTGATTTACTTTTTTCTCTTTTGCACGTCATTATATGTGAGTGAGAAAATTTAAAAGGAGGAGGGGTTGATGTGGCAGGATTTATACCGAATTGTATTTCACTATTTACTTAAACTAGGCGTGTCGCGTGCCGATGCGGAAGATATAGCGCAAGAAGCCCTATTATCTACATACCTGCATTTAGACAGCATCCAGGATGGAAAGTTGAAACCGTATGTTTTGGCAACAGCAAGAAATAAGTACATCGACTTTTTAAGGAAGAATAAAAAGGAATTCACCGTGTCATCTATTGGTAGTTTTTGTATAAGCAACTTCCCAGAAATTCATCAAATAGAAAATAAAGAGATAATAGAAAATGCAATTAATAAACTTAGTATTACCGAACAAAAGCTTTTTTATATGAAATACAGCCTAGGGATGACAAACCACGAAATTTCATTTGTGCTTAAAACCAGTACTGATACAGTTAAGGCAATGTCCTGGAAGTTAAGAAAAAAGTTAAAGGAATATCTGAAAGAGGAGGGAGGCAGTTAGATGTTACAAAATATAAATACAGGAAATGGCAGCGACGATATAAATTTCGATGAAAAATCCTTTTTGCGCAAAGCCCGCCTAAAAAGTATTCTGCGCATAATATTGATTTCTTTAGGGGTAGCTGTTGGTGTTTTTATACTGGCTTTTGTAGCTCCGGAGTTGATTCTGCAGAATCAAGAAAACCGCATAAATAGTTTTTATCCTGATCTTGTAAAATTTACCGAACCCAACACCTATGCCCTTTCAGGGGAAAATTACAGCGTCAGGTTGTTCGGTCGACAAAAGGAATATTACTTGGTAAGGTTAATCGGCAATAAGCCTTATCCTGCTGGAACAATAACTGTTGATTTTGACGTCTGGGGAGGAGAGCAAACCAAGGGGGACCATTCTTTTTGTATTTTAAACCTAGATGTTGATAAATCTTTGAATGCATATTCAAAAATATCCACAGCCATACCGGAAGTGACCAAAGAATATCTGGTTCCATATGCAGTTCCGAAGTTAACCTTCTATCATCCAGCGGTAAATTACGAAAAATTCATTAGAGAATTCAATATGCTGGAAAATATACCAGGAGATTATATTGTTGAAATGGCGTTATCTTTCAAAAAAACCTTAACGCTTGATGAAATGAAAACTTTGATGCCAGGAGATTTAAAGCTTATGTGGGGCGCTGTATCTGTTTTTAAAGATCAAGATTATAAGAAAAGCAATTATCTTGCAGAAAAGTTGCTCGGAAACCCTTATATTAATAGCATTGATGGCGAAAAAGAATTAATCAATGAACTTGAACGGCTCAGCCAAATTCCGAGCTATCATTCTGACAACCTGAAAAGAACAGTGAGTTTTTTAAAAGAAAATGGTGTAAAATATTATGGTGTTGTGGTAGTTGGATCTCCTGAAACCTTAAAAAAATTATCTTCTAATCCAATAATAACAGGTGCGGTTTTAGGTATAGTAACAACCCCTTATTAATATACTTTCCATGAAAATGCAGAGAAAATACATAAATGGGTATAGAGTAGAGCAGGGTTTACCCCTGTTTTTTTGTGTATATCTTTACCACATGATATAATTGATTAGGAGTTATTTTGTTTCAACTGCCGGCAAGGTAATGCAGGTATGCAACTGACAAAAACAAAAAGGAGGTCAGATATGAGATTAAAAGTGATTGCCTGTAAGGTTCTCCTGAGAGAGCTTTATTACCTGGCGTACAAATCCAGCAACATTGTAGATATTTATTGGCTTAAACAAGCCCTTCATAACGAACCTGAAAAACTTAAGAAGACTTTACAAAGGGCCATTCAGGAGATTGAAGCTGAAGATGAACGTTACGACGCTATTTGCCTGGGATAAGGAAAAATAGCAAGAAATTTTTTATTCCTATAATGGTGGGATTTACTGGTATTCACCAGGCTGGATTGAACATTCCATTCAACCGGGAAAAGAACGCTATGATATGGTGTATAAGAACTATGTTGAAAAATACGGAGAAGACAACGCCCAGTATCTCATGGATATGGAGCAGAATTGGATGAAGGCGTATGAAAATGCCATATATATTAATTGGAGCCAATTTGATACGTCACAATATATTGATTATACCCGTCAATGCGCAGAATTCTTAAAATGGAAGTGGGAAGTGGTAGAAGGATCTGACAGCTTACTGGGCGATATGCTGGAAGGTCATTGGGATGAGGAAAGATTCCTGGTGGTACCTCCAGGGAGAACCATAAAACCCACTTACCGGGATGATATTATTGGTGTTTCAGACCATCTTTTGATAGATTAACCACATAAATTAATGGAGGGATAAGATGAACAGCATATTATCTGTTAAAAATTTAAAAAAATATTACGGTAGAGTAAAAGCAGTTGATGACATTTCATTTGAACTTTATCCCGGTGAGGTTGTAGGGCTTATAGGCCCAAACGGTGCCGGCAAAAGCACTACTTTAAAAACTATAATGGGGCTTTTGAGAAAGACAGAAGGAGAAATAAAGGTAGGCGGTTACGACTATAAAGACAAGGAAGCGCGACTGAAACTTGCATACATACCTGAAACTCCCGATATATACCCAATGCTTACAGTCTGGGAGCATATGAAGTTTATTGCTCTTGCCTATAATCTTGACAATTGGGAACAAGAAGCTTTGAGATATCTTGAAGCTTACGACCTTATGGATAAAAAAGATGAATTGGGGGCTAATTTATCAAAAGGCATGAGGCAAAAAGTTATGGTGATTTGCGGACTTTTACACAAACCGGAGGTAATGCTCTTTGACGAACCTTTTGTAGGACTTGACCCTAAAGCAATTAGAGAGCTTAAAGTTACAATTCGGCAACTCAAAGAAGAAGGAAAGTCTGTACTTTTAAGCACACATATGCTGGATTCTGTACAAAACCTTGGGGATAGAGTACTTATTTTAAAAACAGGGAAGCTGGTCTATGAAGGGACTCTTGAAGAGGTTATGGTAAAAGCCGGTCCTGGAAGTACATTAGAAGACTTATTCTTGGAGGTAACAAAATGAGAGAGATGAAAGCTTTGTTTATTCTGGATATGTTAAAATTTAAGAATTTTTTGAAATATATAATCAAAAACCCCAAAAAAATATTTATATATTTATTCCAATTTATGTGGTATATGTTTATACTTATACCCGTTATAGTAAAAAGAGGAAAAACATTTAGCGAAATAAATGGGATAAAACTTACATATCTCAATGCTGGTATGACGGGTTTAATGTTTTTAGGAGTTGTTGCTTCTTTGTACAGTTCATTAAAGCAGCCAGGCATTGTTTTAAGAGAGGGAGATATTGGCTTTCTCTTATCTTCTCCTATAAAAGAAAGAATAGTCTTTTTATGGTATATGATAAGAGCAATTTTCAAAGGTTTAATTTTAGCTGTTCTATATGTTTTTTATTTACCTTTTTTGAGTGTGACTATGGAAGTCAGCAAACATTTTCAGAATTTGATTTTTGGATATTTAGGAATATTTACTTTCTTTTTGGCCTTGGCTCCTTTAAGCTTTTTGATTTATTCCATTTCAATGAAATTTAATGCGAAAAACGTCATTAAGTACTTTTTAAATGGTGTATTGGTTTTAATTGTTGGCTTTGCAGTGTATTTTGCGTATAAAGAACAAAGCCTATACGGTTTGGTTGATTACTTCACTTTAAAGATATGGGATTATGTTCCTATTATAGGACCTTCAAAACAAATGATATTGTCATATTTCACAGGAGACGCCACTCACAATATTGAATTTATAATTTTGCAAATAGCTACGATAGCCTTTTTGGTCTTAATCGGTGTATATTTTGCGAGAGATTATTATGAAGAAGTTACTACTTACAATGAAACCTTGAGGAGGATAAAGGAAAGGGCCAAAAAAGGCGATTATTATGGCGGAGTTGAAGGAAAGGCAAAGAAAGGAAAGAAGAGACGAAGAGTGGAAGTAAATTTTGTACCAAAAGGTCCATGGGCTTATGTATGGCTTAAAATGGTGGAAAACAAGAGACAGATGGGTTCTATCTATTTTAATTTTTACAACCTTCTTTTGCTGGCAATTTCAATTGCTTTTGGATATTTCCTTCCAAAAGATGACCACACTATAATATTTGCTTTGGCTTTCGTGTATGCCTATATGGCATGGCTTTTAAGCATGGTTTCTACGATATATGTGGAATTAAACAAAATGTACATTTACATAATACCCGGAAAAGGAATACAAAAGTTAATTGCAGTAAATTCAGTACCCCTTTTAAAAACATTTATAACGGCAATTCTCCTTATAGTACCTGCTTCGATTTTTATGAAACCCGGCTTATTAAATATTATAGCTGCTATACTCTTTATAATTGGTTTTTCAACTTTACAGAGTTTTTCTTCTGTTTTTTTGCAGGTTTTTTTACCCTCAAAAGAAGACCTTAAAGTAGCAATGCCATTTTTTAAGCTATTTGGGGTGTTATTTGTACTTATACCTGTAGGGGCAGTAGCCATTCCTCTTGGTATGGTAACAAAAAGCATGGGAATAGGGGTTTTATCATCCTCTATAATGATGTTTTTGGAATCAGGGGTGTTTCTGCTTTTTGCAAATTTTATATTTGAGCGATTAGAATTAAAGTGAAGTTGCCGTGTGTAGATTTTTAAAATTGATTGAGGGCATAGCTTAGCGATATCACTACCAATTTGGTGAACCAACAAAAATCGTGTCGTATGATTCAATATAATCGATTTTTGATTTTAATGGAGGCTTATAACCCGCCTGTATTTCTTTCTTTGCTTGCTCCACAACCGCACGGTATGAATTGGGATAAGGCACTGCAGGTTGTATCTCACAAATAGTTCTACCAATCTCTTTGTGAATTAGATTTGCAATTTTACGCGTGTTTCCGGACCAGGTAAAATATGCGACAAGGATTTGTTTAGCCATATTTACTCTCCTTTCAAAATATTTATCTAGGAGGATGCGTCGTTTAAAGCACTTAGTCCCTCTGGAGCCAGCTCAATATCTGCTGCGCCTATGGCTGCTGATTTATCAAATAGGCCCAACAATTCGATGAGGTACATATGGCTCTTCCAAATAGGCAACTTCCTCTGGGCTCAGAGAAACCGTTAAAGATGCCACCGCTTCTTCTACATGGGAAATCTTTGTTGCACCTATAATAGGAGCAACCACCGGTTCTTTCTGCAATAACCAAGCCAATGCAATCTGCGCCTGAGATACTCCGTGTCTTTGTGCCACTTCCTTTACCCGATCCACTATAATCTTATCCACTTCATACGTCGAGTCATATTTGGATTTCGCAATTTGGTCGGTTTCATAACGTTTAGTTTCCGCTGACCAATCTCGGCACAACCTTCCTGCTGCCAGTGGACTATACGGTGTGACGGCTATCTTTTCAGCTTTGCACAACGGCAACATTTCTCTTTCCTCTTCACGGTAAATGAGATTATAGTGATTTTGCATGCTTACAAAACGAGTCCAGCCGTTCTTTTCTGCCGTGTAAAGCGCCTTTTGGAATTGCCACGCATACATCGCAGAGGCACCTATATATCTGACTTTTCCTGCCTTTACAATATCATGCAATGCTTCCATCGTTTCTTCAATTGGAGTATTGTAATCCCAGCGATGAATAATATACAGATCAACATAATCCATTCCCAAGCGTCTCAAGCTATTGTCGATCTCCCTCATAATTGCCTTCCTGGAAAGGCCTCCACCATTAGGCCCATCAAACATTTTGCCCCATACCTTTGTGGCAATAACAACCTCATCGCGGTTTGCAAAGTCCTTTATTGCACGTCCTAGAATCTCTTCGCTTATCCCAAGCGAGTATACGTTAGCCGTATCAAAGAAGTTAATTCCAAGCTCAAGAGCTCTTTTAATAATAGATCGACTCTCTTCCTCATTAAGTACCCATTTATGATGCCATACATTAGGGTCTCCAAAACTCATACACCCTAGGCAAATCCGAGATATCTCAAGCCCTGTGTTACCTAATCTTACATATTCCATTCTTTGACCCTCCTGCCAATAATATAGTTTATTTTAACTCCACAATTAAAGTATACATGCTGGAGTTAGCTCCAAGTCAATACCCCTTTAAGGCTATAGACTATAGGTTTACATAATAGCTTGCATTACATAGTTGTATTTTGCTTTGCCATTTTATAAAGAAGATCTTTCTAGACTTTTTCTGCACTTTTGGTGACAACGAATGGCAAGCTCTCTGCCACTGCCCGTTGGGAATGCAGTGCGTTGAAGCAACCTACCACTACGAGCTAGTACCACGCCGTATCAAGAAACAATTAGAGAATGTCGGATAAGGAGGTGCCAGGAATATTCTGGGTTGTCTGGTCGCTGGTAACTTTATCGGTGGTAATGAACTGCTATATTTACTTGAAAGAAAACAAAACCACAAGTTAGCACGTGAAAATATCGTTGTATTAACGTTTATAAGTCTCTATGCACCTAGAAACTTTTTTCATCAACTATTTTTATACGCGGAAGGAAAAACCAATTTAAAATCAAGGGTGACAAGAACCTGACCGTGAACCTGTTCAACTACGTTAGAGCCGATTCGGGAGCTTGGCGACCGCATTCTTTACCTACGGCTTGACGGTAGAGACATCCCGCCGCTGACCGATTCTCGTGGGAGGGTCACAGACAGAGCCATCGAGGTTTACGTCAACCCGGAAACCTTCAAGATGACGACCACCGGATTTGTGGTGAGGGTCGAGGATACCTCTACCCGTGGCAAGGTGCTGGAACTCATTAAGCAGAGCGGCGAGGACGGGATAGTCTTCAAAGACATAGTCCAGGAACTGGGAGTGAGTGAGGAAACCGTGCGGCACTACATCCGGGAGATTCAGGACAGGAACATGCCTATAACGGAGGAAGGCGGTAAGGGGTAGAAACCCAAAATCTACCGCTGGGTTGGGAAGCGGGAGAAAGATGCAATTGTAACCGAAACCCCGTAAGCCCCAAACCCAAGTAGAGTTGGCCTAATGTTGGCCCAAACCTTGGCGCTACCCTTGGGCCTACTCGTACTCCCTGTTTGAGCTCATCACACAACAGCCCGTCTTTTTATAGACTAGCTGTTGTGTACCAATCTTTTTAAGTTGTTTTCTGCCGGAATAAGTTTAGTCTCATATTCTTCAATTTTAAAATTTAACCTTTCCAGCGCTCTCTCCATTTCTTCAATGCGGGAAAGAAGTTTCTCCCGTTGCTCGATAAGAATTTGTTTTCTGGCCTCTATAGTTTTGTCGCCTTGCTGGAGCAGTGTAACATACTCGACCAGCGTTGCAACGTGAACACCTGCGCTGCGCATACATTTAATGAATTCAATCCACTTACAGTATTCCTCCGTATAATCCCGGATACCGCTTTCGTTGCGATTTACCCTGGGGATCAGGCCAATACGCTCATAGTAGCGGAGAGTATCCGGTGAAAGGCCAAATTTTTTGCTTACTTCTGCAATCGTCATGTAGTTTCACCACCAATGTCCAATATTATCTAATACTTTGAGTTAGCTCCAAGTTAAGGGTTTTAAAATAGTAGCACTATCCGTGCTACTATTTTTAAAAACGAAACTTCTAAATCAAGTTTGCCCTATATATTATGCCTCTTCTTCTATTTTAAGTTGCAAATACTATGATATCAAACCGAGTCTCTTAAGCCAGTCTGCAATATCTTTATCTGCTCTGTTAACATTGCTTCCTCGAATGGCTACACCGGGCAGTACCTTTGCGTTCGGGCAAAGTTTCTTGATATCGCGCTCACTGCTTCCCATTCCGCTGCCTTCATGTGTGCAAAATGGAACAATGGCCTTCCCCGCGAAATCATAAGACTCTAAAAATGTAAACACAGCCATCGGCATCGTTCCCCACCAATTGGGGTAGCCGAGGAAAATCACATCGTAAGAATTTATGTCGTCTAGCTTATTTGCAAGTTCTGGCCTGGCATTCTGCCTTTTTTCTTCCTTTGCTACTTCTATTGTTTCTGTATAATCTTCCGGATATGGCTTTACCGTTTTAATTTCGAACATATCACCACCAATAAGTTCGTGTATCTTCTTCGCTATTACCTCTGTATTTCCAATCGGCAGATTTAAAATACTGCCGCCTACATAAATATTTCCTCTGCGAGAAAAATAAGCGATAAGAATCTTTGAATACGGCAATTCCTACACTCCTTTCAAAATCACTGTTTTTCATTTACCCACTATATATCAAATTTAAGTGTGCCAAGCCATTTCACAGTTTCCGGATCATTATGCGATAAGAACAGGCTCTTTTTTGTGTCCAATGCTGCAATCTTTTCCACATCCTCTTGACTTAATTCAAAGTCGAATATGTCAATGTTTTCAATCATCCTCTCTTTGTGCACAGTTTTCGGGATTGTGACTATCCCTCTTTGAATCAGCCACCGCAAAATCACCTGTGCAACTGTTTTATTGTACTTTTTGGCTATAGATGCTAAAACTTCATTCTGAAAGATGTTGTTCCTGCCTTCTGCAAAAGGACCCCAGGCTTCTGGCTGTACATTATATTTCTTCATGAACTCGATGCTTTCTGTTTGCTGGCAGAACGGATGTATTTCTATCTGGTTCACAGCAGGAACCACCTCGTGGTGAACTATTAAATCCATCAAACGGTCTGGTTGGAAGTTGCTAACACCTATTGCTCTAATAAATCCTTCACGGTATAGTTCCTCCATAGCCCGCCAAGCACAATGCACATCACCAAAAGGTTGATGAATCAAATAAAGGTCGATATAGTCAAGCTGAAGCCTTTTAAGCGATTTTTCAAATGCTTTCTTGGTCGACTCGTAGCCTGCGTCTTGTATCCAGAGTTTTGTAGTAATAAATAGATCTTCTCTTTTTACTATACTTTCCTCAATTGCTCTCTTAATAGCCTTCCCAACCGCTTTTTCATTCATGTAAGCGGCTGCTGTATCGATCAACCGGTAACCCGCTTTGATAGCATCATAAACACACTGTTCGCACTGTTCAAGATCAGTGATCTGATAAACACCGTAGCCCAAAATGGGCATCTCAACGCCGTTGTTCAAAACTACCTTTTGCATGTTAACCCCTCCTACTGAATTAATTACATTGCCATACGCAGTATTTCTACAATATCTTCCTTTCGCAAAGGTGGATGACCTGGAAGTCTTCCTTCTTCATCCTGAAGCACTTTCAGCGTTTCTTCCGCATAACGGAAAAACATTTCCTCGGTAATTTCTCCAATGCCCAATTCTGGCAGACGCGTAGGACAACCTATAGAACGCAAAAACTCTTCAAACCTGTTAATGCTTTCTAAAGCCAAACTCAAATTGTCTTTGCCGATTGCTGACAGCCCAAATATGCGCTGAGCAAATTGGGCAAAACGTTCGGGACGGAATCTTGCAGCAAAGCGCATCCACGCCGGATTCACTACTGCCAGCCCTGCTCCATGAGGAATATCATACAGTGCAGAAAGTGTGTGTTCAATCTGATGCACTGGATAAGGAGCCTTAACCCCTGCTTGAACCCAACCGTTTAGCGCAACAATTGAAGCCCACTGCACTTGTGCACGTGCTTCTAAATCGCTTCCATTGCTAACTGCTTTTGGTCCCCACTCTAAAACTGTGAGTATAACTCCTTCAGCAAATCTATCTTGAATAGGAGTTCCGTCTATACCATTAAAATAACCTTCTGTTACATGCGTTATTATGTCACAAACACCATAAGCTGTATAAGCTTTAGGAACTGTTATGGTAAGTTCAGGATCTACAACAGCTACTTTAGGATATAGAACTTCAGTTTTAACAAATGTCTTTAGTTTTTCTTTTTCATCATCAATTGTTATTACAGCGCCGCAGTTCATCTCAGAGCCTGTTGCTGCAAGCGTTGGAACTGTTATAATTGGAAGAGCTCGCTCCGGAAGTCTGGGCGCTTTTCCTGCCCGTACAAGCATATCCTTAGGATCACCTTCATAAAGGACTGAGGCTGCAATTACTTTTGAGGCGTCCATGACGCTACCGCCACCCATACCTATAATCACATCACAAGCTTCTTTTTTTGCCAGTTCTGCAGCACGTACCACAGTTGACAGCCGTGGATTTGGCTCAACACCAGAGAATTCCACCACTGAAACAGCCGCTGTTTTCAAGCTGGATACCGCTCGGTCAAATGCTCCGCTTTTCTTTATACTTCCTCCACCAATGACAAGCAATGCTTTTTTACCATATTGACTAACTACTTTCCCTAACTGTTCTAATGAACCTGCACCAAAGATTAGTCGGGTTGGATTATAAAATTCAAATTCCATTATGGGTAACACCTCCAACACAAGTTTTTTGTGGCATTTATTCATATTAACGAATACTATAATTAAAAATTTTTCTCTCGAGCAAATAAAACGCACTTAAGCTGATATAAACAAAAAGATTTTTCTCATTTTGCATCAGTGAGTTCCATGTTAACTTTTTTAAGAAGAGAAGGAATTTCCAATCTTTGCGGACATTTATTAAGGCACTCACCGCACTCCTTGCAGAAAGACGCAGATGTCTTCTGCCCCTCAAACCATTTGTATATTCCTCTTCCACCTTCCCAATTTCCAAACACGACGGTTTCATTATACAGTTTGAAATTTTCAGGAATATCCACACCGCTTGGACACGGCATGCAGTAGCCACATCCTGTGCAGTTTATCACTGCAAAAGATCCCAGTGTTTTTCTCGCCTCCTCGATCAGTTTCAAGTCCTCTTCAGTCAAGTTATTTGGGATTACATTTTTCATGATTTCAACATTCTCTTTCACATGTTCCAAAGTGCTCATTCCACTTAGTATAACAGAAACCTCCGGAAAGTTTCCAAGCCATCCGAAACTCCACTCCACCGCAGACCAGTCTTTCCCACTTCTTTTGAGAATATCTTGCACTTTTTGTGGAAGTTTTGCTAGTTTTCCACCCTTCAATGGTTCCATTATTACTACTCCAAGTCCCTTGGAAGCAGCGTACTTTAACCCTCTCACTCCTGCCTGGTAGTTGACATCCATGTAATTTAGTTGGATTTGACAGAAATCCCATCCATCGTAGCCATCCACTATCTCTTTAAATGTGGGGTATTTGTCATGGAAGGAAAATCCTGCAAATCTTATTTTTCCTCGTGCTTTTGCTCTCTCAAAGAATTCGAAGAACCTCAAAGTTTTTATTTTTTCCCATCTTTCTTTGTTGAGAGCGTGCATAAGGTACATGTCCACATGGTCAGTTTGGAGTTTTTCCAGCTGTTCATCCAGAAATCTGTCAAAATCTTCGTGCTTTTCTACCTGCCATACGGGAGATTTAGTGGCAAGGAAAACTTTTTTCCTGTATCCATCCTTTAGCGCTTCCCCAACTAATTTTTCACTGTTTCCCCGATGGTATGGATATGCAGTGTCAACATAATTTACACCATGTTCGATGGCATATCTAATCATCTCTATTGCCTTTTCTTCATCGATCTGAGATACATCTTCCCCAACGATAGGAAGCCTCATAGCACCAAATCCCAGAATAGAAGTTTTTACACCCGTTTTCCCAAAATCGCTGTATTGCATTATCTTTTCCCCCCATTATCCACATTAGCATTAAAGTAATTGGTATTTTTTAATTTCATTTAAAGGATTTATCGATATGTCATTCTTTCTACCTCCTCCGGATATTGCCCACCCTGGATAGGAATTCTCTTCAGTAAATGTTATAGATACAGCACCTATATTTTCTTTGAGTCGTTCAGGTCTTGTTGTACCAGGAATTGGAACAATCCAAGGTTTTTGAGCTAAAAGCCAAGCTAAAGCTATTTGTGCAGGAGTTGCTTGCTTTCTGCGGGCAATTTCCTTTATGAAGTCAACAAGTGCAAGGTTTGCTCGTATTGCTTCAGGTTGAAAGCGAGGAATACTGCTACGTATATCTGTTGAATCAAATTGAGTTTTCTCATCTATAGTTCCTGTAAGAAATCCCTCCCCAAGCGGACTGTAAGGAACAAAACCAATACCCAATTCCTCACATGTTGGTAGTACTTCTTCCTCAGGCTTCCTTCACCATAGAGAATACTAACTTTGAACAGCGGTAACTGGACAACAGCATGAGCTCGGCGAATAGTTTTTGCACTTGCCTCCGACAATCCAAAGTATCTTACTTTCCCTTCCTGGATGAGATTCTTTACCGCTCCAGCCACGTTTTCAATGGGTACATTTGGATCCACACGGTGCTGGTAGTAAAGATCAATCGCGTCTATCCTGAGCCGCCTGAGAGAACCTTCTACAGCTTTTTTGATGTGCTCTGGTCGGCTGTTAAGTCCACTCCAACCCGGTCTTCCGTCAGGATATAAATCAAATTCCGGAAACATCAAAGCCAGATTTTCCCAGTTTTCGCTTTACCATAGATAACCCCCCTATGTTTTTACCTACAATTAGAGTATACTTGCTGGAGTTAACTCCAAGTCAATACCTTTTGTAGTATAAATCTTAGCAGCTATCCTGGGGCCTACTTCTAGCTTGCTTTTTTCTGCCGCCAATGGTGAGAATTCCCCAAAACTACTTTTCCACGCTCGCTTGGTACCATTGGAATTGGAAATGAGGTGATGCCAGATGGCCACTGAGATTACAGAAACCTCTTTGGAAAGATAGCGCAGCATAGTGAACAGGGTGCTAGAAAACCCTATCCATCCCGAAGACTGGACTTACAAGGACAGAGTAGAGCGGCAACCTTCCAGCACGAAATCGATACAATTGATTCAGTTGTATCCTTCCACAATGAAGGTGTTTTCCGCATTATCCTTACCGACCTGAAGAACTTTAAATTTCGGCATGGGTGACAAAGCTACCCGGGGTGATACCGCTGAAGAGGTCAGCTTTTGAAACCAGCTCGTTACTCTATTATTGGAAAGGTTTCAAAGGAAAATTGTTGGAGCCGGTTCAGAAAAAATACCCGTTGTAACTCAGCTCGAAATACAGCAGCAAATTCAGCACCTGTGCACGCTGCGCTTTACAGGAGAGTTGCAGGGTGGCTGGTTTGACGGGAGTGGCAACTGACGACATTTAGTAACTTAAATGGAGGTGAGATTATGGCCACCGAAAAAACATGAGAGGCGGAACGGCCAATAGAGGAAGCCATGATGTTTTCCGTCCTCCTTAAATGAGATTGATGAGTTTGAGTTTCAATTGGATGAGGAAGCCATAACGCTGGCGTTTGCCACCCAAAAGGGCAATGACAGCGAAGAACGCTTGGGTGACACTTACCGTTATCTTCATTATCTAAAGGCTCAGTTGGAACTCATAAACGCTGGATTGGGGACGCTGGGAGAACCACCAAACTTGGAACTTTACAATGATGTAGCTAGTCGGCTTAGTTTGTGGAGAGCCGTTGTCAACGCTGCGTTGGAACGAGTAAGTACGATTATCGCTGACTAGGCCAGCAAAACTTTTCATGCGAAAAAGTCCTGTCAGTTAAAAAAGGCTCATCGGAGCCTCTTATTTTTGTATCAATAATTTACGACACATAAGACGTTAGATTTTCCTATAAAGGAAGGAGATGGTTCTATGACCAAACGAGAAGTATTCAAAAGAGTACGAGACATCATCCTATATCTGGAGCATCAACAAACGCTACCTACAAAGACAACCTGCTCTGTGGTGGCTGTGAAAGAAGCTCCAGCTTCTTTTGTTTATGACCTTTCCTGCATTCACAGCCAGCTTCTCCACTCCAGGGACGACGTAGGCATTCTCCTGAACCGACTGAAGCAACTCATACATAACAAAGAGAGGTAATTACTGTAACAGCAAGCGTCAAGAGCGAACCAATCGGCATGGGAATAGGAGGTGTAATATGGAGTTTCAATCCCTCATAGGTATACTCAAAACGACAGTTTCAACGGAACCGGCAGCAACTGCCCAGCAGGTTTCAACGAACTAATCTTGAATTTCCCTCAAGTATCGGTTTCCTGATTACCATTAAAGCAGCCTAATCATTCATTGCAAGGGAGGTGTTTTCAAGATGTCGTTCGTTGATTGGGTCGAAGAAAAAGTCAATACCGAATTCGGCCCAGCAATTAAGCGATTTAATCCAGTAACAGGCGAGACTGCCTTTTTCGCTCCACACGGAGAGCAGATTGGCAAGTCGTTTATTGACCCGCTTGCGAAACGCACAATCAAGAAAAATACCACCAATGAGGTAGAAATCGCTCGAAAACTAGCACGGGAACAACTGAACCAATTCCCGCAGGAAGATGCCTTCGTTCAATACGTTAAAAGCAGTTTAGAAGAAGCTCAAACAGTGGAACGCATTGACAATTTGATGCGCCTTCTCTCTCAACATTTTATCACTAAAACCGCAAGCACGGTTACTGTTTCAAAATCTCAAAAGGAGGGGTCAAATATGCGAAATGAGATAAGAAAGCGTTACGAAACCGATGAGATATTCCGCAAGAAAGTTGACAAGGTTGCAAAACAATGGCAGGCATTGAGAGGCAGCAAAAACTCTCTGGAAAGCTACGTGGAAGTAGTTCTCCGTAACTACGAAGTAGCGAAATCTGTTGTTAAAGGGACATCCTTTGCCCTTTCAGACGATGAAATCCTTCAGGGACTCTTAGATTCTGTTAAGAAGGATGTTGTCCAGAAAAATTTCAGGCGAGCTACCGCTTTGCAGCGAGAGGTTGAAGAAGGAAGCTACGATTTGGAGCGCATCGGCCGTTTCCTCGAAGATACCTACGGGATAAAACGTCCACCGTTTACTCCTGATGATTTTGCAAGACTGTCTAAGGACAATAAGGAACATTACGAACCCTACCCGTCAAGTATGTATCGCGCAGTAACGCTGCAAGCAAAAGATTTGCAAGGACGGTTAAGCCAATGGTTGAAGGAATTACCAAACGCTCTCAGCTATCGTGACCAACTCACCTCCACCGCAAAGGAAAGGATTGCTAAACAGCTAACCGATATTCTCTCCATGCTGATGACCGTAGATACTTTGGATGATGCCACAGTCGATAAGGTTTCTACGCCCACCCGAAAACGTGACAGTGCCACATACACGCAGATGGAGATGGAAGAGTTCTTCAAGAGAGGCCAAGAGCTTGCCAGCAATTGGTACACCTTCGTTAAGAGAGTTCAGGCTTCCGTAGAAAAGGAGAAGTCCGAAAGAAGTTACCTCTCCGGAGACTTGAAAATTTTGTCCAACGTGGCACGCTGGCAGTATCCTAACAACCTTCAACCGGATATTGAAAAGCGTGACGATAGCGGTTTCTGGAGCGGTGTTTTTAGAGCATTACCACCTTCTCACGAACTCAACAGGCTGATTAACCAAAAAATCTTTAACGAGTAACCGAAAGGAGATGAATATGATGCTACCCATTTTCTACTGGATTAAGTGGAATGACCTTATGAAAGATGAACTGGCTGAGAAGTTGTCTCAAACCTGTTTTGGAAATTTCGGGTATGACTTTCTCTGCGCCTTTGGAGATAACGAATGGCAAGCTTTACGTCACTGTCCATTGGGAATGCAATGCTGCGAAGCAACTTACCATTACGAGTTAGTACCTCAACATATAAAAAAGCAACTGGAATATGCTGGATAAGACTTTCTCCTCCGAAGAAAAAAAGTTGCTCTCTATAAAGTTCCGTTGGTATAACCTAAAATTTTATCCATTAAAAGAAGCTAAGGAGGTGAGATAATGCCTCTACCTAAAAGAGGAACACCTGAATATGAAGTATGGCGTAATTCTCCAGCCTATGAAGAGTGGCGAAAAAAGACAAGTCAAGTAGTAAGGAGCCTCTGGCAAGACCCTAACTCAAAATTACGTCAAAAATTGCAGTCCGATGAATATAGAGAGAAAAAACGCCATTTTTTGAAAGCGCAATGGCAAGACCCTAACTCAAAAATTCGTCGCGCTTGTCAGTCGGAAGAATTCCGGAAAAAAGTAAGTCGCGGGGTAAAAGCAGCGTTGAACGACCCGGATATAAAATCACGACAAATCGAGGGCGTAAAGCGAGCTTGGGAAAATCCGGAGATTAGAGAAAAGTATCTGAACTACCTCCGTGACCCAGAAGCTAACCAAGAACGCAGGAAACGCATTTCTGAAGGAATGCGAAAAAGCTCAAAACGTATTGGCAGACCACCTAGGGATGGTGATAAAGAATGTTCTGGCTGATATGGTCACTGATAACTCTATCTGTAATCGGAATCGGCTATCTTTATTTGAAAAGAAACAAAATCGTATTTTAGCACATGAAAATATCGTTGGATTAACGTTTATAAGCCTCTATGCACCTAGGAACTTTTTTCATCAACTATTTTTATACGTGAAAAGAAAAACCAACTTAATTTAAGGAGGTTCGATAACTATGCAACGAGAGCCCTTCTATACAAAGGACTTGCACTTCGCTGCTTACTTAATGTTAAACGGTTATGAACCAGAAATCAAAATTCCATACTTTAAGGCAAGAAGGGCGATATTCCTTTACCCAGATGCTGACTTCTCCACCCTTCGGGACTTGCGGACGAAGTTTGAGGGTGATAAAAACCTGACCGTCAACCTATTTGAATACGTGAGAGCGATGCGAGAGTTAGGAGACCGCATTAACTACATTAAACGAGAGACATTGAAGAAGGAGGCTGGTCAAAATGAACACAGCGAGGGCGTTGGAATGTAACGTTCAGGATAACTTGCTGCAGCTACTTTCACCACTATCAATGGAAGACCTGAAACGAAGCGGACTAAATGAAGAAACCATTAAGAAGATGAACGTTAGGGATGCCACAGACGTTGAAAGGAACTTGACTCCATTCCCGCAAAGCACAGGTTACGTTATTCCTTACCTCAACAAAGATGGAAGTGCCATTTATGACCGGCTTGTTACTGGTGAGAAAGAAGAAATACCCTTCTTCCGTATTCGCTACCATCAACCGACGGTCAATTCAGAAGGAAAACAGATTAAATACGCTCAACCAAAGGATACTGGAGTTCACGTTTATGTACTACCGGAAATATGGAAGATAGCCAAAGATACATCTAAACCGCTTGTTATAGTGGAGGGCGAAAAAAAGGCTGCTAAAGCAGTACAGGAAGGCATTCCCGCTATTGCTCTTGGCGGTGTTAATAATGTCAAGCACGGTAAGTACAGAATTAAGCCTAACGAAATTGAAGAAAGCAAAAGAGGCTTTATCACTTTTACGATAAAGGATGCTGATGCTATCCAGTTGCTGGAAGAAAATGTGGCTCCAGAACTTCTTGAGTTTGACTGGAGACAGCGGACAGTATACATCGTCTTTGACAGCGATTCAGCAAGTGGCTTTCCAGTCAAAGAGCAAGTTCAGCAAGCAGCCTTTGATTTCGCCTTCTGGTTGTTCAAACGTGGTGCTGATGTAAAACAGGTAATTCTACCTCATCCGGAAAAGGAAGGAGAAAAGATTGGACTGGATGACTTCTTGCTGACTCACACCGCTGATGATTTTTGGGAATTGGCTAAACAGGCTCGTTTTCCGATACAACCGCAACTGCGAAGCTGGTTGCAAAGGCACCTAAGAAAACGAGGTCTAAACCGGGACGATTACGAAATGGCAGCTACGGCAATAGTAGCCGACCTTGATTATGAAGGACGACGTTATCGTGATGAAGCGGATAACAGAAAATTCTACTATTTTGACGGGAAAGATAAACTTCTTTACGAAGTAGACTGGACTGAAAATGCGAATGCTTTCCGGGTTGGAGAGTTTGCGGAGTTAATCACAGCTAAATACGGTATTGGAACCGCTGATAGAGAAGTCATAAATCGTCTGTCAACAGCTTTCATACAGGGCTGCCCTCGTGTGAGGACTCGCAGGGTCTCATACGTAAGCGAACCACCAAAAGTATCAACGGATACCTTATACGTTCAGCTTAGCGATTCGGCAGTTGCAAAGGTAACTAAAGATGCTATCACTTTGGAGGATAATGGCGTTGACGGAGTGCTGTTTAAGAAAGGAATTGTTAAGCCGGTTAAGATAGACTTCCAAAACCTGCCATCACGACCAAAACGGTTATGGCGTCAGGTAGTGAACACTCTCAATCTTGACAATCATTCTATTTTTACGGACGAAGAACAAAGAGCACTGCTTGAAGTCCTTTGTTACCTCTCCCCTCTTTTCCGGGACTGGAGAGGATTGGAGTTGCCAGTTGAAATGGCTATTGGTGAAGCTGGTTCAGGTAAATCTCGTTTTTACTATGTTCGGACAGGAGTTCTTGTTGGAGAGATAGGCGTCGGAGTCACTCCAAGGGATATTCAAGAGTTGCGAACTTTCCTTGCCAGTGCTCGTGGGATTTACGTTTTTGATAACGTCAGACCAGGTAGCCTGAGAAATTACCGGGAACAGTTTGAAGAGGAAATCGCAAGGGCGGTTACGCTTAAGAAAATCCAATATCGTCCGCTCTACTCTAACACGGATGTGACAATTAAGACAGACTGCACTTTCGCTATTACTGCTACCCGTTTACCTATCCACGCTTCAGATTTGATGGAGAGGTCGTTGGTTTTTCGATTCAAAAAGATACCGGAAGGACAAAAAGTAGATGACTGGGAGTGGAAGGTTCTTTATGATACGCCGGGAAGAGAAGCCTTGCTCTCCGATATGCTCGTTGCCGCTCAACGTTTCTTCCAGCTTGTGGACACGAAATTTGAAGCCTACCGACGTAAGAGTATACGTCTTGAAGGCTTTGAGAGAGCGTTGCTGCTTATGGCAGAAGCTCTTGATGAAAGCAGGCAGCTACTTTCCACAATGGAATCAGTGGTTGATAAGCTGCCACAGGTGATACGGGAAACACAATACCAAGCCGATAACGCATTGATGGTGCTGAGAGAATTTGCAGTACGAAGAAGGCAGGAAGTAGAAGCAGGACAAAAGAAACCTATCTTCCAGCTTAGAGAAATTACTGATTGGGTACTCGCTAACTCCAATGGCCCAAGCACCATACCTTATCCCTTCCATAATCCGCAGGAACTCGCTGGTTACATTCGGGAGCAGGAGGAGCTGGTAGCAGAAGTTACTGGAATTCGAGTTCACCGAAGAGACCAGAACACTACCTATTATACCTGCTAAAAACGTTCTCTCGTTTAAGCTCAGCTAAGCGATAATGCTTGGCTGGGCTTTTCTGTTGGTTCTCACACCTAGCTTTGCTAGCATCGAAGCTAGCTAAGCTAGCACGAAGCTAGCAATCGAAAATCCAATAAAATCAATAGTTTGCAGCGTTTTTGCTAGCTTTTTTAGCTTTTTTAGCATATCTCTTTATATGGAATTTTTTAAGAGAGGTGTTTATAAAAACTATATATAGAGATATACCCAAAAACCTAATATAGCTAGGCGCGAATCGTAAAATACTTGCAAATAGTATATTTGCCGTTGTTAGCTTCGAGCTAGCGGGTGCTAGCCCTAAGCTAGCAAAGCTAACAATAAGCTCTTCTGAAATGCTGCTACTTCCACCTCTTCCGAAGTAAAAAAGTTCCTCCCTATAAAGTTCCTGTCAAGCCATTTATAATTTAATCATTAACAGTAAATGGTAGGTGATTGATTAAATGAGCTTGACGAGTAATGATGTTCAACGCAAGAAAGCTGAAGAAGCACTCAAACGCTGGATGGAGAAGTGGAAGAGTCTTGAAGGAAAGTGGTTCCATATCCTTGACGAAGATTGTTATACAGTTGACCGCCAAGGGCATGTTCTTAGTTATCTTGGTGACGGATATTACGTCATTCAGTACTACGATTTTCTAATGGGAGCTCCCTCTAATATTTCAGTAGTGCACATCAGTGAGATGGCCGAGCCTCTGCACAGTCCATCAAAGCGGTGGGTGTTTTATGAAACAGCCGAAGATATGAGAGACGCCTATGAGTGTAACTACTCAAAGAAACCGCCTGAGCGTACAACATAGAATTTGTGGAGGTGATTACTATGCCCTACCCTGTTCTTAAAATAAGCGACTGCGACTCTACCTCTTATCAAAGGTTTGAAACATACAAGCAAGTATGTTACAAAAACAGTCTTCCAATGATTATTGTAGATTTCCAGACGGAACACAACTACTGCGAAGTTACCCTTGACCTCTCATCCACCGGACTAAAATTTCTCCCATCCGAGATGAAGGCTCTGGAAAGAATTAGCAAGCGTCACGGATGGCTTGCCTGTGTTGACATTACACCTACGAAGGCAAGATTCTTATACAGTAACTGGAGTGACCCATCAGAACAGGAAGACTATAGCTTCCTTCTGGAAGACATTTTGAAGTGGGTGGATAAAAACATACCTCGTTCTTCCATTTTTACTATTCTTACCGCTCCGGTTTATGCTACCATTCAAGTATCCGTTGGCTGAAAAACCGTAAAGCTCAGCAGCGTATCGAAGCTAAATTGATGGAATTCCGTCCTCGTAAGTAACCTCCTCTTCCTTATCCGGTATTGTTTTCTGACGGTGAGCCTTAAAAACAGGCTCTTTTTTCTTGTAAAGTTTTCGACATTATCCGACAAAAAATCTGGTTCCCCTCTTTTATTCATGACTGACCTATACTATAATATAATCATAAAATGTTAAAATTTTCCAACAAGGAAAGGAGATGATTCTATGACCAAACGAGAAACACTCAAAAGAGTACGTGACATCATCCGATGTCTGGAACACCAACAAACCCTACCTACAGATACCTGTTCTGTGGTAGCTGCAAAGAAGCTGGAGATGCTCGTGAAAGAGGCTCCAGCTTCTCTCGTTTATGAGCTTTCCTGCATTCACAGCCAGCTTATCCACTCCGGAGAGGACGTAGGCACTGTCCTGAACCGACTGAAACGACTCCTACATAACGAGGGGAGGTGATTACCGTGGCACCAAGAACCAAGAGCGAGCCGGTTGAACCCAAGCAGTCTTTAGTAATCCCAGCAGGTAATACCCCACCGGAATTGCAAGCATTACGGTCAAAAAGAGATGCTTTCCGTGCTAACCTCCAGTACGCTATCAGGCAGGAGGAAGTTTACCGCAAGAAGTTTGAAGCTGGCGACGAACTGGCAGAACTGAAGATGCTGGAACAAAGGCTACGGGTTGACTGGTACTCAAAAAAGATTGCCGAAGTAGAACAGGAAATCCAGCGATACTATCTCAAGCGTAAAGCGGAAAAGAAAGAACCGGAACCTGAACAAGAAAAAGCCAAAAAGGAAGGCGTTGCGTAAAGAAAAGCGTGGCGCCTTCTGGTTTTTCTCTCTTGCAAACCAATTATACGACTCTATGCCCTACGGAACTTTTTTCATCAATATTTTTATACTCCTACGGTTATTAGCAACTTTCTTGGGAGGTGATACCATGACGAAAATACGTACCTGCAAGACCTGCCCTCTCTACAGTAGAGAGCTTTCCCGCTGCCGGGTGGGTTTCGTTAACCCCTCTACCAAACAGGCTACAGAAAAGACAGCAGCTACTTACGGTGGCAATTACGTCTGTCACTACAACCGTTGGAAGAATTCTGGTGCATTAAAGTATCAGCTTTATCTATAAGTAGCCCAACCCACCTCGATTTACTTTCCGTAGTTGGCTTTCGTGATAGACTTTGATATAATTTCTATCAGAATACATCAAGTTGATTGAGGTGGGTTATATGGCTCCTAAGAAAGCGGAACCACGTACTAAATTAGTAAGCGTTACCTTTACCGAAGACGAATACGAAGCCGTTAAGAAGGCAGCGTTGATGACCGACCGTAGTCTGGCTGCCCTTGTCCGGTGGGCTGCGATAAAGTACCTTAGAGAGGTGGACCTGCTTCCAAGCGGAGAAGAATTCGGGAAGGAGAAAGTAGATGATGAAAAGTTGGTATAAATTTGTTATCCCGGTAGTGATAGTTGCCGTTGTTGCCAGTGGATACTTGATTTTTTCCAAGCCTGAGATAACAAAACAGCCAGCAAAAAATAATCAGGTTCAGGAAGTAGTTGAAGGATACATTTATGATGAACAAACTGGACGGTATACTAACAAAACTACCGGTGTTTGGTATATCGTTAAGGACGGATATAAGGTAATACCACCCGAAGAATATTTCCCTAAAGAAGTAGTCATACCTGAAGGTATCAACATCTCAGAGCGACCTAATGATGTATGGGAGCTAAAAGAGGTACGGGAGATAACCATTCAATCAGGAGATACGTTGGTTGACATTATCAACCCGTACTTTATGAATGAGCATTTCAGAATGAATTATGAATGGTATGCCAAACAGGTTTTGAAACTTAACAACATTACCGACCCTCACTTTATCAAGGCGCTAGACACATTGAAAATACCAATTTATATCGATAAAGAAGCTAAGTAGTTGCTGGTTTATCGTTTTGACAAAGGTGTAGCTGCTCTTCCCTATTAGAAGGGTGTGGAGACGTATTTTGGAACACTAGGTGTTTTAGTTTGGTTTTTATGGAAAGGGAGGAAAGATAGTTGATCCTGTTATTATCTATTTTGTTACTTCTGGCCACTTTTTCGACCAAACTGATCTCTCGATTCGGCGTTCCCGGTTTAGTGATTTTTTTGGGCTTGGGAATGCTTTTCGGGAGCGATGGCCTTAACCTAATATATTTTGATGACCCTTTACTAGCCCAGCGGATAGCCAATGTAGCCCTCATTATTATCCTTTTTGAAGGTGGCTTTAATACCAAAAGAGAGGAATTACAGTCGTCCTTCAAACCAGCTTTTACCTTGGCGACGGTAGGTGTCTTTATTACCGCCGTAACTCTAGGACTGGCCACCCACTACATCGTTGGGCTCAGCCTCGAGGCCTCCCTACTGGTAGGGGCCATCGTTTCTTCCACCGATGCTGCAGCAGTTTTTTCTATTTTTCGCAATAAGAGCATTCAGCCCAAACTGGCCACCACCCTGAAAGCCGAATCTGCCTCCAACGATCCAATGGCCATTATCCTGACCATAGATCTGCTCGACTATATGAAGAATACAAATTTCAACCTTTTTCCCTTTATCGCTCACTTAATGTGGCAGATTGTGGCCGGAATTGGTGTGGGGTACTTGTTCGGTAAGCTTGGACCCTATCTCTTTAACCGGGCCCGCCTTGAATCGGGTGGTTATTACTATGTTTTGAGTCTCGGTTTCTGCTATTTGAGCTTCGGAGTAGCGGAGATAATCAAAGCCAACGGCTTCCTTGCTGTATTCATAGCTGGTTATTTGCTGGGGAACAGCAAGTTCGTCTACAAGCAGGGAATAGCCCGCTTCCTAGAAGGCACCTCCACTTTCTGCAACATCATTCTCTTTCTAATGCTGGGGCTGCTGGTCTTTCCTTCGCAACTTCCCGCCTTTATCAAGGAGGGGGTGTTTATTGCTCTGCTGCTAATGCTAGTGGCACGGCCGACAGCGGTCTTTTTAACGACACTGTTCTGGGATTACAACCTCAAGGAAAAATTATTCCTCTGTTGGGGAGGTATAAGGGGCGCAGTCCCCATTGTACTGGCCACTTACCCCTACGTTGCAGGAGTCGACCACAGCAACTATTTTTTTAACGTCGTGTTCTTCATCGTTTTACTAACAGCCTTAATCCAGGGGGCATCCCTCGACATTTTAGCCCACAAGCTCAAGTTATTTGCTGGAACCAAAAAGACTTCTCCCCATTCCCTGGAGTTAATCTCCACGGAAAATACCAAATGCGAGTTGTTGGAGTTTGAAGTGGAAAAAGGGTCTTCTTTGATCGGTAAGCGTTTGGAGCATATCCCTCTACCAAAGACCACGCTGGTTACTGCCATTGTAAGACATGACGATATAGTACCTCCCAGGGGTGACACGGAGATCCAGGAGGGAGATATCTTATTTATCCTGACCTACCAGGAAGATAAAGAGCACCTGATAGCTCTGCTGGAGTAGCCTAAGATAAGAGATTCTTTATTGCATTGTTTCTCGCCTAGAATTGGCTAAACTAAAATCTATTATCCGAGAAATTGACGATAGCGCTTTCGTAGCCATAGAAAATGTTCACGAGGTACTTGGGGGAGGGTTCCGCAAACGAGTAATTCATTAAATGTTCAGCCGGTAAGAGTAGCTATTGCCTAAGCTGGGCGTGTCGAAACTTGTGAGATTTTTTGGAAGCCATCTTTTAAGTTGCTAGCATACATCCTATAATAATAACATAGGAGGTGAAATCTGGTGAACGAGCTACTTACTACCAATGAAACGGCTGAAATCCTCGGAATATCGCCCATTGCGGTCGCCAATCTCCTTCGGGATAAGAAACTGCCGGGTATCAAGAAACGAGGTGATGACGGGATTGACCGCTGGTTCATCAGACGGGAAGACGTTGCCCTCTACTGCGCTGGGTTGGCTATTTTCAATATGCTCCAGCACAAAGCCAGAATTAGAGGGCAAGCTGTGGAAGAAGGTGTCCCATTGTGACTAAAGCTGTAGGTTACATTAGAGTAAGTACGGAAGAACAAGCGCAACACGGTTATTCTCTTGAGGCTCAAGCAGAATCTATCAGTAATTACTGTAAGGCAATGAGATGGGAATTAATCAAAATTTATCGAGATGATGGCTACAGTGCAAGTTCACTAGACAGACCTGCACTTCAACAATTGATTGCGGATATTCCCCTGCGCTCTTTTGACACTGTTGTATCGTGGAAGCTTGATAGGTTAAGTCGAAGTCCGAAAGATACCTTATACTTATTAGAAGATGTCTTCGAGAAAAACAGTATCACTTTTGTCAGTGTACAGGAACCGTTCGTTAATACTAAAGACCCAACATCAAAGATGTTTACCACAATTCTCGCTGCTTTCGCACAGCACGAGAGAGAAATGATTACCGAAAGGATGAAGATGGGAAAATACCAGAAGGCACGAATGGGTCAGTTCCCAGGTGGTCACATCTTATACGGTTACCGGAAAAACCCACTAACCGGAGAGTTCGAGATTAACGAGGAAGAAGCGAGAATTGTCAGGCTCATCTATCACTGGTACGTGTACGGTGATGAGACAGGTAAGCCACTGGGAATGGAAGCTATCGCTGATAAGTTAACGAAGATGGGTGTTCTTCCTCCTTCCGCTGTCCGTGGAGTTCGGGTAGGAGTAAGAGGTAAGAGAGGTCAAAAAGGTGAATACGTCAAACACTGGTCAAACGCTACTGTCAGACAGATACTTACTCATCAGGCATACATAGGTAAAAACTACTTTGGTAGGAATGGTAAGAATGCCGAACCAGACAAGGTTGAAGATGACTGGATTGTTATTCCATTCCCACCCATCGTAGACGAGTACACCTATCAGTTAGCACAAGAAAGAAGAAACAGAGCAAAGTTCTGGCAGAGAAAGCACGAAACGCCTTTGCTTACTGGGATTATTCACTGTGGAATATGCGGGTTGCAATTTAGAGGAACCTATGACCACGGGAAAACAGCAGTTTACTCCTGTTACGGCAGGCTTAAACGCTACCACAGAGATGGGAGTCCTACATGCGATTCGCCAAGAATTCCTGCCGACTGGCTTGACCAACAGGTTGTGCTGAAGGTATTTGAAGCTTTGCAGAAACCAGAGCAGATGAAAGAAGCGATTATGGCTCACTTAGAAAGCTGGGAGCGAAGAAAACGGGAACTGGAGCTTATAGTTGGGCCTTCAGTAAAACAGATGAAGGAATTGCAGGATGAGCAGGAAAGGTTGAACTACCTCTTCCGCAAAGGAAGAATATCGGTATCAGAATACGAGAAGGAAGCTTCTACGCTGGATAAGAAGATAGCTGAACTTCGTGAACAGCATAAACACCAGACGAATGAACTTCGCCACCTGCAGAAGCTCGAAAAGGACTTAGACTTCATCAAGCAGGCTCTTGAGAACGGTTACTGGAAAGTAGAGTACGAAGCACTACAAAGCGAATTAAAAATGATGTGGGATACTGCTCTAACCATTGACAATAAAACAGGGGAGGTAGTTGTTACCACTCCCAGACAGGAAAAGAAAGTTACTATTGATTTTAGCGAAGCTGGTAAACAAGTTCAAGAACAGGAAGAATTATTGACTTTTGCAATACACGGAGGTGGCAAGATTGCAACACGTCAGCTATTTGATAAGCTCCATATTACCGTTCACGTATACAATTTAATGATATTATAATCTTCCCTCTAAATCAAGGTTTTTTTTATAAATAAGTATGTCGTCTAACCCCTGGTATTTTTGCATTATCATGGGTCGACGACATTAAATCGAGCATTAAAAGCTTAAATTTATATGATTATGTCATCTCCGCCTTTTTTTATTCCCAGCGTTTCTCTTTCTGAGTACTTTGTGGTCCTGAGTATGTAAAATATTACAGAATCTTCTTCTTTATCGATGACCTTTGACAACTCTATTTTTAGTTTTTTATAATTGGCTTCAGAAATTTCCCCCTCCAGAACAGAATTTTGTACCCAGTTTAGATATTTGCGGCATGTTTTAAGAACCTTTGCTACCCGCTTTTCTCCTACATCGTAAACAAGTATTATAAACATAGCTCATTCCTCTGTGCTTAAAAATGTAAATCATATGGCTTGTTCAAATGTACTTTGTAATTTTAACAGCTTGCGACTATTTTCCCATAGTATTTTCTCTTTTTCCTCTGTGCTCAATTTTAATTTCATGAAGCGCTCTAATTCGCTTTTGTGAGAAGTAATAGGATAATCTGTGCCAAAAAGTACCTTCTCCACACCATGTTTTTTTATGAGTGTTACAGCTTTTTTTGCATCCAACCTCCAGAGTGAACTGGATGTATCTATATAAATATTTTTGCCAATTAGATATTCCATTGCTTCATCCCATCTGGCATAACCCCCTAGATGAGCGCCGATTATAATCATGTGGGGGAAATTCTTTATCACGCGGGCCAGGCGCCTGGGGCTTGAGTAATCAAGGCGTTCATCTCCTAGATGAAACAATACAGGCATTCTGGAACCAATCAACTCGTAAATAGGCATCATCTTAGGGTCGTCTATGTAGAAGCCTTGAAAATCTGGATGCAATTTTAAGCCTTTAAGTCCCAATTTCAAAATGCGACAGAGTTCTTTTTCTATAAAAGGATAATCAGGGTGTATCGTGCCAAAGCCTATAATTCCATTGCCAGTAATAGAAGCTATCCAGTTGTTTACGCTCTCTACCTGTTGTGGGTTGGTTGCTGTGGAGTGTACTACTATGCGGCATATGCCTCCTTCTTTTGCGCTATTAATCAGGTCTTTTAATGTTCCCTTTCGCTCTATTTTCAACGAATAATGCTTGCTTAAATTCGCCACAGCTTTTGATGCCACTTTATCAGGAAAAGCGTGGGCGTGAAAATCTATAACATTCTTCAACCTTGCATACTTCCTCTCTAGTAGCTTTGCATAAAGTATAGCATCATTGTGAGAATAATACAATAATAAAAAGATGAGGTAAATGCTAATGGTCTACCTCATCTTTTTTAACCAAAACATTAAAGTCCTGACTGATAATCATATACTATTCGAGAAATATCGGCAAGGGTTTGAAGCGATGCGTCTTCCCAGCCGTTTTCTGTGAATATGGTTATGATGTAAGGTCGATTTCCAAATACGATGCCTACGTCGTGGAATTTGTCATCAAGGGCTCCCATCTTATGAGCTACGACTACTCCTGAAGGCAATTCCTGAGGTATCCCCTCGCTGAAGATGGAGTGTTCCATATAATACAGTACTTCATTTCCCAGATCGTAGTTTTCATCTCTAAATGCCAATAACTCACTCAAGTATATATCCATATCTTTAGGTGTGGTTACGCTTAGGCCGTTGACAAGGCCTGTTGCGTTGGCACCCAGTGACTTTTCAAAAGCCGTTAAGTTATCTTGGCCTGCGTAGTCCAACAACATCTGCCAGGCCACGTTGTCGCTGTACTCAATAGCCAGTCGCGAAAGTTCTCTTATAGTATACTGGCCACCAAAGGGCTGTCCTTGGAGGATACCTGTTCCCTGCATGTAATACTTCGGCGTATAAGTGAGCTTTGTGTTGAGATCTATTTTCCCTGCAGCGGCCTGCTCATAAAGATATAGCACCAATGGCAGTTTTATTGTGCTGGCTGCTGCGTACACATTGTCTCCGCCGATGCTTAGAGTCTGGCCTGTGGTCAAGTCGTGAACGTATACACTTATCTGTCCCGGGCGTGTGCTTATATAACTTTGCAGTTTTGCCTTGAGGGCATTGTAATCGGGATAAACTATATTGTTTACTCCTGTGCCCCACTCATAATGGCTGTCCGATGTCTTGATGTAAACTATATGGTTTACTTTATCCCATTGTATATTGGCGCCAAAGGCTTCTTTAAATAGCGTAAGGGGCACATACAACCTGTTGTTGCTCATAAATGAAAGGACAGGCATTGTTATTACCTTATTGTTGACCACTGCCCATTTTTGCCCATTTTGCACCGTAGCGCTTTGATCGCCTTTTACCGCTGTCATCGTCTGCGACGATGAGTCCCAATACACATCTGCGCCCAGTGCTTCAGAAATACCTCTGAAGGGAACTGTTATATATCCGCCTACGACCATGGGCTTTGGAGTTATCTGTATCAAATTCCCGTTTATAGATATAGATATATCAGGATAGTTAGCTGAAGCTGGTAGCATAATGGCAATGACAGCTATTATCAAAGCAAAAGAGATTACAGCTTTGTATATCTTATTACCCTTCATGTTTCTCCCCTCCTATATACATTAAGATATATAGAATTATATATTAAACTTATCCGTTGTTCCATGGTGTTTTAATGGTAATTCATATCGATGTCTTTGCATATAATGGTCTGTAATAACCACAGAAGTGGAGGAGGATGTCTATGGGTAAAGGTTATATCAAAGAGGTGTTTCCTGGCGGAAATACCGCCTATGGTTTTTATTCATTTTATAAATACATAATTGGCGACGATGCCAAAAGGATTTTCATATTAAAAGGGGGGCCGGGTACAGGGAAGTCCAGTTTTATGAAGAAAATAGCCTATGTCATGGTGGATAAAGGGTTTGATGTAGAATTTCACCGTTGTTCCTCTGATAATAATTCGCTGGATGGAGTTGTAATCCCCCAAAAAGGGATTGCGTTAATTGACGGCACAGCGCCTCATGTGGTGGATCCGGTTTACCCTGGCTCCCTTGAGGTGATTATAAACCTGGGGCAGTTTTTAAATGAACAAGAAATGCAAAAACACAGAGAGGCTATTGTGGCACTGAGCGAGGAGATAAAAAGGTTGTTCAGCAGGGCGTATAAATACCTAAGCGCAGCAAAAGGGTTAAAGGACGATGCCGTAAGTGTCATGGAGAGGTGTGTGGACTGGGCCCGCGTTAATAAAGTGGCCTACGGTTTAATAAACAGCATGTTTGCAGGCATGAGCATTTCGGATCGATTAGGGAAAGAGAGGCATTTGTTCGCTAGCGCGATAACCCCTGGCGGCGTTAAAGATTACGTTGAGACTATTGTAAGGCCTTATTCAAAACGATATGTGATAAAAGGAAGGGATGGCACAGGAGGCACTCTGATATTAAAGACCCTTTTGGAGCAGGCTAGGATAAGAGGCTGTGACGTAGAGGCGTACCATTGCGCGCTGGACCCTGAGGTCATAGAACACCTATTAATACCAGGGCTGGATGTGGCCATTACGACATGGGAGAAATTTGAGGACAGCGGCTTAGTGGTTGATTTGGGTGGATGTGTGGATGAACAAAAACTTCGGCATTATAAAGAAGAGCTGGAGGCAGATCTTGAGTATGCAGGCATTATGGTCCAAGAGGCTGTGAAATGTATAAATAAAGCCAAAAAAGCTCACGACGAGCTGGAAAAGTATTACGTAAGCTGCATGGACTTTCACGCGGTGGATCAGCTGAGAGAGGATGTTTTGAAAAAGATATTGAGATGTTGACAAAAGCGCTGAAAAGCGCTTTTTTTCACTTTAATGAAATAAAGCTACCGTTATGGTATAATAGTTTCAGAGTATTAAAGCAGGTGGTGGAAGGTGAATGTACCAGTCCAGGATAAAGGACAAAATGATAGATGAGCTGTTTGAAGCCATATTGTGTTTGAAGGATATAGATGAGTGCTACATGTTTTTTGAGGACGTGTGCACTATAAACGAGATTAAGGAGCTGGCCCAGCGCTTTAAAGTGGCCAAGATGCTTAAAGATAAAAAGACGTATAACGAGATAGCAGAGGTAACAGGGGCCAGTACCGCTACTATAAGCAGGGTAAACCGGTTTTTGAATTACGGTTCAGGAGGATACCGCATGGTACTGGAGCGCATAAAGTCAAAGGGCGGCCCGGAAAAGGATTAATGCCATTGTTGCTGAAATGTGATATAATATCTCTATAAATTGATGGGCGGGAGGAATTTTTTTGAATTTAATAGAGTCATTAAACGAGGCCCAGAGAAGCGCAGTGCTTACCACGGAAGGGCCTTTATTGATACTGGCAGGTGCCGGCAGCGGCAAGACCAGGGTGATAACCTACCGTATCGCATACCTGATTAAAGAAAAAGGCATAAGCCCGTATAATATCCTCGCGATCACATTTACCAACAAAGCGGCCAGGGAGATGCGAGAGCGGGTGGAAAAGCTTCTGGGTGGAGAAGCCAGAGACATATGGATTATGACCTTTCACGCAGCCTGTGTGAGGATATTGAGGAGGGACATAGAGCGCATAGGCTATTCCAGAAATTTTGTGATATACGATACGTCGGATCAGATGGCCCTTTTAAAAAATTGCATTAAAGAGCTGAACTTAAATGAGAAAATGTACGAACCTGCGGTTATTATGTCTGCTATTTCCAGGGCCAAAGATAAGATGATAGCTCCTGAAGACTATTTGGATGCCTATGGCGACGACTTTAGGAACAGGAAGATAAAGGACATTTACAGCCTTTATCAGGAAAAGCTAAAGAAAAACAATGCGCTGGATTTTGATGACATTATATTAAAGACTATCCAGCTGTTTAAAAGCGATCCAGAGGTGCTGGACTACTACCAGAGGCGCTTTAAGTACATCATGGTAGACGAGTACCAGGATACCAACGCGGCTCAGTACCAGTTTATAAAACTACTGTCTTCGTATCACAGGAATTTATGCGTGGTAGGCGACGACGACCAGAGCATTTACGGCTGGAGAGGCGCTGATATAAGAAACATACTGGACTTTGAAAAGGATTTTGAAAACACCACGGTGGTTAAGCTGGAGCAAAATTACCGTTCCACAAAACAGATACTGGAAGCAGCCAATGAAGTAGTATCCAACAATAAAGGCCGCAAGCCCAAAAGACTCTGGACGGTCAACGGCGACGGCATGCCCATTACGGTTTATACGGCGGTGGATGAGCACGACGAGGCTGAATACGCTGTGACGCGTATCCTTGAGGGTGTGGCCCGAGGAAACTCGTTTGGGAGCTACGCCATACTGTACAGGACCAATGCCCAGTCCCGCGTCTTTGAAGATGTGCTCAACCGAGAGGGTATCCCTTACAGGATGGTAGGGGGCTTGAGGTTTTACGACAGGAAAGAGATAAAGGACATAATCGCGTACCTCAGGGTTTTGCAGAATCCCCTGGACGATGTGAGCTTGAGGAGAATCGTAAATGTGCCCAAAAGGGGTATAGGAGAAGGCACATTGAGCAAATTGGAAGAGTATACTGTCCATAAGGGCATTAGCCTTTACGACGCCATGTTAGAGTGCGGGGAAGTGTTGTCGGCAAGAGCGGCCAAGGCCGTAGAGAATTTTGTGGAGATGATGACCGAGCTCATGGCCGTCAAAGAGGTAGTGGACGTAACCCAGCTGATAGAAGAGGTGCTGGAAAAGACGGGCTATGTCAAGGAGCTGGAAAAAGATGAAAGCGAAGAGGCCCAGTCCAGGATACAGAACCTGCGGGAGTTTCTCACGGTAGCCCAGGAGTTTGAGGCGCAGAGCGAGGATAAGTCCCTCCAGGCGTTTCTTGAGAATATATCGCTGGTTACTGATGTAGACGAGCTGGATGAAAGCCAGGACGCTGTGGTATTGATGACACTGCATGGAGCTAAGGGCCTGGAGTTTGACAATGTGTTTATTGTGGGAATGGAAGAAGGGATTTTTCCCATCTCCAGGGCTATGCTGGATGAGGCCCAACTGGAAGAGGAGCGCAGGTTGTGCTATGTGGGCATAACCCGCGCTAGAAAAAAACTTTACATCACCCACGCCCTGCAGAGGAGCACCTATGGAAGCGTGAGCTATAACCCTGTTTCGCGGTTTGTAGAGGAGATACCTGAATACCTTGTGGAGCACGAAGGATATGGAGGAGGCTCCATACCTCGAAGTGAGAGGAAGTATATCGCTGCTACAAGAAAATCTTCGCGGGACAGTCAAGCATATATAATAGGTCAGAAGGTACAGCACGCTAAATGGGGGATAGGCACGGTTATAGAAGCTAATGAATCAGAGGTTGTGGTCGCCTTTGATAGCGTGGGAACCAAGAGGCTTGCCGTGGATTTTGCGCCGTTAAAGATTGTAGGTCCATGAGGGGTGATAAAGTGATATTGTTTTCAAGCGCCTTTTCCTTTATGATAGGGATTATACTGCTGGCTTTTGTGCTATGGCTTTTCAGCAAATCCATAAGGTTTCTTTTTAGGTTTATTCTAAATTCCATAGTGGGTTTTATATTCCTTATCATCTTCAACTTCTTTGGCGGGATAGTAGGGCTATACCTTCCCGTAAATGTCATAACGGCATTTGTTGCAGGGGTATTGGGCATACCTGGTATAATCGTCCTGTTGCTGGCCAAATACTTTTTCCACTTCATTTAAAATTTAGAGAGAAAGGATTTGTATGTTACTGCCGTGCACTTTTGGCTGCAGCGTAAGCAATTCCCGGTGCATGGGGTTAGCGGGATGAGGACTTTGTTGCACCGGGGGCACCTCTTTGCAGTCTCATCTACATTGTATCCACATTGGGGACATGTCTTCATAAATATCACCTCACAATATGATCTGCGCTAGGGTACCGCCGATTAAGAATGCCAAAAACACCGAGCCCAACCAAATGGTCAGGGATTCAGCTTTGCTTCTCTCTTTAAATATAATCATGGTAGCGGCTATACACGGTACGAATAGCGTTATGGTTACCAGTGCCACCAGGGTCTGATTGGGGCTCAGCTTGAGCGCATAGAGTCCGGCGGCTCCAAAGTCGCGCCTTACAAATCCCATTATAAACGCGTTTGCCGCTTCTTTGGGCAGTTTTAACCACCCTGTGGTCAGAGGAGCTGCTAATCTTTGTATAAAATCTAAAACACCTGTATACTGCAGTATAGCGATGCCAAGAGATCCTAACGCAAACAAAGGAGCGGCGTCCTCGAGAAACATCTTTGTCTTTGTAATGGTCTTTTTTACGACGTTGTCTATGCGGGGTACTTTTAAGGTAGGCAGGTCTATCAAAAGGTCTGTGGATTCACCGGGCAGTACCTTGTTGAGGGTGGTGCCTATGGCTACGAATATAGCTACCAGTATTATCACATAAGAGATTATATACTTAGGGCCTAGAGGCGCTATCATGCTGGTTATGACGGCCAATTGCGCTGAGCAGGGTATCGCCAATCCCAAAAGCATGGTGGCTATAAATCGCTCTCGCCTTGATCCCAGTATCCTTGTGGTAATGGTGGCCATGGTGATACAGCCCAGGCCCAGTATGATAGGGATTATAGCTTTGCCGTTTAATCCCAACTTTGTAAGCACTCTGTCCACCAGTACGGCTATTCTGGGAAGGTATCCAGAGTCCTCCAACAGCGACAGGAAAAAGTAAAAGCCTATGACCAGAGGAAGAAGCAGGCCTACGATGTAGATGACGGTCATGGTGAGAAGCCCGAATTCCCCGATCAAGATATTGCCTAGAAACGACTTTTGAGGTATTACGCTTCCAACCACTTTCTCTATAAATGGCTTGTAGAGGCCGTTCATCACGGTGTCTTCAGTAAAGCCTACCACGGTCTGGGCGATAAATACCCCGATGACCTGGTACATGATAACGAGAGTTATTATCAATAAAGGAATGCCTGTAACGGGCTTGAGCATGAGCTTGGCCAGTTTTGTAGAAAAAGAGGCGTGAGCGTATTGCTCGCTTACGACGGAGCTTACAATCTGGTCTACCCTTTTGCGCCTTTCGGTGTAGATTTCTTCTCTGAGGCCAGGAGGGTTTGCTATGCCATTTCTCGCGCACACGTTTTCGTCATCTTCCAATATCAGCAGGATTTCGCTGTGGTCTATACCTTTGCCCTCATAAGCCCTGTAGTTTTCTTCTACTATTTTAATAGGCTTTCCCTTTCGCGCGTTGTACAGGTTTTTTTTCACTTCGCTTATGCCTACGTTCTTTGTGGCTATACAGGGAATCACGGGGACGTCAAGCTCCTGAGACAATTTTTCAACATCTATGGAAATCCCGTTTTTCTCGGCTTCGTCCATCTGGTTTAAAGCCACTATAACGGGCTTTCCCATGTCGATCAACTGTTGGGTGAGGAAGAGATCCCTCTCCAGGTGCAGGGCGTCTACCACGTTCAGGATTATGTCAGCGCTTAAAATCACATCTCGCGCTACCCTCTCTTCGTCGTTGAAGGAGGATACGCCGTAGACACCGGGCGTGTCTATTATTACGTCTTTGCCGTACATCCCATGGCTTATGTCCACAGTAGTTCCTGGATAATTGGATACGTCCACGTACATCCCGGTGAGGGCGTTAAAAAAAACCGATTTGCCCACATTAGGGTTTCCTACCAGAACGATTTTTTTCGCGTTTTCAGGTATATCGATTTTAATGGGCGCGCAGCAACTGCTCATTTTAACCCTCCTTGACTTCTTTGATCTTGATTTTTTCGGCCAGTTTCCTGCCTATGGCTATTTCCTGCATGCGGTTCTGTATAATAACAGGGCCTTTTGGCAACTTTTCCACGCACTTTACCAAGGAACCCTCTGATATACCGAATCGCAATATCTGTATTTTTACTCTTTCGTCGTCGATTTTGTCTATGATGAGTTTATTTCCTATTTTGGCTAGGTCCAGTGTCATTGGGCATACCTCCTTTTAAATTTCTGCTGGTAAATAGATGATTGAAATGGATCGTAGAACAGAGATGAGGCAGATGAATCTGAGATTCATTCTCAATTCGTTCTAAATATATTATAATTATCCCGGTATGATTTGTCAATGAGAAGTGCTATAATATTGTTAAAAAGAATCAGGATAGCTATAGAGAGGGAGTATACATGAGGGACAATGTAAAAGAGCGCATTGAAGAGCTGAGGAAGGTAATATCCTATCACGATTACATGTATTACGTGTTGGATTCTCCGGAGATTTCCGATGAAGAGTACGACAGGCTTATGAGGGAATTAAAGGATCTTGAAAGGCAGTATCCAGAGTTTATCACCCCTGATTCGCCCACCCAGAGGGTTGGAGGCCAACCCCTTAAAGAATTTGCAGAGCATCAGCATACCATTCCCCTGCTTAGCCTTGACGATGTCTTTAATGAAGGTGAGCTGAGGGATTTTGACAGGAGGGTAAAGGAGGCGGTAGGGGATACCGATTATGTTTTGGAGCTTAAAATCGATGGCCTTTCTGTGGCCCTGCAGTACGATGACGGCATATTTATACGGGGGGCGACCAGAGGGGATGGATATACAGGAGAGGATGTGACGCAGAATCTCAAGACCATAAGGTCAATTCCGCTGAGGCTTAAAGAGGACGTGACCCTGGAGGTCAGGGGAGAAGTGTACATGCCCAAAAAGTACTTTGCCGAGCTTAACGAGGCGCGAGAAGAGGAGGGACAGCCCCTTTTTGCAAACCCTCGAAACGCCGCCGCTGGCTCTCTAAGGCAGCTGGATCCTGCTGTGACGGCCAGACGGCAACTTGACATATTTGTGTTTAACCTGCAGAGGGTTGAGGGAAAGGCGTTTAAAACCCATATAGAGGCTTTGGAGTATTTAAAAGACATAGGGTTTAAGATAAGCCCTTATTTGATACATATAAAAGACGTGGAGGAGGCGCTGGGGTACATAGAGGAGTGGAGGGAAAAGCGGCACCAGCTTCCCTTTGAGATAGACGGCATGGTCTTAAAAGTAAACGACCTGGCCAAAAGGGATGTACTGGGGGCTACAGCAAGGCATTATAGATGGGCTATTGCCTACAAATTCCCCGCGGAAAGGCAAAAAGCGAAAGTAGAGGATATCATCGTCCAGGTAGGCAGGACGGGGGCTATTACCCCGACTGCTGTGCTGACCCCTGTCAGGCTGGCTGGGACCACTGTGAGCAGAGCTACCCTTCACAACGAAGACTACATAAAAGAGAAGGACATAAGGATAGGGGATACGGTGCTGGTTCAAAAGGCGGGGGATATAATCCCTGAGGTGGTGGAGGTGGTAAAAGAAGAGCGCACGGGCAAAGAGGTGCCTTTTGTCATGCCTGACAGGTGCCCGGAGTGCGGTGCTAAAACCGTCAGGATAGAAGGGGAAGCCGCTGTGCGCTGTCCCAACCTCAACTGCCCTGCCCAGATAAGGCGAGGCATAATACACTTTGCTTCACGGGATGCCATGAACATTGAGGGATTAGGCCCTGCTATCATATCCCAGCTGATTGATAACGGCCTTGTAAAGAACATAGCGGATATTTATTACCTTAAGTATGAGGACCTGGTTAAATTGGAGCGCATGGGGGATAAGTCTGCCAACAACCTTTTGACGGCTATTGAAAACAGCAAGAAAAACGGTTTGGACAGGCTGTTGTTTGGCCTTGGCATAAGGTACATAGGCTCAAAGGCAGCGGAGGTTCTATCTTACTGGTTTAAAAGCATGGACGGAATTATGAACGCGAAGCAAGAGGACCTGGTCCAGGTTCCTGAGATAGGCGAGAAGATGGCTGAGAGCGTTGTGGCCTTTTTTGCCGATGACCACAACAGAGAGATGATTGAACGGCTAAAAAAGGCCGGCGTCAATATGAGTAGCTTGGAAAAAGCCAGCGTGAGCAACAAATTTGACGGCATGACATTTGTGCTCACAGGTACCCTAGAGAAGTACACCCGCGCACAGGCTACAGAGATCATAGAGCAGAATGGAGGTAAGGTATCCTCCAGCGTCAGCAAAAAGACCAGCTATGTGTTGGCAGGCAAGGATCCCGGTTCCAAGCTGGATAAGGCGCGAAAGCTAGGGGTGCCTGTTATAACCGAGGACGAGTTTGAAAAAATGCTTTCGATTTGATAAAATATGAACATAATTGGCGAAGAATAGTGAAAAGGGGTGAAAGGTGTGATCGACAGGGAGACGGTTTTGCACGTGGCCAGGTTGGCCAGGCTCAAGCTTAGTGAAGAGGAGATCGAGAGGATGTCGGTAGAGCTGGGCAACATTCTCGATTACATAAACAAATTAAGCGAGCTGGACATAGAGGGGGTAGAGCCCACAGCTCACATCCTTCCTGTAAAAAATGTGTTCAGGGAGGACGTGGTGTGCAAGTCACTGGATAAAGATAAGGTGCTCATGAACACGCAATACCAGGAGGATGGCTGTTTTAAGGTTCCTAACATAATCGAATGAAAGGGTGTGAAAACATGGAACTACATGAGTTGACTGCCCACGAGATACGGGATATGATCCTGAAAAGAGAGGTCAGTTCAGAGGAGATCACAGCCCTTATGCTCCAGAGGATAAAGGCCGTTGATGATAAGGTTCAAGCGTATATTACGGTGTGCGAAGAGCAGGCTTTGGAGCAGGCCAGAGCGGTTGACCGGAAGATAAAGAGCGGAGATCCGGTGGGTAAGCTGGCTGGCATTCCCATGGGTATAAAAGATAACATGTGCACCGAGGGCATATACACCACCTGTGGCTCCAGGATGCTAGAGAACTTCAGGCCTCCTTACACCGCCACAGCAGTGGACAGGCTTTTAAAAGAAGATGCCGTGATGCTGGGAAAGCTGAACATGGACGAGTTTGCCATGGGCTCGTCTACCGAGACCTCTTACTTTAAAAAGACCCGCAATCCCTGGGACTTAGAGAGGGTGCCTGGGGGCTCCAGTGGAGGTTCGGCGGCTGCGGTGGCTGCCGATGAGGCTTATTTTACTTTGGGCTCTGATACAGGTGGTTCCATACGCCAGCCTGCATCGCTGTGCGGTGTGGTGGGGTTGAAGCCCACCTATGGACTGGTATCCAGATACGGACTGGTGGCTTTTGCCTCGTCACTGGATCAGATAGGGCCGCTCACCAAGGATGTAGAGGACTGCGCTATGGTGCTGGATGTCATAGCGGGTTACGATAAGGCTGATTCCACGTCCATTGACGGCAAAAAGCAGGATTACCTCTCTGAGTTAAAGAAAGGAATAAAGGGCATAAAAGTAGGTATACCGAAAGAGTTTTTTGCGCAAGGAGTAAGCGATGGAGTAAAAGAGAGGATATACGAGGCGGCAAGAGTGCTGGAAAATCTGGGAGCTGTGGTAGAGGAGACGTCCCTGCCTTATTCGGGGTATGCCCTGGCGGTTTACTACATAATAGCCTCAGCGGAGGCCAGCTCCAACTTAGCCAGGTACGACGGCATAAGGTACGGCTACAGGGCTGAGGATTACGAAGACATGGTTGACCTCTTTATGAGGACCAGGAGCGAGGGATTTGGCAAAGAGGTAAAGAGGAGGATAATGCTGGGCACCTACGCGTTGAGCTCGGGTTATTACGACGCCTATTACAAGCGGGCTCAAAAGGTCAGAACCCTTATAAAGCAGGATTTTGACAGAGCCTTTGAAGCGTACGATGTCCTTATATCCCCTACTTCGCCGGTACCAGCCTTCAAAATCGGCGAGAGGATGAACGATCCCCTTCAGATGTACATGTCCGATATATGCACGGTACCTGTGAACATAGCGGGGATCCCGGCTATTTCCGTACCTGCGGGATTTGAAGGCGGGTTGCCTGTGGGGCTTCAGATCATGGGTAAGCCCTTTGACGAAGCAACTGTTTTGAGAGTCGCATACGCCTATGAGAAAAACTCGGGCATTGAGAAAAAAAAGCCGGCGCTGGAGGTGAAATAAATGGAGTACAAGACCATTATAGGGCTGGAGGTTCACGCGGAACTTCTCACAAAAACCAAGATCTTTTGCGGCTGTACCACTGAATTTGGAGGAGAGCCCAATACCCACACCTGTCCTGTATGCCTTGGGCTTCCCGGCGTGTTGCCTGTCCTCAATAAAAAAGTTGTGGAATTCGCAATAAAGGCAGGGCTGGCTACCAACTGCCAGATATCAGAGTACAGCAAGATGGACAGGAAAAACTACTTTTACCCTGACCTCCCCAAAGCCTATCAGATATCCCAGTACGACCTGCCTTTGTGCCACAACGGTTACGTGGAAATAGAGGTAGGCGGCAAAAAGAAGAAGATCGGCATAAGGAGGATACACATAGAAGAGGATGCGGGGAAGCTGATGCATACCAGGGACGGATCGTTGGTGGATTACAACAGGGCCGGGGTTCCGCTGATAGAGATCGTGTCAGAGCCCGATATAAATTCTCCTGAAGAAGCCTATGCGTACCTCACCAAGCTTAAAAGCATACTCCAGTACATAGAGGTATCTGACTGTAAGATGGAAGAAGGCTCTTTAAGGTGCGATACCAATGTGTCGTTGATGCCTGTAGGAGCCAGTGAATTTGGCACCAAGATCGAGCTTAAAAACCTCAACTCCTTCAAAGCGGTACAAAGGGCGCTGGAGTACGAGATAAAGAGGCAAAGGGATATACTGGAGTCAGGGGACAAAGTGGTGCAGGAGACCCGCCGCTGGGATGAGACAAGGGGCATCACTACGTCCATGAGGACAAAAGAAGAGGCCCATGACTACAGGTATTTCCCGGAACCTGACCTGGTTCCCATTGTGGTGGATAGGGAGTGGATCGACAGGATAAAAGCCGAGCTGCCGGAGCTTCCGGACCAAAAAAGAGAGCGATTTGTGAGGGAGTACGGCATACCTGAGTACGATGCCGAGGTCCTCACCGGGAGTAAGGCTCTTGCGAAGTTCTTTGAGGATACCGTAAGGCTTCACAACAACCCCAAGGCCGTGAGCAACTGGATTATGAGCGAAGTCCTGAGGATATTAAACGACAAAGGCATAGAAATACAGGAGCTGAATTTAAAGCCTGAACAGCTGGCGCAGCTTTTAAACCTCATAGAAAATGGCACCATAAGCGGAAGCATAGGCAAAAAGGTCTTTGAAGATGTGATCGAGACGGGAAAAGACCCTGAGGTCATAGTCAAAGAAAAAGGGCTGGTGCAGGTAAGCGATGAAGGGCAGATAAGGGAGATAGTAAAGCAGGTCCTGGAGCAAAACCAGAAGTCAGTGAAGGACTATAAGAGCGGAAAGGAAAAGGCCTTTGGATTCCTGGTAGGTCAGATAATGAGGGCCACTAAAGGCAAGGCCAATCCCCAGGTTGCCAATAAGATATTAAAAGAAGAACTGGATAAAATTGAGTAAACTTTAGGATATTTATGCATTGTGTCAAGGCCTGACACAGGATATATCGCGTCAGGCCTTTAAATTTATAAATTAAAATGTATTTTTATGCATAAATTTTATGGGTTCAAAAAAATTAGCATATGAAAATTTTATTGAAATTTGTTTACAGTGAGTATATAATAGTGTTGAATTTATATTTACAACATAATTCATTTTACCCAAACATACGGGCAGTAGTTGCTATATTTTTTTGAGCATTTCAACGAAATTTTGAAATGCGCCTCGGTTGCATTTCAAAATAAAAAAAATTCTTAAAATAAGGGGGCAATTCTATGAGTAGGAAAAAATACCTGGCTCTATTCGTGGCTGTGGTCATGATGTTGGGAATATTGCTTACAGGTTGCTCTTCTGGTAAAAAACAGAGCAGCACCACGAGTAGCAGTTCTGAAGGCAAATCTTATGATGAGCTGGTCAAAAAGCTGCCGACGCTCAAGTACCTTACTGACGATCAAACCCAGGCCAAGATAAATGCACAGGTCTTTCAGCAGATGTGGAAAAAGAACCTGGGCGTTAACGTGGAGATTGAAACCGTGCCGTTTAAGACCAGGCTTGAAAGGATGAACAAATACGATTATCAGATCGTTATGGCCGGTTGGGCACCCGACTACAATGACCCAATGACGTTTATGGACCTCTGGACCAGCTGGTCTGCTAACAACAACTCGGGTTGGACCAATTCCGAATACGACAATCTCATAAAAGATGCTCAGAACACCAACGACAACGCCAAGCGCATGGAGGATTTTAAGAAGGCCGAAAAGCTGCTTTTGGACGAAATGCCCATAGGCCCTGTGTATTACAGGTATATATCCTATTCGGTAAAACCTGACGTTCAAGGCCTTGTGAGGAGGTTTGTGGGCGGAGATGTGGACTTCTACTGGACCAGCACCAAGAGCGGCACTTTAAGGTACAATCTGGGTGAGGAACCCCCTCAGATGGATCCCCAGCAGACCCAGGATGCCGTTTCTATGAACGTCATAAACGCTGTTATGGAAGGGCTTATGAGGTATGATCAGAACGGCAAGGTCATGCCCGGTATTGCCGAGAGCTACACGGTGTCAAAGGACGGCCTTACCTACACCTTTAAGCTCAGGGACGCCAAATGGAGCAATGGCGATCCGGTGACGGCCCAGGACTTTGAGTACGCTTGGAAAAGGGCTTTGGATCCTAAATTGGGCGCTATATACGCTTACATTATGTATCCTATAAAGAACGCAGAGGCGTATAACACCAAGAAGATAACAGATCCCAACCAGGTAGGGGTAAAGGCCCTGGACGCCAAGACGCTGCAGGTCACCCTCGAGAGGCCTTTGCCATACTTCCCGGATTTGACAGCTTTTGCTACGTACATGCCTTTAAACCAGAAGTTCTACGAGACCGTAAAGGACAAATACGGTTCAGAGCCTGACAAGATGTTATACGATGGGCCATGGGTCATAAAATCCTGGAATCACCAGCAGAAAATGGTTCTGGAGAAGAATCCTAACTACTGGAATAAAGACGCGATTAAACTCAACAAGATTGAGTTCTCTATGGTAAATGATAGAAATACCGAACTCAATATGTTCCTCACAGGTCAGCTGGACGTGGCTCAGGTGGCTAGCGAACAGTTTGACCGGGTTAAAAAAGCCGGATACGAGATAAAGAGCTTCTCAGACGGTTCCTCGTGGTATTTCCAGTTTAACACAAAAGATCCTGTGCTGAAGAATGCCAATATAAGGAAGGCATTGACGCTGGCTGTTGACAGAAATACCTTCGTCAAAGACATATTGAAAAATGATTCAAAGCCAGCTACAGGATATGTGCCTGACATAATGTGGGGAAACAAAGACACTTTCAGGAAAGAAGCGGGAGACTTACTACCCAGCAGCGATGTAAAACAGGCGAGGGAACTGCTGATAAAAGGCATCAAGGAATTAGGGCTTGATAAATAAAGTAGATGCTTTACAGGGTATATGCTGATGCATATACCCTGTAAACTGTAAAAGGGGTGATGGATATTTTTATATATATCTTAAAGCGTATAGGCTATGCACTTATAACTCTTTGGGTGATACTTACGTTTACATTTATTCTCATGCATTTGCTTCCGGGCAAGCCCTATATAGGGATGAAGCAGGTGCCCGTTGAGATACAGCGAAACCTGGACGCCAAATACGGTCTGGACAAGCCTCTTATCGTGCAATATTATAAATATGTCGCCAACATCCTGCGAGGGGATTTTGGTATGTCAATGCTTTTCCAGAACCAGAGCGTGAAGGGCATTATCGCGCAAGGCTTTCCCGTGTCTGCCTCATTGGGGATTGAGGCTATGTTTTTTGCAGCCGTGTTGGGAATACTGCTGGGGATAATAGCCTCTGTTAGGCATAACAGCGGATGGGACTATTTTTCCACCGTCATTGCCGTCATAGGCGTATCCGTACCCAACTTTATAATAGGCGCACTTCTTCAGTACTTTTTAGGGGTGAAGATAAGGCTATTTCCCGTTGCCGGATGGGAGAGCTTTAAATACACCATCCTTCCTTCTTTCTCGCTGGGGCTTAGCATGCTGGCGACAGTCTCCAGGATGATGAGGGCCAGTATGCTGGACGTGTTAAATCAGGACTATATAAAGACGGCCAGGTCAAAGGGCTTGTCCAATGCCGCTGTCGTATGGAAGCACGCCGTGAGGAACGCCATACTCCCTGTGGTGACCACATTTGGTCCCATATTTGCCATGGTGGTTACGGGTACCTTCGTAGTGGAGAATATCTTCGGCGTTCCCGGTTTAGGTAAACACTATGTGACCAGCATCAACAGCAACGATTACACCCTTATAATGGGCCTCACCATATTCTTTGCGGTGATACTGATAGGGGTAAATCTGCTGGTGGACATATTGTACGGCGTAATAGATCCCAGGATAAGAATTGCCAAGGGGAAGGGGTGATGGTATGCAACTGGAACGCAGTAAATTTGAGCCCATAGGATACGACTTGAAGTCCAGCGAGAAGATCGTAAGGCCCAGCGTGTCCTTCTGGAAGGATGCGTACAGAAGGTTAAAGCAGAATAAGATGGCTGTAATAAGCTTTTATATACTGCTAATTATCATAATCATGGCTGCAATCGGCCCTTATTTGAGGCCCTTTACTTACGATGAGCAGGATTACACGGCGATATTCAAGCCACCCAACGCCGTCCACTGGTTTGGCACGGATAACCTGGGAAGAGATCTTTTTGTCAGGTCGTGGCTGGGTGCAAGGGTTTCGCTGCGGATAGGGTTTATAGCAGCGGTGTTAAACATGGTGGTAGGAGTTATATACGGCGGTATTTCAGGTTATTTCGGAGGCATAACCGATGAGATCATGATGAGGATAGTGGACGTGCTTTATTCTATACCCACCCTCATTATAGTGATCCTCCTCATGATCATAATGCAGCCTGGGGAATTTACCATTATATTGGCCATGGCTTTGACCGGCTGGGTGGACATGGCGAGGCTTGTAAGGGGCCAGGTGCTTCAGCTAAAAGAACAGGAGTACGTGCTGGCAGCCAAGACGCTAGGGGCTGGTCCGTGGAGGATCATAACAAAGCACCTCATACCCAACGCGTTAGGACCTATCATCGTGAGGCTAACCCTTAACATCCCATCGGCTATATTTACAGAGGCTTTTTTGAGCTATATAGGACTGGGCATAAGGTTGCCTCAGGCCAGTTGGGGTTCCCTTGCCACAGACGGGACCACTTATTTGCAAAACGCGCCGTGGCTTCTGGTATTCCCGGCGGTTTTGATAAGCCTTACCATGCTGGCATTTAACATATTGGGCGACGGCATAAGGGATGCCCTTGATCCGCGGATGAGGAAGTAGGTGATAAAATGGGGAACAAATTGCTGGAGGTAAAAGATCTGGAGGTTTCGTTTTTCACATATGCCGGAGAGGTAAAAGCGGTAAGAGGCGTTAGCTTCTCGCTGGATCAAGGGGAAGCTATAGCTATCGTAGGCGAGTCCGGCTGCGGCAAAAGCGTAACCGTCCATTCCATTATGAGGCTTATACCATCGCCGCCTGGTAAGATAAAAAAAGGTTCCATCGTATTTAACGGCCGGGAACTGGTAGGTTGTTCTGAAAAGCAGATGCAGGCTATAAGGGGTTCGGAAATAGGAATGATCTTTCAGGACCCCATGACCTCCTTAAACCCTACCATGACCATAGGGCAGCAGATAGCCGAGACGCTTGTAAAGCACCAGAACATGAGCAGGAGTCAGGCGCTGGAGCGGGCTGTGGAGATGTTAAAGCTGGTCCAGATACCTAATCCCCACAGGCGCATTCACCAGTATCCCCATGAGTTCAGCGGTGGCATGAGGCAGAGGGCGATGATCGCTATTGCACTGGCCTGTAATCCCAAGCTTTTAATAGCCGATGAGCCTACTACAGCCCTTGATGTTACCATACAGGCGCAGATCATCGATTTGATGAAGGAATTGCAGCAAAAGATGGGAACATCCATAATACTGATAACCCATGACCTGGGCATAGTGGCCGATATAGCTCAGAGGGTGATCGTCATGTACGCAGGCCAGGTGGTCGAGTACGGCAACCTTGACGATATATTCTACAGGGCAAGGCATCCTTATACATGGGGGCTTCTTCAGTCAGTGCCAAGGCTTGATGTAAAAGAGAATAGGAGGCTTATCCCCATAGATGGTACGCCGCCGGATTTACTGGCGCCCCCTAAGGGTTGTGCCTTTGCGGACAGGTGTAAGTACGCCATGAGGATATGCAAGGAGGAACAGCCGCCGGTGTACGACCTGGGCAGCGGGCACGGATGCGCATGTCATCTCCTGCATCCCCAGGCTCCAAAAGTCCAGCCGCCTCAGTTGAATGGAGGTATAGCGTCATGAGTGGGGAAAAACTGTTAACGGTGCAGAACCTCAAAAAGTACTTCAATGTGGGTAAGGGCGCTGTGTTAAAGGCTGTCGACAACGTGACCTTTGATATATACAGAGGAGAAACCTTCGGGCTGGTAGGCGAGAGCGGCTGCGGCAAGTCCACTACAGGGAGGACGATCATAAAGCTTTACGATATAACCGATGGCAAGGTACTCTATAGGGGAAAAGACATAAGCAAGTTCAATAAAGCCGAAAACAAGGAGTACACGAAAAAGGTTCAGATGATATTCCAGGATCCTTATGCTTCCCTAAATCCCAGGATGACCGTGGGGGATATAATAGGCGAGGGAATCGACATCCACCACCTCTATAGAGGAAAGGAACGCATGGAGAGGATATATCAGCTGCTGGAGCTGGTGGGGTTGAATAGGGAGCACGCCAACAGATTTCCCCACGAGTTCAGCGGAGGTCAGAGGCAGAGGGTAGGTATAGCCCGCGCTTTGGCTATCGAGCCCGAGTTTATAATCTGCGACGAGCCTATATCTGCGCTGGACGTGTCAATACAGGCTCAGGTCGTCAACCTGCTGGAAGACCTTCAGGACAGGATGGGCCTTACGTACCTGTTTATAGCCCACGACCTGAGCATGGTAAAGCACATAAGCGATAGGGTGGGCGTCATGTACCTGGGAAGCCTGGTGGAGACGGCCAAGAGCGATGAGCTCTATGAAAACCCATTGCATCCCTATACCCAGGCGCTGCTTTCAGCCATACCCATTCCCGATCCTGAGATCGAGCGCAGGAGGGAAAGGATTATACTCCAGGGGGATGTGCCCAGCCCCATAAACACGCCGCCAGGTTGCAAGTTTCAAAATCGGTGCAGCCACTGCATAAAGATATGCAGGGAGGTAGAGCCAGAGCTTAAAGAAGTGGCTTCAGGCCATTTTGTCGCATGCCATCTTTACAATAAATAACAGAAAAGTGACGAAAAAAGCACTTATCCCTTATGGGATAGGTGCTTTTTTACACCCCTTTTGCGACATATAAATATAATATATTAAGCGCGCACGAAGGGGGTGTTAGTTTATGGACAGGCAGGAATTGGGCTCAAGGCTGTTGATGGAGGGCATGGTAGGTCACGACGTGATGCAGCTTCAATTGATACTGCAGAGTTTGGGCTACGATCCCGGCCCTATTGATGGCATTTTCGGTCCCAGGACTAAAAATGCCGTGATGCGATTACAGCGGGACTACGGCATAAGGGTTGATGGAATAGTGGGACCTGAAACGCTGAACGTGATATATAAATTGTACCCATGAGGGCGATATAATCCCTTTATTTCATACCGAACATCTCTTCTTTTAAATCCAGGTAATAGAGGTAATCTTCGGGTTTGACGTTAGGCGGGCAACGGTGATCGCAGAAGGGTATATAGCCGCCCCTTTCCACCAGTGGGACCAATGACTCCAGATATGACTTTATGGCTTCTCTCCCCCTTGCCAGCACCATTTTGTCCACGCCGCCCATTATCCTGAGGTCCTTGCCGTATTCGTTTAAAAGCTCCGCAGGATGGGCGCAGGAATTTACCTCGAAGGGGAACAGGCAGTTTATGCCTCCTTCTAGAAAGTAGGGGAGAAGCGGCCTTACGTCTCCATCGCAGTCGGTGTACCATATGTCAATGCCGTACTGATGCAGTTTTTCACTTATGCGCTTGTAACGAGGGACCACCACGTTTTTGAAAAAGTCTACGGGGACGATAGGGCCATTTTTAAAGCATATATCCTCCCAGCCGGAGGCAAAATCAAAATCTATGTGGGGCAATACCTGGTCCAGAAAATCCTCTACCAGTACACACGCGGTTTCCACCATGTCTTCTACCATTTCAGGGTAGTCGTAACAGGCGTAGATGAGCCCCTCGAAGGTGAGCATATCCCTTATCTTGCCTATCATGGAACCGCAGTGGACGCCCAGGGGATAATCCCTGTCAGGGGGATGAGCTTTTTTAAGTGCCTCTACGTCTACTTTCCTTGATGGATCATCTCTGCGAAACCGCTGCTCCTTGCATTTTTTCCAGTCGTCAGGGGTTACGATGGTGGGCTTTATGAAATGGGGAATGGTGTCGTGGTCGTCTTTGGGTACTTCTGCCAGCAACCCATCGGCGTTCATGATGATTTTGGTGGTGTCGGTTTGGCCTACCACCTTAGACTCAAAAGGCGGCGACATCCACACGTTGCCGCTTATGACAACGATTTTATCAAAGTTAAAAAAGATGTCAGCTTCTTGGTTGTTGGTTATGCCGTTTTGGTAGAAAAGAGGCCATTCTTTAAAATTTTCGTTCCAGTATCCAAATTCCATGTTAAAACAGCGATCAATGGGCCTGTAATGCATCTGGTTGTTAAATCTCTCACGGTCGGTCATGGTGCCTTTCCATTTTTCTCTTATAGGTTTTATTTCCACTGTATCTCCCCCTTGGCTTTATTTGTAAAATATTATTTTAATTGATATTATTATAATACAGAAAAAGGCGGTTACCAAATTTTCTATTTGATTTTCAGAATCATTTTGAGTTATACTATTCACGTCAAGATAACTTCCTGTTTCTAAAGAGTAAGGTGATGAATTTGTTGTTTAAAAGGCTTTTGCTATCGTATATCACAATAACGCTGCTGCCGCTTTTAGTCGTGTCTTTTTTTTCAAGTTACATTTCCACAAAAGTTATAAACGAAGAGGTTTACAAATCCACAAGGCAAACGCTAGAACAGGTTAATCGAAATATTTCAAACATATTGGATAACGCTGTCGGCACGCTGCTTTACGTCTCAATGAACCGAACATTACAGTACAACCTAACAAAACCGTCAGATAACACCCCTTTTGAGATAAACAGAGAGGTTACGGCTATCCGCGACGCACTATTATATCCCGGTATATTTAACAACGATTATTCGTCCGTAGAGGTATATGCGCTAAGCAAAGCCGAATACCCTAATATCTTTGCGCAAAATGACGTTATGTCCTATAAAACGGCAGCAGATAGACCGTGGTACAGGCCCGTGATTAACCTCAAAGGCAGACTTTACTGGCATATTTCTACAGACTTTCATATACCGCAAGTATCCGTAAAACGCCTGGTAATGGACGTAAAGGATTTTAAGAATCCTATAGCTATAGTGTCTGTAGATATAAATATATCTACATTGCAAAATGTAATAAATAATATACGTTTGGGTGAGACAGGTAAGATTTATATTATCGATAATACAGGTGTTTCTATTGCGCCATATAATGTGAAATTCCCTTATATCAGCAAGCTGAAATCAGCCAGCGGAATAACATCGATTACAAATAGAAACCAGAAGAATGTAGTGTTTTACAGCACCATTAAGCAAACCGGCTGGAAAATAATCGGCATAGTTCCTGAGGCTGAGCTTACAGCCAAAGCCAAGTTGATCAACAAAATAATATTTACTATCGGCATTATATTTATTGTAATAGCTGTCCTTTTATCACTGTATATGTCTCATACCATATCATCACCTATAATGAGGTTGGCAAAAACAATGGATAAAGTCAAAGAAGGCGATTTAAACGTAAACCTCACAAATAAACCCAGGGGGGAGATAGGTACCCTTTACGAAAGCTATAACTCGATGATAAACAGGATAAACCAGCTTATAAACGAAGTGTATATAGCCAACATGGAAAAAAAGGATGCAGAGCTCAAAGCACTGCAAGCTCAGATAAATCCCCATTTCCTTTACAATACCCTTGATTCCATCAACTGGCTTGCTGTAAAATACAAGGCTTATGATATCAGCAGGATGGTTACTTCCCTCGCTACTCTGTTGAGGTATAGCATCAACAAAGGCGAGGACAAAATAAAGTTGAAAGACGAGCTAAGCCAGGTAAAAAGTTATATAACGATACAACAGATAAGGTACAAGGATAAATTTGACGTAACGTACAATATAGACGAAGACATCATGGATTGTATAGTGATTAAGCTGATATTACAGCCTTTGATTGAAAACGCTATAATTCATGGAATAGAGACCTTTTCGGGTAAAGGATATATTGAAATACGAGGATACAAAGACGGTGAAAGTATTGTTTTAGAGGTGCACAACACTGGAAACCCTATAGACCTGGAAGAAGTAAACAAATTGCTGTCCACCAATTTGAATAGCGAGCATTATGGGATAAAAAATGTCAATGACCGGATAAAATTTACATTTGGGGAAACTTACGGATTGAGTTATAATTATTCCGATGGAAAGACCGTTGCCAAATTAACTATACCTTACATCAGGGGAGAATGATATTTATGTTTAAACTCCTTATTGTAGATGATGAAGAAATCGTGAGGGATGGTCTTCTGAACTTGATAGATTGGAATAAAGTAGGTGTTTTAATTTCGGGGGCTGCTGCCAACGGGCTGGAAGCACTGGACATATACGAAAAAAAAGGTGCGGATATAGTTTTAACAGATATACGGATGCCTCATATGGACGGCCTAAAACTAATGGAAGAGCTCAAAAAGAGAGATCCTTCTATCGTGATAATTGTACTCAGCGCATATGATGATTTCAGCTACGCTCAGGAGTCGCTGAAGATTGGCGCCTTTGATTATATATTAAAGCCTATAGAGATACAAAAACTGATTGATGCAGTTAAGAAAGCGGTAGAAGTTAAAAGGCAAGAATACGAACGGGCAAAAAGAGAAGAAGTGATTAAAAAACAGCTAAAAGAAAGCATGCCGTTACTGAGAGAAAAATTGTTTATGCAGTTGATAAACGGCCCTGTAAATAATTTGAAGGATAAAATTCAGTATATGGGAATAGATATTTGGGCCAACTTTTATACGGTAATAATACTCAAGATCGATGATTTCAGCAAAATTGCCGAAAACTACAGCGAAGAAGATATGCAGCTTACTGATTTTATGATCAAAAACATCGTGGATGAAACCCTTGAATCCGTTAAACATTTCATTCTAACATTAGGCGAAGGGGTTTTTGCCGTTATAACCTCTCTAGAAAATACGGACGATATTAAAGGTACTATATTATCACAGTGCCACAGAATAAGAAGCAATCTAAATAGATATACATCATTAAACGTCACCCAGAGCGTTGGCAGAATCGTAAACGACCTCAACGATATTCATTATTCGTACAAAGACGCTGTGCTGGCCATGGAATATAAATTTTATCTGGGCAAAAACCAGATAATATTTTACGATGAAGTAAAGCCTTTTGAAGCTGGTGGGATTTACTATCCCATAAAACTGGAGGAACAGCTGGTCTTATCCATAAAAAAAGCAGACCCGGACCTAGCGTTAAAGATACTAGATGAAATCTGGAGTGACTTTAGCAAAAAAAATTTGCCCGTCGATGGAATTAAAAGATGGTGCATAGAACTGGTGGCACTGATAACCCGCAGTCTGATAGAATTGGGTGAAAACCCCGATATATTTTTTAAAAACACCGATCCCTGGTCTGTGATAAAAAAACTCGAGACAATTGATGATGCTAAAGGCTGGGTTAAAAATGTGATTGACGTGGTAATAGAGTACATCGCATTAAAGCGCAAATCAAAAAATAAAAAAGTAGTAGAAGAAGTTTTAAAGATCATAGAGAATGAATATTCAAACAAGGACTTGACGTTAAACGATATCGCTGAGAAGCTGTATATCACCCCAAATTACCTGAGTTATCTGTTTAAAAGCGAAACAGGTGAAAATTTTATGGAATACCTAACTAAGGTACGTATTGATAAGGCTAAAGAGCTTTTGAAAAAACTGGACATGAAGATATATGAAATAGCCGATGCCGTTGGCTACGCGGATGCCCACCATTTCAGCAAAGTATTTAAACGGGTAGAAGGGATAACCCCCACCGAATACAGAGAGAGGATGTAAATTGCAAAATCCTTAGAAAAGTACACAAAATTGTAGAACCTCCTAATTTAATTGTTTTCTCATTTTTTCTAAAATATAAGCAGAAAACAATTTCAAAAGGAGGTTCATTTTTATGCTAGCAAAGTATAAAAAGGTTATTGCGCTGATGCTGGCTGTAACCATGATAGGACTTATACTAGCAGGATGTGGAAATAAGACGAACAAAAGCGCATCTTCAGCAAAAAATCAACCAGTTACGATAACTTACGCAGCAGGCAAAGATTCGACACCTGCAACTAAAGCTTTAATAGATGCCTTTGAGAAAAAATACCCAAATATAAAGGTAAAATTTCAGGAAATGCCTCAGTCAACCGATGACCAGCATAACGCGTATGTGACGGCATTATCAGCCGGCGATTCCAGTATAGACGTAATTGCCATGGACATCATATGGACTCCGGAATTTGGCGCTGCAGGTTGGACACTACCTCTGGATAAGTACGTAACGAAAGACATGGAATCCAAATTCTTACCAGGACCCATGGAAGCGGTTAAGTACAACGGCCATATATACGGAATGCCGAGGTTTACCGACGCTGGTGTGCTTTATTACAGGAAAGACATCATAAGCACTCCGCCAAAGACATGGGACGAGTTGATGCAGATGGTAAAAGCCAATGTGGGTAAAAATGGCACAAAATACGGTATAGTATTTCAGGGCAATCAATATGAAGGCCTTGTGTGTGACGCTCTAGAATTTATCTATAGCAATGGCGGAAGCGTCTTAGACGGAGATAAGGTCACGATAAATTCTCCCCAGTCCATTGCCGGACTACAGTATATGATTGACATAGTAAAAAATAAGATGGCACCACCGGGTGTAACCACGTATATGGAAGAAGACGCGAGAAATATATTCCAGCAGGGAGAAGCTATATTTATGAGAAACTGGCCGTATGCGTGGGCCTTGCTCAACGCCGATGATTCTCCTGTCAAAGGGAAAGTAGGTATCGCGCCAATACCCTATGGTAAAGATGGAAAAGTCGGTATGTCTGTACTCGGCGGTTGGAATCTGGGTATAAATAAGTACTCAAAGCATCCGGATGAAGCCTGGAAGTTCATTCAATTCGTAACCAGTGAGGAAGGCCAGAAGATAACAGCGTTACAAGGCGGCAATTTGCCTACTTTGAAATCGCTGTATCAGGATAAAGATGTGTTGGCGAAAAATCCGTACTGGGCAGACTTTTACAATGTGTTTATAACAGCAAAGCCAAGGCCTGTGTCGCCGTTCTACCCCAAGATGTCTGATTTCATGCAGATCAACTTCCACAAAGCTCTCACAGGAGAGATGAGCGCTCAGCAGGCCATCGAAAAAGTGGAGCAGGGCATAAGCAGCATTATAAAAAACAATGGAGGTAATTGACAAAAAGACAAAAGTCGGGATGATCTATCCCGACTTCGTCTAATTTTAAATTAATACAGAAAGAAGGGATATAGATGAAGACAAAAAAGCCCCATAGGTTTGAAATAAATGAGGCGATGCTGGGATATTTGCTGGTGACGCCTGCGCTGTTGTGCATCATAATAATTGCTTTATATCCTGTATTGCAGACATTTTGGTTGAGTTTGCACTCCATGAAACTTCAATTTGCCAATATGAGCAGGTTCATCGGGTTATCCAATTACGCCGCTTTGCTAAAAGATATGAGGTTTTGGTCGGCTACAAAAAACACCTTTGTCTTTACCGTCGTATCGGTATTATTTGAGTTGGTACTGGGCCTCATTATGGCCATGCTCATGAACAAGGAATTTAAAGGCAGGGGTTTAATAAGAGCTGCGGTCCTTATCCCGTGGGCAATACCCACTATTGTCTCAGCACTGATGTGGAAGTTTATATACAACGACCAGTTAGGAGTGTTAAACGACATCCTCATGAAGCTTGGCTTAATACACGGTTATAAGGCGTGGTTAGGTACGCCTTCATCGGCCATGGGCGCGGCCATATTTGCTGACGTCTGGAAGACCGCTCCTTTTATGGCGCTGCTGCTGCTGGCGGGTTTACAGGTTATACCTAGAGAGCTTTATGAGGCAGGAAAAGTAGACGGCGCTAGCCCCATAAGGCAATTTTTCAGCATAACGTTGCCCCTTTTAAGGCCTACCATTATGGTGGCGCTTATATTCAGGACATTGGATGCCTTCAGGGTCTTTGACTTGATATACGTTATGACAGGCGGTGGCCCGGGAAATTCCACAGAAACCCTATCCATATATGCGTACAAGACCATGTTTAGAAACCTGGACTTCGGCATGGGCTCCGCTATGGCAGTGATAATCTTTATATTTGTATTTCTCTTTGCGCTGTTCTACATCAAATTGTTGGACAGAGACACACTGAGTTAGGAGGTGCAGACTATGAAAACATCAAAATTGTTAGGTCAGGTGGTTTTCGCCGCATTTGTAATCTTGTTTCTGGCATTTATAATATTTCCGTTTTTCTGGCAAACCCTAACATCTATAAAGCCACCTTCGGAGCTTTGGAGTATACCGCCTAAATGGATACCCAGCAAGTTTTACACAGGATATTATGTATCGGTGTTCGTAAAAAGGCCTTTCGGCACGTACCTTAAAAACAGCGTTATAGTGGCATCGGCTACGACTTTATTCAGCCTTTTTGTGTCGTCGTTTGCCGCATACGCTTTAGCTAGGCTGAAGTTTAAGGGCAAAGCTATAATTCTGTCGCTGGTGCTGGCCGTTTCTATGTTTCCTGGCATAGCTATAATAACGCCTTTATTTCTGTTTTTGAAAAACGTGGGCTTGCTTAATACCTATATGGGATTGATACTGCCATATACGACATTTACGGTTCCATTGTCTTTGTGGATTCTGACTACTTTCTTTAAGGAAATACCTTTTGACCTGGAAGAGTCCGCAAAGGTAGATGGCGCAACGCCCATGCAGGCATTCCTCAAGATAATATTCCCCCTGGCGACGCCGGGAATGTTTACGACTGCGATTCTCACGTTTATCGCCGCGTGGAATGAGTTTATATTTGCGCTGGTGTTTAATACCCAGGATGCTATGAGGACTGTGCCTGTGGGAATAGCCATGTTCCCAGGGGAACACGACATCCCGTGGGGTGATATGGCTGCCGCTTCGGTAATCGTAACAGTACCGCTTATAATACTGGTTCTGATATTCCAGCGACGCATCATATCTGGCCTTACCGCTGGAGCAGTAAAAGGTTAATTGTCTTTAAAATCATTCTTAAGGAGGAGAAATAACTAATGAACAAGAAATGGTGGAAAGAAGCCGTAGTTTACCAGGTATACCCCAGGAGCTTTTACGATACCAACGGCGATGGTATAGGCGATTTGAGAGGAATTATTCAAAAGCTGGATTATCTCAAAGATCTGGGCGTAGATGTAATCTGGCTTAATCCGGTGTATAAATCGCCCAATGCCGATAACGGTTATGACATTAGCGACTACTACGACATAATGGACGAGTTTGGCACCATTGCGGATTTCGATGAGCTGCTAGAGGAAGTGCACAAAAGGGGCATGAAGCTCATAATGGATCTGGTGGTAAACCATACCTCTGACGAACACAGGTGGTTTATAGAGTCCCGATCTTCAAAGCACAGCCCTTACAGGGACTATTATATATGGAGGCCCGGCAAGGATGGTCGAGAGCCCAACAACTGGGTCTCCATATTCAGCGGACCCGCCTGGCAATACGATGAAAAAACGGGAGAGTATTATCTGCATCTGTTTGCCGTCAAGCAGCCTGACCTTAACTGGGAAAATCCCAGGATGAGAAAAGAGATCTACGAGATGATTAACTGGTGGCTTCAAAAAGGCATTGACGGTTTTAGACTGGATGCCATCAATTTGATCTCCAAAGCGGAAGGGCTTCCCGACGATCCCGATCCCCATGGCCAGAGATGGGCCGGTTCTAAGTATTATTTGAATGGGCCCAAGGTTCACGATTATCTGCAGGAGATGTACAGGGAAACCTTTAGTAAATACGATATAATGACGGTGGGAGAAATTTCAGGTGTAACACCGGAGATTGGCAGGCTTTACGTGGATGAGGGCAGAAAAGAGCTGAATATGATCATACACTTTGAGCTTATGGATGTGGACTGCGGACCTGGAGGGAAATGGGATATAGTTCCCTGGAAACTCACTGATTTCAAAAGGATAATGTACAACTGGTATATTACATTGAAAGACCGAGGCTGGGTGGCCCTTTACCTTAACAATCACGACCAGCCCAGGATGGTATCCCGTTTTGGCGACGACGGCCAGTACAGGGTGCAATCGGCGAAGATGCTGGCGACACTTCTGCACACATGGCAAGGAACGCCCTTTATTTACCAGGGCGAGGAAATAGGCATGACCAATGTGGCTTTTGACAGCATTCAGGACTATAGGGACGTAGAGACTTTAAACTGGTACAACGAGATGATAAAACAGGGAGATAACCCTGAAAGGCTGATGAAAGTCATACACGCCAGGAGCAGGGATAACGCCAGGACGCCCATGCAGTGGAATTCTGGCCCCAATGCGGGATTTACCACAGGTACCCCATGGATAAAGGTAAACCCCAACTACAAAGAGATCAACGTGGAAGACGCCCTTAAAGACCCCGATTCGATATTTTATTACTACAAAAAGCTCATTGAGCTGCGCAAAACCCATCCATCGATAGTGTACGGGGAGATTAATATGATCCTTGAAGATGATGAGAATATATTTGCTTATACCAGGGTCCTGGGAGACGAAAGGCTGCTGGTGGTTCTCAATTTCTTTGAAAATGAGGTTGAGTTTGTGCTCCCCGATGAGGTGGAGTTCAAAGATTATAAGCTGCTGCTGTCCAATTATCCAGTGGAAGGAGATTTAAAAAAGGCGATTTTGAGGCCTTACGAAACAAGGGTTTATAGATTATTTTAGGTTATTTTACTAAAAAATAAAAATAGCTTGAGATCAGCTGCGCTGGAAATATTGATATTTTGAATGTAGAAATATATAATATATGTTAGACTGCGAAAAAAAGGGGAATAAATATGGCGATAAGTCTAAGTGGTAAGCTACAAAACGCGTTTCCGGCTCTTACCCATAGAAACTTCAGGCTTTTCTGGATAGGCCAGTGCATATCGCTGATAGGTACGTGGATGCAGAACATCGGGCAGGCGTGGCTGGTACTCAAGCTGACCAACTCTGCGTTTAAACTGGGGCTGGTAAGTGCCTTACAGTTTTTACCTATGATGTTTTTATCTCTGTTTGTTGGAACACTTGTGGATAGATTTCCCAAGCGAAAAGTCCTCCTTTTTACCCAATCCAGCTTGATGATCCTTGCAGCGGTGCTGGCGACCCTTACGTATTTTGACGTGATAAGGTACTGGCACGTGTTGGTATTGGCTTTGCTTTTGGGCTTTGTCAACACCCTGGATAACCCCACCAGGCAATCTTTTATAATTGAGCTGGTGGGGAGGAAAGATTTGATGAACGCCATTGCCTTAAATTCGTCTATATTCAACCTCGCCAGGATATTGGGACCTGCTGTTGCAGGTGTGCTCATAGGCGTTTTAGGGATCGCCGTGTGTTTTTATCTCAATGCTTTAAGCTTTATCGCTGTTTTGACCGGTTTATGGCTGATAGATGTTCCCGACAGGGTGTATGAGAAAAAAGAGTACAGCGTGTTAAAAGACTTGATGGAAGGACTTATATACATATCGGCCAGGCCCATCATATATCTTCCCTTGATACTGCTGGCCTTTATAAGCACTTTTGTCATGAACTTCAATGTGATAATCCCTGTTTTTGCAAAACACGACCTGCATAAAAACGCCATGGGGTACGGTTTTTTGATGACATCAATGGGCATAGGCTCCCTAATTGGAGCGTTGACTTTAGCGGCCAGAAGCCGTATGGGTCCTAGGATAAAGGTGCTCATGGGAGGAGCACTGGGCATGTCGGCTTTTCAGATAGTGTTGAGCTTTGAGAAAAATTACTGGCTGGCGGCTTTTACGCTGCTGGTTGTGGGCTTTTGCTCTATTGTCTTTACGGCTTCTGTCAATACCACCCTGCAGCTTAACTCTGATGATCACATTAGAGGTCGCATTATGAGCGTTTACGCACTGGTGTTTGGCGGAGTGACCCCCGTGGGCAGCCTTTACGCAGGAAAGCTCACCGAAGAGTGGGGAGCTTCTACGGGATTTGCCGTGAGCGGTTTGATAGGGGTTTTGTCCGCCCTGGCGGTGATGTATATGTATTTCCTAAAAAAAGGTTCAAAGAAGGCTGTGCTGTGATTTGGATGAGTCCATTAGTCCATTATGATGACAGCGATGAATTCCAGAGGCTCATTTCCGGTGTTTTCAACAGAATGGCCTGTTCCATTGCCTGTTTTAAGGGCGTCGCCGGCAGATACCTTGTGGGATTGCCCGTTATCGTTGACTACCCCTTGGCCTCGTAGAAAATAGAATATCTCTGTCTCGTTTACGTGCTCATGAAATCCTATTGAGCAGCCCTTTTCCAAAGTCATGTGTGCCAGGAGGCGGCTTTTGCTTGGAAGTTCGCCTTTGTCAAAGATATGTAGTATTTTGACGGTTCCATTACCTCCCCGCATCTTTTCTCTCAGTTCTATTTCCATGTCTTGAGCTCTTTTAATCATGATGATTACCCCTCTCTATTTTGTGCTATAGATATTCTATCACAATTAGATATTAATTGCTATACTGGTTGCTTATTACAGATTCAATCAGATGATACGGACTTATTGATACACTTTGTTTCTACGACAGTATTTAAATTGACAGCACAAGAATTAAATGTTATTTTTTAATAAAAAAAGTTGTATAAAATGAGGAGGAATGGAATATGCGAAAAAAGGTTACGTTAGCCTTGATAGTATTTTTTTTACTGAGCATAATATTGCCGGTGTACGGTCATCAGAATAAGAATAAGGGGGATAAATCCGTAAAGTTAAGCGCCGTTAAAAAAGTGGTGGAGCAAAAGAACGAAAGGTCTTATGAGAAAGAGAAAAAGTATGAAAAGAAAAGCAAAGGCGTTGTAAGAGTAAATGGTGTCTTAATTAAGTTTGATGTACCTCCTGTTATAAAAGAGGGAAGGACGTTAGTTCCCGTCCGAGCTATAGCAAATGGATTTAAAGCCAGTGTAGAGTATGATGCCCAAACTTCTACGGTAACCATTACAAAAGGTGATATAGTGGTTAAATTAGACCTTATCAATAATGAAATGTATGTAAACGGCAAGAAGCTTGATAATAATGTTGCTATACAATTAATTAGCAACCGCACTTTTGTGCCTTTAAGATTGATAAGTGAGATTTTTGGCGCAAAAGTAAATTATAACGGAGAGACTGGCGATATAGATATAGAGGAAAATGTCGATGAAGAGAATAACACTGTGTCAGAGAGTGTTTATGGAAGTGTTTATGAAAATGTTTACGAAAATATAAGCAGCACAGTTCATTTTTGAAGTATAAAATTTATCTCTTCCCTGTGATTTATTTAGTGAAAGAGGTAAGCCACTAAATAAACGGGGAGGAGATTTTTATGTTTAAGGGGCTACACAAAGGCGAAGGCGGATATTTTAAAGTGCCTGTGGAGATACTGGATCAATGCCTCGCACAGTTAAACGGCGCCGAGTTAAAAATCCTTTTATACATACTGAGGCATACATGGGGTTTTGAAAATTACAATGGACCGGTGCGCCTTACGGTAGACGAAATAAGAAACGGGAGGTACAAAAAAGGCCGAATACGCATGGACAGGGGCACAGGTCTTTCCAGTGGGGCTGTGAGCGAGGCTTTAAAATCTTTGATGGAGAAGGGCTTTATCATCTGCTACGTCGATAATACTGACAGAGGCAGAATAAAGAGGTATTTTATGCTAAGGCCAGACGAGAAAGCTCCCAAAGAAGTGATGGCGGTAGATGAAAAAGGCGATGGGATGCCATTAGAAAAATGGCTTGATGTTATAATGGGGCAGGTGTCTGTGCAAAAAAATGAAGGCAGGCAGATTCAAAGTCAACCTCGTACCCAATGGGATGATAAGATAGATATGATAGATAGAGTATCTATCAATCCATCAAATAATATATATCGGGAAGGGGCGAAAGAAAGTGAAAACGTAGACTCAATAAAAGAAAGGCTAAAAGCCAAATATGGGCTAGACGATCGGGATATGGAAATATGCCTTAGCAGGATGCGGGACAGGGAGATAAAAAACCCGGTAAAGTTTCTGGAAAAAGTGGTAGAAAATTATGCTATGAAGGAGAAAGTATTAAACGAAGCCGCAAAAAAAGCGATTGTAAAGCCTCTAAATTATTTTAATTGCTATAAGGATCAGAGGAAGTATAACATAGCGGAGCTGGAAAAGAAGCTGCTGGAGCGGTCCCGCAAAGAAGACCCTTGAGAGATTGGATTTGACAGGAAAGGAAAATTATATGATAATTGTTAAAGGAAGATCTTGAGGATGGACGTGAAATAAAATTTTCAAGGAGAAGGGATTGTCGTGAAGAGAATGCAGGGTTACATGGCAGGGGTTAACCTGGGGGGATGGCTGTCCCAGTATAGGGAGTACAGCTATGAGCACTTTGATACGTTTATAACGGAGCAGGATATAAAGCGGATATCTTCGTGGGGAATGGACCACGTGAGACTTCCTGTAGACTATCCCCTTCTAGAGGACGATGATGCGCCTTTTAATTACAAGGAAGAGGGCTTTAAGTACGTGGACAAATGCGTCCAGTGGTGTAAAAATCACGGCTTAAACGTAATACTGGATCTCCATAGGGCGCCTGGTTTTAGTTTCAGTACCCCGGATAAAAACCGCTTGTTTGACGATCCGCTATTGCAGGAACGCTTTGTAAAGTTGTGGCAATATTTTGCAAAAAGGTACGTAAATGAAAGGGATAATGTGGCTTTTGAGCTGCTCAATGAGGTGGTTGAACCTGACAGCAAAAGGTGGAATGTGCTGTCTCACAGGGCTATGAGGGCTATAAGGGAGATCGACCTGGATAGGATAATCATAATCGGAGGAAATCGCTACAATTCCGTGTTTACGCTCAAGGAGTTAGAAATTATTGACGACCCCAATGTGGTGTACACCTTCCATTACTATGAGCCCATGCTTTTTACTCATCAGAAAGCCTCATGGGTGGATGTATGTGCGGAATTCAATCAGGGGCAAGAATACCCGGGCAGGTTTGTGGGATTAAAGGAATTTTTAAGAAAAAGGCCTGAGTACAAAGGATGGGAAAGCCAGGTGGATGTGGTTAATGACAGGGGGCTTATGGAGAAAAACCTTAAAGTGGCGGAGGATTTTATGAGGTCTACGGGCAAAGAACTTTACTGTGGAGAATATGGCGTTATAAGCGATGCTCCTCTCCAGAGCAGGATAAACTGGCACAGGGATTTTGTAGATTTGGCAAGAGAACTTAATATAGGCAGAGCATGCTGGTCGTACAAAGAGATGAATTTTGGACTGGTAGATGCCGATGGTTGCGTTATAAGCGATGAATTGATAGAGGTGGTAAGCAAAAAGTAAGATATTTTCAACTAAAAAGCCCTGGGCTCACCTGTTGCCAGGTGATGCCATCAGGGCTTTAAATGTGTCTATGACTCTGGCCAGCTCGTTTATAGATCGGGTAAGGCTGTCCAGCTTGTTTTCAATGCGCACCAGCAAGTATACGCTTATCACGATGGGGAATCCCAGGTTGGAGATCTGCGATAATATGTCTTGCATAGAAATACCTTCTTTTACAGCACAAGGTCAAATTCCTGCGTCTGAGTGGTGATTATGCTGGCGCTTACAGGTTCTTTTAACTCGCCTCCTGATATCTCAAATACGTTTTTAGAGACGAGGGCTTCCATAGCGTTCTTTATCTCCGCTTCGGTTATATCGTCTCTTACGTTATCCACGTTTACTCTCACGAGGCGCCCTACGGTATTCCGAAAAACCATCGAAAGAGTTTTCAAGGTTATACCTCCTTTCTTTTCCAAGGCTAATTTGACGGCTTTACCGTGTTAAGGTTGCTGAGTAAGAATACCGGTGTTCTGCCTAAGAATCTGGTTTACTTGGTATTTTTGTAGACCAGCTATGATCAAAGCCGCATCCATGGCGTCCTGGTCGGTGGCATCGGCTTTTATGTTATAATTGCTCCTTACGGTTATCTTTCTGCCCTGAGCGTCGATACCTCCGTCGTATTCAATGGTCAGCCTGGAAGCGTTGAGGTTGAACAGAACTGCCATCGTCCTCACCTCCTTCGCTATATAAGTCGCGTTGAGGTGAGGCTTTTTATACATATGTAGAGTCAGAGTTTTTTTGCTTTTTGGTTTTAAAGCACCCGGCTTCTCCTAGTTTACAAAAATTACCATTAGGTGATTTTATATTCTTTTTAAGGTAAATTGCAAGCTCGTTAAAGATTGATATTAATTTGGTGCGAAATGTATCTTCTATGAAAACGAATTCCACGCCGTAGCCAAATATGTCGGGTTCAATTTCTTCTATTCGAACTATTGTTCCATACACTTTTAAAGTGGTATTGAGAATGTTTAATTCAAATTCCAGCACGATGTTGGGATTAGCCTGTAATTTTAAATTTGAAAGGAATTTCAATCCCCCTGGGCCGATGTCGTTAACGCACACATTGGCATAACCTGTTTTTACAGCTTTTCCGTATACGTATTTAATTGTCATTTTTGCACATAAAGGGTTGTGCAATTTCACCCTAAAGTATTTGCGCCTATTTTTCAAAGTCATCACCCTTTAAATTTTTTATAATGTATTGGAGAGGTGCAGGTTTGCCTAAAATATATCCCTGGGCGTATTTCACACCTAGATCTCTGATCACGTGAAGTTCATCTTGGGTTTCTATTTTTTCTGCGATGAGATCAGCGGTATTCTCGAAAAGGTTTAATAGGCTTTTTATAACCCGCTGCTTCCGGTTGTCTTTTGTAAGGTCATTTATGTAATACCCGTCCAGTTTTACAAAATCGGGATTTAGGTCGCACCAGTGCCTTAAAGAAGAATAGCCTGTGCCCATGTCGTCGATGGCGATTTTTACTCCTCGGCGGTGCAATTCGCTCACTGTGTATTTAAGATCAGACCAATTGGCAACTGGTTCTATTTCTGATAGTTCCAAAACGATAGGAGCAGAGAGGTTTATATGGTTGTCCCACCATCGGATAAAGTTTTTGTTAAGCAGTGTAGAGGGGAGGACGTTTACAAACAACGTGTTTAACATAGAATTGGCGTTTTTCATAGCCAGTTGTAAGGAGTACGTGTCCAGCTTAAGGCTGATGCCCGCCTTTTTGGCGTATTTGAAAAGGTTCTGTGGGGAAACGTATATGTTCAGGACGTTTCTTAAAAGAGCTTCGTATCCCAGTATACTGCCCGCATCTAGTTGAATAATGGGCTGATACCAATGGATTATATGGCGACTCATGAGGATTTCACTCCTAAGTATAAAATTTTTAAAACGTATAAAAAATTTTAAGAAACAAAATAAAGATTTTGTTGCATTTAATATTTAAATTCAATTGCAAAACTTTGTTGTTTTTTATATAATCTTAGTAGATACTCAAACCGACAAAAGATGACACGGAGGCGCATCATGACAGTAGAACCTATAAGAAATAAGCTTAAGATCAAGAGAATGTATTACTACCTAAACGAAAAAGATCCCAAGTACGGTTTGTTGTTCAAATTTGGCTTGAACACAGGTCTGAGGATAAGCGATATATTGCCCATAAAGGTAAAAGATATCTTCAACAGTGATGGAGAATTTCGCGATTATCTGGTAATCAAAGAGAAGAAAACCAAAAAAGAAAAAAAGATAAAATTAAATAATGCTCTGCGGAAAGCTATTAAAGATTATGTGGAACAGCAAAGATTATCACCAGACTCTTATCTGTTTCACAGCCGAAAGGGAAGTTATTTTGGCAGGGTGCAGGCGTACAGGGTGTTAAAGGAAGCCGCAAACGCCTGTGGCATTGAGAACTTTGGAACCCACAGCCTGCGCAAGACGTGGGGGTACTGGACGTATAAAATGTCAAAGTACAATATAGGCTTAATCATGGATACATTTAATCACAGCAATCAAAGTATAACTCTTCGCTACATAGGTGTAAGCCAGGACCAGAAGGACGAGCTTTACTCTCTTGTACAGTTTTAAATTAGGTTTGAATGCAACAAAATCTTTATTTTGTTGCATATTTTTTTTCCTTAAATTGCAATATTAAATGCGACATATTTTTTGGAAACCCGAATGATGTTGGATTTCGAAATCATGAATTTTGAAACTCAGAAGTTAGCCGTTCTATTTCCCTGAAAAAGAGCTTTGCTGGCTGGCGGTAACCAAGGATTTTTCTGGGCAAGGTATTACACCAATTCTGTGCCCGCTCAATTTGTGAAAGCGACAATTCACTGATAGCTGTTCCCTTAGGAATCGACCGCCTGACTAGACCATTGTGCCGCTCATTAGTGGCTCGTTCCCAGGCGGAATAGGGGTGAGCATAGTAAATATCAATCCCATGGACGTTTAAATTGGCAAACTCACTACCGTTATCCGCAGTGATGCTCTTAAACACCCGAGAAAACATATGGCCATACTGGCTTTTTAGCCGCTTTAACGCTTCATCCACTGCCTCAGCAGTTTTGCTTGCCAATGGGAGGAGCAGATGATAACGAGTTTTCCTTTCTGTTAGGGTCAGCAGAACATGATCATTAGAGCGTCTTCCGAGAACAGTGTCGATTTCCCAATGGCCGAACTCCTCACGCTTTTCAATGCTATCAGGCCGCTCGCTAATACTCTTGCCGAAAAGGCGCTTGTGTTTTCTCAAAGAATTTCTTCTTCGGTTTACGTCTGGTTTTTATGAAAAGGTCTATATTGCGGACTTTAAGCAAGCAGCGGTCGATATAGTTGTATAGGGTTTTGGTGCAAACCATGGACGAAGGGTCAAAGAGTTTTTCTCGCCGAGCAGCTCCTACAACAGCATCAGGGACCATTTGTCTTGAAGTATCTTTTGCTCAGCATATTGGAGGAAGGATTCAACTTGGAGGATCTTACTTTTTCGGCCACAGAAAGAGCGGTTCTTCTCATATACCGCCTGGCCGGTTTCAGGGAAGTATGCTTCATATGTAGTTAGATCTGTGCGGCGTTGAGTTGTGGTGCCACGTTTTATTTCGCGGTAAATGGTGCTGCGATGGCGGCCAAGTTTTTAGCGATTTGAGATGGTGAGAACCCTTCTTTTAAAAGGGCGCAAATTTTACCTCTTTCATAAGGTGTAAGGTGTTTAAAAGTACGAGGTAATGTGGTATACTCTTGAGTAAGAACCATAGCTGAAACCCTCCGTATGTGTTAGTTTTTTACCAACCAACATCATATCGGGTTTCATGCTATGGTTCAACTATTTTTTGGTGTCGCATTTAATTTTACAATTAACCTTATTTTTTTTTTCGCGAGATTTCCTTGACAGGTCGGTATAAATGTTGTATACTAAAAAATGCTGTATCCATTATGGAGGGATACCCAAGTGGCTAAAGGGGGCAGACTGTAAATCTGTTGGCGCAGCCTTCGATGGTTCGAATCCATCTCCCTCCACTATAAGGCAAAAAAAGCGTATGGCTCTTGATGCTTATAAAAAGAGCATACGCCTTTTTTATAATTTTTGTAATAAAGACAAGGGGTGGCAGCTTGAGGACATTTTTAGCCGTTCATTTAAGCGAAGAAGCCGTGCAAGACCTGTGCCGGATGCAGGAGTTTATAAAAGCTCACAATATAAAGGCGCGATTTACCCCTAAAGACAATTTTCACATAACGCTGAAGTTTTTAGGCGAAATAAATTATACGGATGTACAAAAAATACACGATGCGCTGAAGGGTAAGTTTACAGGGATCCACCCTTTTAATATAAAACTACATAAGGTCGGGTATTTCCCGGGAGATGAAAACATACGGGTGCTATGGGTGGGGGTCGTGGATAAAACAAGGGGTTTAGGCAGGTTGCACAGCATCATAGAAAGCGAACTGGCTTGTGTGGGCATACCCAGGGATAAAAGGCCCTTTAAGTCTCATATAACAGTAGCCAGGGAAGTAGATAAAAGCAGCGAAATTATGGATATAATAAGGTCTTTTTGCTTTTTGTCGGGAGAGTTTGCGGTAGATAGAGTAACCCTTATGGAGAGCAGGGTTGACGATTATAAAAGGATTTATACACCACTGTTTGAAATCAACTTATAAAAAATTAAAAAAGCGGTAGCTATGCTACCACTTTTTGGGTTATCTTTAAGTGCTTTTTAAATATATTTATCGCTCTGGCAATAGCTTCTTTTGAAGGCGGATTTACGTCTTTTAACGTATATTCATAACCTAATTCTTTCCACTTATTTACACCCATTGTATGGTATGGCAGTATTTCTACTCTTTCAACGCTAGAAAGGGTACTGACAAATACAGCCAGTTTTTCTATATCTTCTTGCTTATCAGTAAGGCCTGGTACGAGCACATATCTGATCCACGTAGGTATATCTATATCCGACAGGTGGCGGGCGAACCTCAGGGTCTTGTCATTGGGAACTCCTGTTATATCCTTATGGGTATTACTGTCGATGTGCTTTATGTCCAGCAGTACCAGATCTGTATATTTTAACAGCTTATCAGCTTTTTCTATGTCTACATATCCCGATGTATCTAAAGCTGTGTGGATGTCTTCTTCTTTGCACCTTTTAAATAACTCTGTGGCGAATTCTATCTGAAGTGTGGGCTCTCCACCTGTAAGGGTAAGTCCACCGCCAGAAAATTTCATATATGGTTTGTATTTAACTGCATCCTGGATTATCTCATCGACGGTTACTTCTTTCCCATCCAACATCTTCCACGTGTCGGGGTTATGACAGTACCTGCACCTTAGCGGACAACCCTGTGTAAATACTACATACCTGATGCCAGGGCCGTCTACCGTGCCGCATGTTTCTATGGAATGTATATAGCCTTTCATTCATAACCCCTCCCCACTTTTATACAATATAATACCATACATGATTTTTGTGGTCAATATACTGTATACAATTTAATAAGATTTACAGCGCCTGTACCGTATGGTATTATAATGGTAGATTAAACGAGGTTTAAAATGGGAAGGGAGATTTTTTATGCTGGATGTTATTTCATTAGGTGAAGTGTTGATAGATTTTGTTTCAATGGAGTCAGGCGTAACTTTAGCCCAGTCCCCGGGATTTTTAAAAGCGGCCGGTGGTGCTCCTGCCAATGTAGCCGTAGCGGTTTCAAAGTTGGGTCTAAAGTCGGGTTTTATAGGCACAGTGGGAAATGATCCTTTTGGACGCTTTTTAAGAGACACGCTGAAGGACTACGGCGTGGATACCACATGGGTAAATTTAACTGACCAGGCCAGGACGACGCTGGCATTTGTTTCGCTGACAGCCGATGGGGACAGGGACTTTGTCTTCTACAGGCATCCAGGGGCAGACATGATGTTGCGAAAGGAAGATATTTCTGAAGACTACATAAAATCCGCCCACATTCTTCACTTTGGATCTATTTCTTTAATAGACGAACCGGCCAGGTCGGCTACCCTTTACGCTGTGGAGCTGGCCAGAAAACACGGCCTGATTGTAAGTTACGACCCTAATTTGAGGCTTGATCTATGGCCTGATGAGGATACGGCCAGAAAAGCCATTGTATCCACTATGAACCTGCCTGATATACTCAAGGTGAGCGACGTGGAGATGGAATTTTTGACAGGCGAAAGGGATGTGGATGCAGGGCTAAAGCGGTTAAAGGACAAAACCACGGCGTTGCTTATCCTGGTGACCAGGGGCATAGATGGGGTTGACTATGTATACGGGGATTATAAAGGCCATGTGGATACTTTCAGGGATGTGAAGGCCGTGGATGCTACTGGAGCTGGCGATGCTTTTGTGGCAGGTGTGCTCAGCGGCGTACGTCCTTTTATCAGAGAATTTAAAGAAGGCCACATGGACTTAAAGCTTCTGAATGAGATTTTGAGGACTGCCAATGCTTGTGGTACCATAGCTGTGACAAAAAAAGGCGCGATACCGGCTCTGCCCACTATGGAGGAAGTAAAAAATTTTTTGTCGGAAAGGTGAGGTAGGTGTCTACCAAAGATTTATTGAAGGAAGTGCTAGATGGCGCAAGTAAATTGATACTGTACAGGGGCATTGTGCATCGGCCGGGGATAAGAGAAGTAATCGGCATTGCCAAGGAGCTTTTAAAAGAAAACCCTTCTTTAGGTGTTATATACTCTCTTTACGGCGACCTTTACAGCATTCTTTTGAATTACGCTATAGAAAATGGGGCATTTCAGGACTTATGGCGCAGGGTATTGACCGACGCGGTTGCCTACGATGAAAATGCCTTTAGCCTTATTTCAGAAAGGTACGGCTTTGAGGCAGTGGGCGATTCACTGGCGTGGGAGGCCTTACAGGAGTTAAAGTGGCTTAAAACCTTGAGCAGGCTTGACGTCGTGGGCGCTGTAAAAGAGGTTGTAGACGTTGATCTTGCGCATTTTGAAGGCTGTCTTAAATCCTATGAAAGCTCAGCCCGCGGCTTAAAAGGCGCGAGAGAGGATCTGATCTACCTGTGGGACCGAGAGGATGTTCAGATGGTCCGGTACCTATCAGAGTATTACAGGTCAAATGGCTGCGGGATTTTTGGTCAGTATACAGCTTTTCGATGGGTAGTTGAAGGGTGTGAAGGACATCTTGAAGGTATACGCAACGTGGACCCTGTTACTTTTGATGAGCTCATAGGCTACAGGGATGAGCGGCAGGTGGTCATAGATAATACGCAGGCATTTTTGAAAGGCTTGCCTGCCAGCAACGTGCTGTTGTACGGCGATAGAGGTACGGGCAAGTCGTCCACTGTCAAGGCGTTGCTCAATGAGTACAGCGGTCAGGGCCTGAGGATGGTGGAGGTCAGGCGAGGGGATATGCCCTTTTTGCACGATATTATTGACAGCGTCAGAAACCGTGGCCTTAAATTTATACTCTTTTTCGACGACCTGTCTTTTGATGAGATGGAAACCAATTATAAAGAGCTTAAGTCTATATTGGAAGGGGGAGTGGAAGCTTTGCCTCCCAATGCGGTTGTATACGCCACGTCCAATAGGAGGCATTTGGTCAAAGAGTACCTGCAAGATAATGATTCTGAGGAGCTTCACAGCAGGGATACCAAGGAGGAAAAGCTGTCACTGGCGGATAGATTCGGCATAACCGTTACCTTTTCCACTCCTGATCAAAGAAAGTACCTTGATATAGTAAAAGGCCTCGCTGAGCGATTCGGATTGGATGTGGATTGGAATGTGCTGAGAGAGCAAGCCATTAAGTGGGCTATGTGGCACAACGGCATGTCGCCCCGTAGCGCCAGGCAGTTTATAGACCACATGAGGTATAAATTAGCGCGGTAATAGCGCTAATTTTTTTATGCCATTTTTGTCTTTTAAGGAGGATTTTAGCAAAGGATATGGAATATATTATAAAGACTAACTATGGTGTACCAGCATTTTTAAACTCACTTAATAAAGGGGTTGTTGCCATGAAAAAGGCGTTAATCGTCTGGGGTGGATGGGAAGGCCATGAACCTAAGCAGGTGGCAGAAATATTGGCGGAGGTCTTGAGGGGAAAAGGCTTTTGCGTCGATGTGTCAAATACATTGGACAGTTTCGCTGATTACGAGAAATTAAAAACATACGACCTGATAGTGCCTGAGTGGACGATGGGTACGATTAAACCTGAGCAGTTAAATCCGCTATTGGCTGCTATAAGAGAAGGGACGGGAATAGCGGGGCTGCACGGCGGTATGGGAGATTCTTTCAGGTCAGAAACCGAATATCAGTATATGGTAGGTGGGCAGTGGGTGGCTCATCCTGGTGGCGACGGCGTTACATATACCGTTCATATTTTGGATAAAAGCCACCCTATAACCTATGGCATTGACGATTTTCAGGTGACGTCAGAACAGTATTACATGCACATAGACCCTGCCATAAAGGTTCTAGCAACCACCAACTTTGGCGATGTGGTAATGCCGGTGGCTTGGACCAAAACTTATGGCAAAGGAAGGGTTTTCTATTGTTCTCTAGGGCATACCGCATCCATTGTAAAGATGCCACCTGTGTTGTCCATCATGGCTAATGGCATGGTTTGGGCTGCGCGCTAAATAAGGGGGTGAGTTTGTGGTTGAAAAGGTAAAGGTAGGTATTATAGGTTGCGGCAATATAAGTGGCGTGTACTTTAAAGCGGGAAAGATTTTCGAAAACCTGGAGATAGTGGCGTGTGCTGACCTGATCATGGATAGGGCTAAGGCAAAAGCCCAGGAATTTGGCGTACCCAAGGCCTGTACGGTGGATGAGCTTTTATCTGATCCAGAAATACAGATAGTGATCAATCTCACTATTCCCAAAGCTCACGCAGAGGTTACTATGGCAGCCCTTAATGCGGGGAAAAATATTTACGCTGAAAAACCCATGGCCATAACTTTAGAGGATGGCAAAAGTATCATTAACCTGGCCAAGGCTAAAGGTCTGCTGGTAGGTGGTGCACCGGATACCTTCTTAGGAGGCGGTATTCAAACATGTAGAAAGCTCATAGATGACGGCTGGATTGGCGAGCCTATTGGTGCTACCGCTTTCATGTTGTGCCACGGCCACGAAAGCTGGCATCCGGATCCCGAATTTTACTATCAGGTAGGGGGAGGACCTATGTTTGACATGGGACCGTACTACCTGACAGCTTTGGTGACTCTGATGGGTCCTGTAAAGAGGGTTACAGGTTGTACCAGGATAACCTTTCCGGAGAGGATTATAACCAGCAGACAAAAATACGGTAAGAGGATTCAAGTGGAGGTTCCTACCCATGTAGCGGGAATAATGGAATTTAATAGCGGAGCCATCGGGGTTATTTTAACCAGCTTTGACGTATGGCATAGCCAGCTGCCGCGCATAGAGATTTACGGTTCTGAAGGCACGTTGATAGTACCAGACCCCAACACCTTTGGTGGTCCTGTATATATAAGGCGAAAAGACCATGGAGAATGGAAAGAGGTACCTTTAACCCACGGCTATTCTGAAAACAGCAGGGGTATTGGAGTGTCGGATATGGCGTACGCACTGATTTCGGGTAGGCCCCATAGGGCCAGTGGGCACTTGACGTATCACGTCCTCGAGATAATGCACGGATTCCACATAGCTGCACAGCAAGGAAAGCACTACATGCTTGAAAGCACCTGTGAGAGACCTGCGCCTTTGCCGTTAGGCCTTATGTATGGTACTCTCGATAGGTAAATATAAATAGTGGTAAAGGGGGTATGTGGTTATGGGCGATACGCTCAATGTGGGCTTGGTAGGTTATAAATTTATGGGTAAAGCCCATAGCTTTGCTTATAAAAACGTGAGCATGTTTTTCAATATGCCGTTAAGGCCTAGAATGAAGCTATTGTGTGGGCGAGATGAGGAGGGAGTCAAGGCGGCCGCCGAGAGGTTTGGCTGGGAAGGATACGTGACGTCATGGAAAGAGCTCATTTCCAGGGATGACATTGACATGGTGGATATAACGGCGCCCAGTAATGCCCATAAGGACATCGCCATAGCGGCAGCGGAGGCTGGCAAGCATGTGTTTTGTGAAAAGCCCTTGGCTTTAAACCTTTCTGATGCGAGAGAAATGCTTAAAGCCGTAGAGAGTGCCGGTGTAAAGCACATGGTGGGGTTTAACTACAGGTGTGCTCCTGCCGTGCGATTGGCTAAAAAGCTCATAGATGGAGGCAAGCTGGGCAGGATATTCCACTTCAGAGGTTTTTACCTGCAGGATTGGATTATAGATCCGGAGTTTCCTCTGGTGTGGAGGCTGCAAAAAGAGGTTGCGGGTTCAGGGTCGCTGGGAGACCTGGGCGCTCACCTTATCGATATAGCCAGGTATCTAGTGGGGGAGTTTGATGAGGTCATGGGCATGAATGAGACCTTTGTAAAGCAACGCCCTATGGTTAGCGAGATGACGGGATTAAGCGGCAGAGCGGCTAAAGGTGCCCCCAGGGCTCATGTCAACGTGGATGATGCCACATTGTTTTTATGCCGGTTTAAGAACGGCGCCTTGGGTATTATAGAAGCTACCCGATTTGCCACAGGCCATAAGAACGGCATGTGGTTTGAGATAAACGGCAGCAAAGGCAGCATTAGGTTTGAATTTGAGCGGATGAATGAGTTAAAGTACTATTCGGTGGACGACCCCGAGGGTGAGCAAGGGTTTAAGACAGTACAGGTCAGCGAACCGGTACATCCTTATATGGCGGCATGGTGGCCAGCAGGCCATGTGATAGGGTATGAAAATACCTTTGTACACGAGGTGTACGAGTTTATAAAAGCGGTATCAGAAGATAAACTGCCAGAACCCAATTTCTACGACGGCGTCAGGTGCCAGCAGGTCCTGGAGGCCGTGGATGTTTCCATAGAGCAACGCCAGTGGGTTAAAGTGGATGATATATAAGCGTTTCCGGGTGCAGCGCGTCTGCACCTTAATTTTTTGTAGTATAAAAATCATCGCATAAAGATTAAAAAATTGTTGAAATTATTCAACAAATTTAACTTGACTGTACTTTATTGCACTGATATATTAAAAGGTATTAGATTTAGAAAGGGGAGAAATATGTTCAAACGGTTGAGTGCGATTGTTGCGATTATTGCGATTAGCCTTTTTGCTTTATCGGGGTGTAAGAGCGCATCCACGTCATCAGGAGGAGGAAATACGATAAACGTAGGTGTGGATTATGAATTATCCAACGACCTTGCCCAGTACGGACAGGCGTCACTGGATGGGATAAAAATGGCTGTGGACGAAATAAACAAGGCAGGCGGTGTATTGGGTAAAAAGATCAACCTTGTCATCCAAGACAACAAATCCGATGCCGCTGAGGCTACCAATGTGGCTACCAAGCTGGTAGGGCAAAAGGTAGTCGCTATACTGGGTCCTGCCACATCGGGCAATGTAAAGGCGGTAAGACCTGTAGTTACGCAGAACAAAATTCCCCTGATTACTGGTTCAGCAACGGCTGACGATGTTACCGTAACGCCTAGTGGGGTAGCAGAGTATATTTTCAGGACGTGTTTTAACGATTCATTCCAGGGCGGCAGCATGGCTAAATTTGCGCTTGAACATTTAAAAGCGAAGACCGCCGTTATGTACATCGAGACCACATCGGACTACAGCAAAGGGTTGGCGGCCAGCTTTAAAGATGTGTTTACGTCAAACGGTGGGAAAATACTGGGCGTGGAGTATTACCAGGGAAAAGATAAAGATTTCCGCAGCGTCTTAACCAAGATAAAAGGCTACAATGCCGACGTTATATACGTGCCAGGTTATTACAACGAAGTAGGGCTTATCATAAAGCAGGCAAGGGATATGGGTATAAAGGCGCCTATACTAGGCGGCGATGGTTTTGACTCGGAAGTAGTTCCTAAGGAGGCAGGTTCATCCCTTACCGATGTGTACTTTACCAATCACTACTCTGCTGACGATACCGATCCCAAAGTCGTAGAGTTCATAAAGGCGTTTAAGGAAAAGTACAATAAGGAGCCCAATGCATTCCATGCGCTGGCTTACGATGAGATGTATTTCCTGGCCGATGCCATAAAGAGGGCTAACTCTACCGATCCCCAGAAAATAAAAGACGCCCTAGCTTCCACCAAGGACTTTAAAGGGGTTACGGGAACATTATCTGTAGACGATAAACACAACCCTATAAAATCAGTGGTAGTTGTGGAGTGGAAAGGCGATAAGCAGGTATTTGTAACCAAAATTAATCCATGAAAATAATAATTTGCCAAACAGGAGAAGTCGCCTGTTTGGCATAATTTGTGTGTTGTGAGAGGTGAGATTATGGGGGTTTTTATACAGCAGCTGTTAAACGGTATTTTTCTAGGAAGCATTTACTCCCTTCTGGCGCTGGGCTATACTATGATCTATGGAATCATAAACCTTATCAACTTTGCCCATGGGGATGTGTACATGATAGGCGCTTACGTAGGGTTTGTGGCTGTTACCACATTTCATCTGGGATTTGTACCTGCGCTTATCCTTTCTATGGTAATATGCGCTTTACTGGGGATAGGGATTGAAAAAGTAGCTTATAAGCCCTTGAGAAACTCTACCAGGATAGCTTTGCTTATCACGGCCATAGGGGTGTCCCTGCTTCTTGAGTACGTTACCATGTACGTTGCAGGGCCTGATACCAGAACGTTTCCCAACGTACTGCCAGAGAGGCAGTATGCCTTTTTAAACGGCCAGGTGAGTTTGAGCAATATGCAGCTTTATATGTTTGCTATATCGGTAGTGTTGATGGTATTGCTTCAGTTTGTAGTGCATAGAACCAAGATAGGCAAAGCCATGAGGGCAGTATCTATAGATAAAGATGCGGCGCAGCTTATGGGGATAAACGTGGATAACACCATATCTGCTACTTTTGCTTTAGGCTCGGCTTTGGCTGGAGCTGCCGGCGTGCTGGTTGGTCTGTACTACAATTCCATAGACCCCCTTATGGGGATTATGCCTGGCTTAAAGGCGTTTATCGCGGCCGTGTTCGGTGGCATAGGGAGCATACCCGGTGCTATGGTGGGCGGCTTGCTTTTGGGAATGATTGAGACGCTGGTCAGCGGCTATATTAACTCTAATTTCAGGGATGCGGTTGCCTTTGTCATTCTCATCTTAATACTGCTTATAAAGCCGTCGGGCTTGTTGGGCAAAAATACAGTGGAGAAGGTGTAATTATGAGCGCAGATAGGAAGAGATTTTTGTTAAACGCAGTAGTTCTGGCGCTTATCTACGCGGTGGTTGAAGTCTTGATATATGCGGGTATAATAAACGAGTACTTGCAGCTAAATATATTTTTGCTGGCTATAAACGTTATACTGGCGGTGAGTTTGAACCTCATCACGGGATTTACAGGGCAGTTTTCCCTGGGCCACGCGGGCTTTATGGCCATAGGCGCTTATGTCTCAGCTGTTCTGACGCTGAAGCTCAACTTGCCTTTCCCTGTGGCGATTATCGCTGCGGCTTTGGCGGCAGGATTGGTAGGTGTGCTGGTGGGCATTCCCACACTGAGGTTAAGGGGTGATTATCTGGCTATTGCCACATTGGGTTTGAGCGAGATAATACGTATTATCGCCCTTAATGTCGATTACATCGGAGGCGCCAGCGGATTACCCGATATACCCAGGTATACCAACTGGACATGGATATTCTTTATAACCGTGGCCACAGTAGTAGTAATCCGCAACTTTATAGACTCCTCTTACGGGAGGGCGTGTATAGCTATAAGGGAAGATGAAATCGCTGCAGAATCGGCGGGAATAAATATAGCGTATTACAAAATATTGGCATTCACCATAGGGGCTCTTTTTGCAGGCATAGCGGGAGCTCTTTACGCCAATTATTTCTATATGTTAAAGCCCAATTCTTTCGGTTTTATGAAGTCCATCGATATACTGGTCATGGTGGTATTTGGCGGCATGGGGAGCATAACGGGCTCTATACTGGGGGCAGCGGTTCTCACACTTTTGTCCATGTATCTGCAGAATTTTCCGGAAATTCGCATGATACTTTACGCGCTGATGTTGCTGATTATCATGTTGTACAGGCCACAGGGGCTTATGGGAAATAAGGAGCTTTCGTGGAAAGTGTTTAAGAGAGGTGATAAAGATGCCACCGCTACTGACGCTCAATGACTTGACCAAGACGTTTGGAGGTTTAAGCGCTGTATCCAATGTCAATATCCAGGTGCATCAGGGCGAGATCGTTGGTCTCATCGGCCCCAACGGCGCAGGTAAGACCACCGTATTCAACCTCATAACAGGGGTGTACATCCCCACAGATGGATCTCTTACGTTGCACGGCGAAGTGGAAGTAGATCTGGCCAAGGCATCACCTCATGAAATCGCCCGCATGGGCATAGCCAGGACCTTTCAGAATATAAGGCTTTTTAAGGATATGACGGTCCTTGACAATGTGCTTTTGGCATTTCACGCTCACGTGAGCTACAGCATGTGGGAGGCGATACTGCGCCTTCCTTCCTTTGGCAGAAAGGAACAGGAGTTAAGGGAAAAAGCTGTGGAATTGCTTAAGGTTTTTAACCTGGACAAGAAAAAAGATGCTTTGGCTAAAAATCTTCCTTACGGCGAACAGCGCCGGCTGGAAATAGCCCGCGCCCTGGCGCTTAAACCCAGGTTGTTGCTTCTGGATGAACCTGCGGCAGGTATGAACCCACAGGAGTCTGCAGAGCTGATGGAGCTTATAAAGTGGATGAGAAAGAGGTTTAACCTGACGGTCCTCCTCATAGAACACGATATGTCCGTGGTGATGGGGATTTGCGAGAGGATATACGTGCTGGATTACGGCAAACTTATTGCTGAAGGCACTCCTGATGAGATAAAGAACAATCCTCAGGTCATAAAGGCCTATCTGGGAGAGGAGTAGAAAAATGCTGGAGTTGAGAGATGTACACGTGTATTACGGGGCTATTCACGCCATACAGGGTATATCCTTAAGGGTTGAGGAAGGAGAAATAGTGACCCTTATTGGGGCCAATGGGGCGGGAAAATCTACGACTTTAAATACCATATGCGGCTTAAACAGGGTGCAAAGCGGCAGTGTAATGTTTGAGGGAAAAGACATAACAAGGCTTTCGCCGCCGGATATTGTAAAGTTGGGGATATGTCAGGTACCCGAAGGTCGCCGTATATTTCCCAATATGACGGTGCTGGAAAACCTGGAGCTTGGAGCGTATTTGAGGTCGGATAAAGACGGCATAAAAAAAGACCTGGAAAGAGTATATGGGCGATTTCCTCGTCTAGCGGAGAGAAAAAGGCAGCTGGCAGGTACTTTAAGCGGCGGCGAGCAGCAGATGCTGGCAATTGGCAGAGCGTTGATGTCCAGGCCACGGTTACTCCTTATGGACGAACCCTCTATGGGCCTTGCGCCTATTATCGTAAAAGACATCTTTGAGATAATAAAGGAGATAAACCAAAGCGGCACCACCATACTGCTGGTAGAGCAAAACGCAAAAATGGCCCTGTCCATAGCCCATAGGGCTTATGTCCTGGAGACAGGGCGCATAACACTGGAAGGACAGGCCAAGGATCTAGCAGACAACCCGCAGGTGCAAAAGGCTTATCTTGGAGGATAAGCCTTATTTTTATATGCAAAGTACGAATACACCACAGCTGCAATCGATGCCGCTAACAATGGTATCAAAAACATCATAAAAGCCCACATGCCGCCTATAAATGACCCTATAAGACCTATTAAGCCCGCCAGCACCCATAGCAGTCCTCCGAAGCGGTGGGTTTTGTTCCAGACGTCTTCATCAGCTAACGTCCAGGGAGTCTTTATACCTACGAAATAGTTGTGACGGAGTTTGCCCATGTAATTTCCCATGACGATGATCATTATAGATAAGACAAGGGGTAAAATCCTATCGATTTTGATGCTGTAGTTGAGCGCAGCTCCGGTAGACATTAAGTGTATGATCACAAAGATCAACACCAGGAGCGATCTTATAACCCTATAAGGTCCGGTAAATTTTGCGTAATTGGCTCTTCTCGGGTCAATTAGCGGCAAAAACAGCATTCCCGCATATATCAATGTGGTTAGAGAAGGAGAGAGAAATATGGTAGCTTTTGCTCCATATCTGTCTATATGGCCGGCGGCATTCCAGTGAATAGGTATCTTCTCGGGCAATCTTCCGTAGATCGCAAACGTGATGATCCATGTTATGCATATGACCGCGATCAACCACCAGTCTTTTTTGACCTCAGAAGCCACATTATATTTCATTTCACTCATTTTTATCCTCCTCGCCTTTTATATTGAGCATATCCATAACCCATTGTAGTACATCTTCAAGAACCGATGTGTTCAGGGAGTAATAGATATTTTGCCCTTTTCTCTCGTCTAACACCAATCCTGCCTGCTTGAGTACGTTTAAGTGATGGGAAATACTGGGTTTGGTTATATCAAAGCGGTCTGCGATTTCTCCGGCAGTCATGTCACCTTCTTTAAGCATTTTGAGTATTTTCCTCCTAGTCTCGTCTGCGATGGCTTTAAGTACCATACTCACCCCAATGCAAACACCTCGATTTTTAGATATTTAGATAATTTTCTAAATATATTATAACACTATATAAGTATAAGTCAATAGTCTTGATGTGTCGAACTAAATCGTTATGTGCTGGGGTTGTATTTTGCTATTTCCTGCTGATATATAGATAGATTTTATATATAAAATAGAGTAAAAATATTAAGGAAATTATATTGATTATTTGAAAAATAATTATATAAAACATAAGTTTCTACCTTTCTTAAAATTAAATCTACGCTATACTTTGCAAATTTGTTTGACTGATCTTTTACAATGGCTTTTAGCTTTAATGATTATGACTTTTTATATAGCTTGTAGATCGCCAAAGGGTTTGTTTATCAAGAAAATCAGTACAGGTAGTAATCCTCTCTTACATCTATTTCTTGTAGAACGTAAGTATGTTAAGGTATGGTAATGAGAAAAGACTGTTTTAATCCCTAGGTGGGCTCAAAACTAATTGAGCTGTATACAGTTGTTTTTCCGACGCTTCCAGTTTCAATCCCTCATAGGTAGACTCAAAACCCGTACAGGGCGCTTAAAACGGTATTTTCACGTCAGCGCAATAATGATAATCAATTATCTCAATTATCATTTATGATTTAATGATATTATAATTTTCCATCTAAATCAAGGCTTTTTTTATAAAAAAGTATGTCGTCTAACCCCTGCTATTTTTACACTATCACAGGTCGACGACATTGAAAAGCGATAGCTTTCATTTTGTTTAGATGAACAGCAATTTTACTCTACGCTTGATAGATGGAAGAAGACTGTAGCTTAATATTACCATAATTTATTGATAATGATAAGAACACCATAATCCTATGTCCTTTTTTAATATAAAAAATCTGTTACATAAAGATGGTAGCACTTGACATGCTAATAAAGGTACTTTGAATAAATAAAGGAGAAAAATGGTGAGAGAGTGAGAAAACGTGAGTAATATTCTGAAAAAAAAAAAAACGGAGAATATTCGATGAATTTGACCAAATTTGGACTTTGAAAATGTTTTTATAAGGGAGTATCCTAAATATAGAAATGAAGATATACGTACAATTTAGCTTCTATTTGCAAAATGTACGTATACATAATGTAAAAAGAGAAGGGAAGGTGATATACGAATAAAAAGTAATTGTAAAAAATTACTGGATGATACCAAACCATCTCATATGAGGGTGTGAAGCGATGAAAAATGATCCACTGATTAGGATGAAAGGGATTAGTAAGTCATTTTATGGAGTTCAAGTGTTGAAAGATATAAATCTGGATATATACGAAGGGGAAATTCACGCTATATGCGGTGAGAATGGCGCTGGAAAATCTACTCTGATGAATATTTTGACAGGGAGTTTGCAGCCGGATTCTGGAGATATATTTTTTGAAAATAAAAGAGTTAAATTCAGTGAACCTAAGGATGCTCAAAAAATTGGAATAGGTATTGTACATCAAGAGTTAAGCCTTTTCCCACATCTAAGCGTACTGGAAAATATCTTTGCAGGAAGATTGATAGTCAACAGCAGAGGAATTGTAGACAAAAGAAAAATGAATGAAGTGACAAAAGAGATTCTCGAGAAACTCAACGCAGATATTGATCCTGAAGCGATTGTTGGTAATTTAAGTATTTCACAGCAACAAATAGTAGAAATTGCTAAAGCAATATCAATGGACTGCAGAGTTCTTGTTTTGGATGAGCCTACTTCGGCTTTGACGGATGCGGAGGTTGAAAATTTATTTAAGGTGTTAAGTATTTTAAAGAGAAGTGGCATTGCGATATTATATATCAGCCATAAAATGAACGAAATTTTTAAAATATGTGAAAGATGTACGGTTTTAAGAGATGGTGTACATGTGTGGACAAAGAAAATTTCGGAAATTACAGTTGACGAAGTGGTTTCTTCAATGGTAGGACGGAAATTGGAGAGCATTTATCCTCCTAAAAGCGAGAGGCGAGGTGATGTTAAACTTGAAGTTAATGGTTTGACGAGAAATGGAGTATATAGAGATATTTCTTTTAAATTATATGAAGGAGAAATTTTAGGTTTATTTGGGTTAATCGGCGCTGGGAGAACAGAGATAGCGAGAGGCATATGCGGGATAGATCGCGTAGATAGAGGAGAAGTAAGATTGTTGGGTCAAAAAATTCCGCTAAATAATGTGCGCAGTTCGATCAAAAATGGACTGGTATACATCACTGAGGACAGGAAAGGAGAAGGTTTATTTTTACAAAAAAGCGTAAGGGAAAATATAATAGCTGCTGATTTTAAGCAGGTGAGTAGAAAGGGTTTAATACAAGAGGGTGCTGTATCTAAAATAAGCCAAGAGTTTAAAGAAAAATTGGGTATAAAGTGTAGAGATATAAATCAGAGGGTTATTAATTTAAGCGGAGGGAATCAGCAGAAAGTACTTCTTTCAAGGTGGCTGGCTGTTGACCCACAAGTCCTCTTGCTTGATGAGCCTACGCGTGGGATTGATGTTGGAGCAAAGCATGAAATCCATGAGCTTTTGAGAAGATTGGCCAATGAAGGTAGAGGGATAATTGTTATCTCATCAGATTTACCTGAGATATTAGGCATAAGCGATAGGATTCTTGTGATTTACCAAGGTGAAATAACAGGAGAGCTAGTTGCAAAAGATGCAAGCGAAGAAATGGTTATGCAATATGCAACTGGTAGAAAAAAAGACACAAGACCACTGCACATTGAGGAGGCATAAGCAATGAAATTCAAAAATGTATTTGCGGTTAGAGAAACTTCAATTATATTTATTATATTGGCGATGGCAATTTTAATGGCTCTTTTTATACCTGGATTCCTTACATCCTCCAATATAGCTACGACGTTAGTGGGCCTTTCGATGGATGGCGTCATTGCAATAGGTATGACTATAGTGTTGGTGCTAGGAGGAATAGATTTGTCGGTAGGCTCGGTGATGGCTTTAAGTAACGTAGTAGCTGGCATGTTGATAGTTAATGGCGTGAATGTATGGATCAGCGTCTTGGTTTCAGTTTTAGTGTCGGTATTAGCAGGTGTTGTAATTGGTGTATTCGTTACTAAAATTCAGATGAATCCGTTTATTACTACTCTAGGTATGATGTCTATTGCAAGGGGGATTGCGTATGTCTTTACCAAAGGCTCTCCTGTAAGCCTTGGAAGTATATCTAAGATGTTTGATTTTATAGGCCGGGGAAGTTTTTTGGGGATACCAAATCCTGTTATTATATTGTTTATTTTAGTAATTGTTTTTGACTATCTTATGAGAAAGTCAGCAGTGTTTAGGCAGGTTTATTTCGTTGGTTCTAACGAGAAGGCGGCGTATTTATCAGGTATAAACGTTAATTATACAAAAATGCTGGTTTATACGATAAGTGCTACATTGTCAGGTATAGCTGGCATTGTAACGCTTGCAAGGTTTGGGGTGGCAACTCCCACTGTTGGTACAGGTGCTGAGTTACGAGCAATAGCTGGTGCTGTAATTGGCGGTGCAAGCCTTACCGGTGGCGTTGGGACGATTTGGGGTGCGCTTCTAGGCATCCTGTTGGTTGGGTTGGTTAATAATGCATTAGTGCTTATGAATGTTTCTGTATACTGGCAAAGCCTTGTAACTGGCATAGTTTTAATAGCAGCAGTTATGATCGATATATATGTAAATAAAAATCAGAATAAGGCTTAAAAATCTTTATAAGGGGAGGAATATAAGCAATATGAAGCGATGTGCTAAAAAGATATTTGTGTTATTTGTTGCGGTGACGGTCATTATTACAGGTTTATTATCAGGCTGTAATAAGCTGTCAAATAATTCAAAGACAACATCTTCTTCTTCAGGAAGTCCATTAGTTGGTTCTAAAAGTGAAAAATATGTAATGGTGACATTTGTGTCAGGCATTGAATATTGGAAAGGCGCATATAAAGGCATGCAGGATGCAGCTAATAACTTGGGTGTGACGGCTCAATATACAGGCGCAAATGAATACGATATAAATCAAGAAGTTACGGTTTTAGAACAAGTTATAGCGCAAAAACCAAGCGGTATATTAGTAACGGCTATCAATCCTGATGCGCTTAAAGAACCAATTGATAAAGCAATAAAAGAAGGTATACCTGTTGTAACGTTTGATGCTGATTCACCAAAATCTTCTCGTTATTCTTATCTTGGCACATCAAATTATGATGCTGGAGTTGTTGCAGCAAGAACCCTTGCAAAGTTAGTAGGGGGAAAAGGAGAGGTGGGAGTAATTACGATCCCGGGTCAGTTGAATCATGAGGAACGTACGGCGGGATTTAAGGATACTATTGCTAAAGAATTTCCTAATATGAAAGTAGTCTCAGTACAGGATGGTAAATCAGATCAGGTTGCTTCAGCTCAGGCTATGGGTAGCATGATGCAAGCTCATCCCAATTTAGTAGGAGTGTTTACGACAGAAGCTTCTACAGGCGTGGGCGCAGCGACTGCAGTGAAGGAAGCCAATAAAGTGGGGAAGGTTCATATAGTGAGCTTTGATACGGATAAAGGGACTCTTGACAATATCAAGGAAGGAGTAATCGACGCTACCATTGCGCAGGGCACGTGGAATATGGGGTATTGGGGTATGATGTTTTTGTATAACATCAAGCATAATTTAGTTCATCCTGTCGGTGGAAATTGGCAACAGGCTAAAGTTGCACCTTTACCGGCTTCTGTAGATACGGGCGTTAATGTGGTTACTAAGGATAACGTTAATTATTTTTACAGTAAATAAATTTTTGTCAACTGATTGATTAGTACCTCCTGTTTTTTGTTAATTCGAGGTAAGTTCTACAGGAGGTACTTTTTACTTTTCCAAATTTTGTTTTAGCTCATTTTAAATAGCCTGGGACAAAAAACCTTTTGATTACCAAGTAAAGTGAAATTATATATGGAGATCCTCTTTTTTTCTGATAAAATAAAGGTAAATAAAGTATTATTTGTTCAATAATACAGACGACAATACAATAGCCGCAGTCTCCAGTTATAACGATTTTTAGATGGAAGAAAAATTTGTAGAGTTGGTGTTGAATAGTAAACACTGAGGAGGCGAATTAAGTGGAATCTTATGTCCTTACGGTAACTTTAAACCCTGCACTAGACAAAACTATAGTCGTTGAAAAATTTAATGTGGGTGGTCTAAACCGTGTTCAAAGTATGAGAATTGACGCTGGGGGAAAGGGCATAAATGTTGCAAGGGTTTTGAAAAAATTTAACATAAATGTTTTAGCTACAGGTTTAATAGCGGGTGTTCAAGGACAATTATTATTAGAATATCTAGAAAAAGATGGTATTAAAAACGATTTTTTAAAAGAACACGGCAATACGAGGACAAATCTAAAGATTATAGATAAACATTCAAACCTTGTGACAGAAATTAACGAAATGGGGTTTTCTGTGTCTACAGAAGTGTTAAACGAATTTAAAGAGAAATATACACGTCTTATAAAACAAGCGATGTTTGTTGTTATAAGTGGAAGTTTGCCTCCTGGTATAGACAATGGCATTTATTACGAGCTAATTGAGATAGCGAGAAAAGAAGGTGTTAAAGCTATTTTAGATGCAGATGGTGAGGTATTAGCAGAAGGCATAAAAGCGTTGCCTTTTGCTATAAAGCCTAATATTTTTGAGTTAGAGATGTTATTTGGGAAAAAGCTAACTGATGATAGGGATATTGTAAATGCAGCAAAAAGTTTATTAGATAAAGGAATAAAGATTGTGATCGTCTCCATGGGAGCAGATGGGGCAATAGTTTTGGATGAAAAAGAAGTATACAGAGTAAAGAGCTATGAAATCGATAGAAAAAGTGCGACAGGAGCTGGTGATTCTATGGTTGCCGCTCTGGTGTATTGCCTTTTAAATGGCTACAGTTTGTTTGAAATAGCTCGTTGGACTACGGCTGCTGGAACAATAACGGCTTCAAAACCTGGAACTGAAGTATGTTCATTTAAAGAAGTTCAGGAGGTTTTAGATAAAATCCAAGTAGAAAGAATTTAGGTGGTGATGGTGTGAATTAAAAAAGTTTATTTATAGTTGTTATTTATAAATTTTTAAGGTTATAGAGGTATTCGACATAAGCGGCAAAGTGTAAATGTGCTTTGTCTTTTGATTATAAAAACGTCGCGTAGAGGTGCTCTTTTTGTCAGGCTTTTTGTGATATAATAAATGTGTATAGGACGAAGGAAAAGGGGGATAGAATGCCTCAAACATACGATTTAACTCTAAAGAGCATATTTTCAGATATAGCAGACGATATAATCATATATTTAACGGGTATTAACCTTAGAAAGCTAGATGAACTTAATATAGAGTTTGCAAGGGTAGAGCGCAGGGATAGCGATATGATATTTAGGTGCGATACGGATACGGGAGAGATCGCCGTTCATATAGAGTTTCAGTCCGATAACGACAGAGTAATGCCGTACAGAATGCTTCGATACGCGCTGGAAATAATAGAAAAACACAAACTTATGCCGTATCAGGTGGTGCTGTATATAGGTAAGGACAGGGTAAAAATGGACAATGGTATTAACTATGAGGTAGGAGACAATAAACTTGATTATAGATATAGGATAATAGATGTAGGTGAAATCAGGTTTTCAGAGATAGCGGAGACAAAATATTTTGATCTTTACTCGCTTCTGCCGATAGTTGATAGGAACAGGAGGATCGAAAAAGGAGAAAAGTATCTCAAAATGTGCGTGGACTTAATTAAAGATGCGCCTATTGATGTGGACAGAAAGAGATCTATAGCATTTAAAGCTGAGCTGCTTTCAAGTATTGTATATAGTCAGGAAATCATAAAGAAAATTTTTGAGGGGGTGGAAAAGATGTTAAAGCTAGAAGAACTACCATCTTACAAGATGATTATGGAGAAGGGCATAGAGAAAGGTATAGAAAAGGGGATAGAAAAAGGTATAGAAAAAGGCAAAACGGAAGTAGTGCTGAAACTTCTTAATAAAAAATTTAAGAATTTTCCCAAAAAGTACGAAGAGTTGGTAAAAAGCGCTGACAGTAAAATTTTAGAAAAGATAACAGATGATATATTCGATATCGAAAAGCCGGAAGATTTGGAGAAGTATTTTGATAAGTAGCATATAATTTACCTCACGGGCACGTTTGAACGGATATAGCATTCAAACGTGCCTTTTTTATGTGTGTGCGGCAAGCACATAGAACAACCTAATAAACAGGAACTGCTTTTTTTCCTCGCCATCGAGTTTCCTATCGCATACAACGACAACGTCAGGTTTGAAGGAAATCTTACGCCAAAAGGTGCACTGTATACTCTGCAAATTTTATCTTTGAGGTAATTATAAAACTGATTAAATATCGCGCTTAAATCTCCCGATGTATTCTTGATTGCGGAGACATCAAATAATTACCGTACGAGCACACTTTATTTTCCCTTGGTAATGTCATAGAGTTAGCCTGTAGCGAAAAAGTTCATCTATAATTATCTTTAATATATTGGATCCACTGTTTGTATATATCTTGTTCAGATACACCAAATATTTCTTTATATGATGAAGGCTTTTTTACTAATTTCATAATATCATTTATGCCATATTTTTTATCGAGAAATTCTATGTACGTATAAGAAAAAGCGTAGAGCCCTTTGTTGCCGAATTCAATAGGATTACTTATTTTTGTATCTTCTATGCTAGGAACATTTTCTAATGGATAATTTGGTTTACTATTACCTGATAAATAACCTGCCAACCCCTCGTTTAAAAATTTCGGCGTTTTTTTGTTTATTTGATAAATTACCGTATGAACATATTCGTGTACCACGGCCTGAACTACGCTGTTATAGTCATGCACTGGTCCTGGATTTAACGGTGAAACAATAATTACTTTATCTTTTACATTATCTCCGATATACCAGTCAGGAGCTAAAATCATGCCTAAATAACCATATTTTTTTGTGTGAAAGGTTGGGAGATCGGGATAAACGTATACCTCTGTTTTTCCGATTTTATTAAAATTCATGGTCGTATTAATTTTTTTATAGGTTTTATCTAAAACTTTTGCCATATCTGATACTGCCCTTTCATCTTGCTTTTCATAGTAAAAAACAAAATTATTTGTCTCTTGGGATGTCATTTTTTCTGTCTTTAAACTTAATTTAGGTAAAAACATAATTATTAGTATTAGTATAAGTATCGCAATAATAACTGACGCAATTTTTAACTTTTTCTGCATAAATACTCCCCTTTTCACAAATATATACAGTTTATTATATCAAGAAAAGAGTAAATTGTTAAAAGAAAACGGTTGATTTTTGTCTTTGGTATAGTAAAATGAGTAGTGGATTACAGATTTTATCTGTAGAGAGGAGAATTGATCATGAAGGTTTTACCTCCGTATTTAGGTGCTGCTTATTACCCTGAGGACTGGCCTCTGGAGCAGGTTGATGAAGACATTGCACTGATGAAAGAGGCCGGGGTAAATGTAGTGAGGGTAGGGGAATTTGCCTGGAGCCGCATGGAGCCTCAGGAAGGCGTTTACGATTTTCAATGGCTGCACACAGTGGTAGACAAGCTGGCAGAGGCGGGAATTGCCGTCATCATGTGCACGCCTACATGTACCCCTCCCATATGGCTTGTGGAGAAATACCCGGAGGTTTTAGTGGTGCTGGATGATGGAACCAGGGCGCAACACGGTGCCAGAAGGCACGCGTGCCCCAATAACCCTGTTTACAGGGAGTACTGCGAGAAAATAGTGACAAAGCTGGCAGAAGAATTTGGACAGGACCCCAACGTCATAGGATGGCAGATCGACAACGAGCTGTATCCTCCTCATGGAAGAGGTTGTTGCTGTCCTGTATGTCACAGTAAATTCATTGATTCTATGCGCAGCCAATTTGGGACCATTGACAATTTAAATAAGGCGTGGTGCACAGATCTTTGGAGTCAAACCTATAAATCTTTTGATCAACTACCTATTCCCAGATCTGATACATGGCATCATCCGTCGCTGCTTACGGCATGGATGAACTTCCAATCCGACTCTTACGTGGATTTTACCCAAGCCCAGGTGAAGATATTACATAAACTGGCCAGGCAGCCTGTGGGCACTGACATGATGCCTGTAAATGGCCTCAACTATAAAAAGATGAGCCAGGTATTAGACGTAATTCAGTTCAACCACTACAACAACATGGACAATCTGTGGCAGGCGGCTTTTTGGATGGATTTTATACGGCCTTTAAAAGACACTCCTTTCTGGAATACCGAAACCCAGACGTGCTGGAATGGTTCTACTACTGCTAACGGTTACAAGGACGAAGGCTTTTGCAGGGTTAATTCCTGGCTTCCCATAGCGTTGGGAGGAGAAGCCAATCTCTACTGGTTATGGCGGGCCCACTGGAGCGGGCAGGAACTGATGCACGGCTCAGTAATATCCAGTTGCGGCAGACCTTTGCACATATTTGATGAGGTCAAAGAGGTGGCTGATGGCTTCAGGCGATCAGGTGAGTTTTTGCGGGGCACAAGGCCCGTAAAATCAGGGCTGGCAGTGCACTTTTCCGGTTATGCGTGGTGGTTGTTCCAGTTCCAGCCTATGGTAAATGGGTTTAATTACGCTGACAGGATGCTCAATGGGGTTTACCATCCTCTGATAAAAGCTCAGCTCAGGCCGGACATTATTGACCCTGCATCCTCTCTGGAGGATTATAAGGTGGTTATATCGCCTTTTTTGCCCACTCTGGAAGAGTCGGGGTTGAAAGAAAGGCTGAAGGACTGGATATATAATGGCGGCACGTGGATTGTAGGGCCTTTGTCCGACGTGCGCACCATCCACGCCACCAAGTACACTAAAGCTCCTTTTGGCTATCTGGAGGAATGGGGCAAGGTATACTGCAAGTACCAGATTCCGGGAGATCCTAAGGACTTTACGGCACAGTGGAGCGATGGCAGGACATTTAAAGGCTCTATATGGTATGATGGCTTTGAAACCCGTGGGGCAGAGGCTATGGCTGTCTACACCGAAGGGCCTCTGGCAGGTCTGGCAGCCATTACGAGGTGCAGGATGGGAAAAGGACAGATAATCGTCCTGGGTACCATGCCTTCTGAAGAGGATTTTCAGAGGTTGGTAGTGGATGTGGCCAGAGAGGCTGGTATTTCGCCTTTTGACGCTTCCAGTAACTTGCTGGTGGTGCCCCGATCTGGTGAGGCGGGATCGGGAATGGTGGTTTTGGAGATAGAGCATCGCGAGGGTAGTTTAAAGCTGAATAAAGACATGGTGGATGTGCTTACAGGTAATGTTTACAGAGGAGATGTAACTGTGGCACCGTATTCTGTAATGGTGCTAAAGGATGTTTAAAGGGTTTTAATGGGGAGGTTATGGGATTGCTGTAAAGCAATCCTTTAGCCTCTTATTATTTTTATGGCACCCGATTGTTCCATTATCTCCATTATTTTTGAAACCTCTTTGACAGACGTCTCGAGGGACACCAGAATTCCACCGCTGACGTCTTTTAAGTCAAAGGCTTGGCTGTAGGGCTCTTTTTCGCCCAGGCCTTCTCTTTCCGTTTGAAGATCTACAATGCTTCCCCTGTCGTTGGGCTCTCTGTAATCGCCCTCGTTGTTTACGTCTGCTATGATGAGGTCGCGCCTGTCGTATCCTATATTTTTGAGGTTGTCGATTAATGCTCCTACCTGTTCCTGGGTTGGCAAAACTGCAGTGATTCTCATTATTACACCTCCACCATTTAATATTTGCAGGATGTCAAAAAAATATTAAATTGTTTGCAAATAATGGTATAATTAATAAAAAAGCGCGGTGATATAATGGAAAGACTTGACAAAATTTTAGCTAACAGTGGTGTCGGAACCCGAAAAGAGGTAAAAGCTCTCATAAGGCGAGGGAGCGTTGTGGTCAACGGCGCTATCGTCAAGAATCCTGGTCAGCACGTAGACCCGTATAAAGACGAGATTTTGATTGATGGCATCAGAGTTGATTACAGGGAATACGTATACTTGATGCACAATAAGAAGATGGGTTATATCACAGCCACAGAAGACACCAGGGAGATGACGGTTATGGATCTTTTGCCCGATGAGTACAGGCATTTTAAAGTGTTCCCTGTGGGCAGGCTTGATAAGGACTCTGAGGGGTTACTTCTTGTGACCAACGACGGCGATCTGGCACACAGGTTGCTCTCTCCTGGTAAGAAGGTAGAGAAAAAGTATTACGTGCGAGTGGCGGGTGGACTGAGTGAAAGCGATGTTGAGAGGTTTAAAGAAGGAATAAAACTGGACGACGGATACGTTACGTTACCGGCCAACTTGGAGATATTAAGCCAGGGGGATGTATCTGAGGCCTATGTGTCCATCGTGGAGGGCAAATTCCACCAGGTAAAGAGGATGTTTCTGGCGGTGGGCAAAAGGGTACGGTACTTAAAGAGAGTGGCCATGGGTCCTCTGGTCCTAGACGAAAACTTAAAGCCGGGGCATTTTAGAGAGCTGACCGATAAAGAGCTATTGGAATTAAAATCCTGCGTTTACAGAGAGGAGAAAGGAACATGATTGATGAGCTGAGACCTCTGTACTCTTTGGAAAAGGCATACGAAGTGCTGACACCTGTGTACCGATTTGACTTAAACAGCTCGGAGGAGTTTGGTAGGTGGAAAAGTGGCTTCAGGGCAAAGCTCATAGAGCTCTTGGGTGGTTTTCCTGAAAAGGTGGAGCTTAAACCTGAAGTAGTGCAGAGGGTTCACCTTAAGGGTTACACCAGAGAAAAGGTGTTATACCGCACAGCGCCGTATGTCGTGGCATCGGCGTACATGCTGGTTCCTGACGATATCAAGGGAAGGGTTCCTGCTGTTTTGGCTTTGTGCGGCCACGGCTACGGCAATAAGGACATCGTGGGCATCAACGAGGATGGCACCGATAGAGATAGTCCTCGCCCTCTTCCCCAGGGTTACCATAGGGATTTTGCTCTGGAACTGGTAAAAAGGGGCATGGTGGTGATGGCACCGGAGATCATGGGCTTTGGGGAAAGGCGAGAGGTGGAAGATGAGGAAAAAGGGCCTTATGCCAGCTCGTGTCGGAGGGCTTCTTTTTACGCCATGATGCTAGGCAAAACATTAATAGGCATGAGGGTGTGGGACGCCATAAGGGCTGTGGATTACCTTGAGCAAAGGGATGAGGTGGATTCAAGTAGAATTGGGTGTATGGGTATATCAGGGGGAGGGATGGTATCTCTCTTTACGGCGGCTTTAGAGGATAGGATTAAAGCCGCTGTGGTGAGCGGCTATCTTTGCACGTTTAAAGGCTCCATCCTGTCTGTTCGCCATTGTGAGGACAATTACATTCCGGGCATACTCAAATACGGGGAGATGTACGACATCGCGTGCCTTGTAGCCCCACGGCCTATGCTTATAGAGAGTGGCACCGATGACCCTATTTTCCCCGTAGATGCCGCTGATTACGCCTATGATAAGGTTAAAAAAGCCTATGATCTCCTGGGGGTTCCTTATAACCTGGTGAGGGATCGCTTTAAAGGAGGTCACCATATCAGCGGCAGGATATCTTATGACTGGCTGCACAGCGCCTTGAGCAAATAGGGATTTACAACACGTGGAGCACGAGGAATTTTAAATATCTGGTCTCAGGCGCACCGGGTAAAATCGGATGGTCTTTTGCCTGGGACCTCTCTTCCACAATCCTTATGTCCCTTTTGGCGTCAATGGCTGCATCCAGCACCACTTCTTTAAAGAGCTCAGGGGATACGTGCTGGGAGCATGACGCTGTTATGAGAAATCCACCGGGGTTTAACAGCTTTAAAGCCCTAAGGTTGATCTCCTTGTAGCCTTTTAGCGCTGAGGGTACAGTGCTTTTGCTCTTGGTGAAAGCGGGTGGATCCAGTATTACCACATCGTAGGCTTTTCCCTCGCTTACGTACTGGCGGAGCAGATCAAAGACGTTGGCGCACACAAAAGATATTCGGCCTTGTAGCGAATTTAAACGGGCATTTTTTTCTGCCATCGATATGGCGTCATCGGATATATCCACAGCTGTGACATCTTTTGCCCCGTAGTAGGCTGCGTGTATGGCAAAGGAACCGGTATGGCAGAAACAATCCAGGACTTGCGCTCCTTTTACGTATTTTGAAATGGATGCCCTGTTTTCTTTCTGGTCCAGGAAATACCCGGTTTTCTGGCCGTTTTCCATGTCTACGTAGAATTTTATCCCGTTTTCTGTAAATTCCTGCACCGGGTCAAATTGCCCTTTAAGGTAGCCTTTCTCCTGCTTTAGGCCTTCTATTTCTCTTACGTGGACGTCATCCCTTTCAAAGATGCCCGCGGGTTTTATGATTTCATCCAGCAGGTTTACGATCATCTTTTTTCTCACATCCATGCCCAAAGATAAAAATTGGGTAACCAGGTAATCCCCAAATTTATCTACGATTAGCGCAGGCAGGAAGTCTGATTCCCCGTACACAATCCGGCAGGAATTGACGTCGTCCATCACCCTCTTTCTGTATTCCCAGGCATCTTGTATCCTCTTTCTGAAAAATTCTTCGTCGATTTTTTCTTCTTTTCTCGTGAGCAATCTTACGCTGATCATGGATTTTAAATTTATGTAACCCCTGCCTACAAACCGGTTGTTTTTGTCTCTTACGTCTACTATGTCTCCGGGCATGTATTCTCCTTCTACCCGATCTATTTCGGTACGGTATATCCATGGATGGCCTTGTACTACTCTATCAGGTATTTTTCTATTTAACATGACTGTTGCCATAAAGTTTTCACCCCGCTGTTATCTTTGACGTTATAATACATTTTAATGCCAGCTGTGTCAATATAATGGTTACACATAGTCAATTGACAGGCTCTTTTTACAGCGATACAATTATTCTAGAATTTTAGACATACTTTTATTAGGGGATTGAACGCGATGTTGAAAGTAGAAGAAAGGCAAGGCGGTGTGGTGGTATACGGCCTTGATATAGACCTTAAAAACACTTTTGAATGTGGGCAGTGTTTCAGGTGGAACGCTGAGCCTGACGGCAGCTATACAGGCGTTGCTTATGGAAAAGCCCTCAACGTGTCAGAGATAGGCGACGGTATGCTGTATTTAAAAGATACTTCAAAGAAGGACCTTGAGGACACCTGGTACTATTATTTTGATATGGACAAGGATTACAGCTCTATTGCGGAAGCATTAAAGGGCGATGAGATACTGGATAAGGCCATGCGCATGGGAAGGGGTATAAGGATATTGAGGCAAGACCCGTGGGAGTGCCTGATTTCCTTTATTATCTCGGCTAACAACAGGATTCCTCAGATAAAAAGGGTCGTGGAGAATATATGCAGGTCCTACGGCGATCCTGTGGATTACATGGGTAGAACCTATTACACATTCCCAGGCCCTGAGAGGCTGGCGGCTGTGGATGAGGAAACTTTAAAGGAGACCAGGTGCGGCTTCAGGGCTAGCTACATCATAGAAGCTGCCAGGATGGTACAGCAGGGCTTTGATTTAAAGGCCATCTACGAGATGGATATAGATGAGGCCAGATCCAGGCTAAAGGAGATTCCTGGAGTGGGGGATAAAGTGGCTGATTGCATACTGCTCTTTGCCTACGGAAAAACCCAGGCCTTTCCCGTGGATGTATGGGTTAAGAAGGTGCTTACTCAGCTTTACGGTTTTAAGGATAGCAACATAGACAGGATAAGGCGCTTTGCTGAAAGTAAGTTTGGGGATTACGCAGGATATGCCCAGCAGTACCTTTTCTACTATATGAGAGAAAAAGCGATGTAGGGTAAAAAATAATAGAGAGGGATTGTAGTATGAGGAGCATTGATGTGGCTAAGGCGGCGTTAAAAATGGCTATATCCAGCCGCGAAGAAGAAGACCTGTTAAAGCACAAATACAGGGAAAAGGGGATAAAAGCCGTAGCGGTGGACTTTGGCGGCGATTTCAATGCCTCTATAAAAAAAATATTAGAGAGGGCTGCGGTTGCTGCGAAGAGGGAAGGGGTTGTAGAGGATACCCATGTGGGAGAAGGCGCTATAGTGGGCGTGACCAGAGAGGCCTTATCTCAGATCGCTCCACGGGCTTTTGGGTTGAGCGTGGGCGGCAAAATAGGTATTGCAAGGCACAGCGAGCACCTGAGCGTAGCCATTTTCTTTGAGATAGGGCTTTTAAACCTCAACGATGTCGCTATAGGACTAGCCCACAGGTCATTGCCCACAGAAACCAGTAAGATTTAAAATGGGGTGCGCGAATGAGAGAATGCGTGATTAGGAGAGGTAAAAACGATCTCACATATTATTCGATGAATTTCTAAACTATTTTTGTATTTGAATTAATACATAAAAAGGAGTATAATGATTGTTATCGATTTGTCTAAGTATTTTTCAGCGCAAGGAGGTGGGAGCTTGGACGTAGGGCCTAAGGTGGTGTTTACCATTCCATTGGGGAAAGGCATACCTGTTACTGATACGGTTGTGGTCACGTGGATTATCATGGCAATGTTGATAGCGCTTATGTTTGTTTTTACCCGAAGACTTGAAGAAGTACCTAGGGGTTCTCAAAATGTAGTTGAGATGATAGTAGAGTCTTTGAACAATTTAGCAAAGCAACTTATAGGTGAGAAGTGGGAGCCGTTTGCTCCTTATTTCGGGACTGTGGCTATATTTTTGTTCGTGGCTAATATCATAAGCCTTATAGGCTTTAAACCACCCACGAGGGATATAAGCTTAACTGCTGCTCTAGCGGTAATGACCATTGCGATTACCATAATAGCTCATATAAAATACAAAGGCTTTAAAAGCTGGCTCATGTCTTTTGTAAAACCTATTCCCCTATTGGGCGTGCTGGACCTTTTTACGAGGCCGTTATCCCTTACTGTTCGACTTTACGGCAATATCCTAGCAGGCGTTATAATCATGGAGCTCATATACAGGGTTGTGCCTCTGGTGATACCGGCGGCGCTGAGCCTTTACTTTGACCTGTTCGACGGCTTTATTCAGATGCTTATATTCGTGTTTTTAAGCATGCTGTACGTGTCTGAAGCCGTAAATGAGAACGAATTTTAGAAGGAGGTGAGATCATGTCATTAGTGGCACTGGCAGCTGCAATAGCGGCGTTAACAGGTGTAGGCGCAGGTGTGGGCATTGGAATTGCCACAGGTAAGGCCACTGAGGCGGTAGCTCGTCAGCCTGAGGCTATAAGCAAGATAAACCAGGTGTTTCTGCTGGGCGTGGCGTTGGCTGAGGCTACGGCTATATACGGCCTGTTGGTCGCTATACTCATCATTTTTGTCGTAAAATAATTTTTAACAGGGAATTTAGGGGAAAGAAGGCGGTAGTTTGATTGACTTTACCAGCTGGACCTTTTACTTTGAGATCGCCAATGTCATAATCCTTTACCTCGTTTTTAGAAAGTACCTGTTTAAGCCTGTCACGGATTTTATGAACAGGCGCACGGCGAGAATTGAAGAGTCGCTGGAGACTGCTCGCAAGAGGTTGGAAGAAGCTGACGAGATCAAGAAAAACTACGAAAAAGAGCTGTCAGATATCAGGGAAAAGTCCAGGGAATTGATAGAGCAGGCAAAACAGCAGGCTATAAAGACACAGGAGGAGATAATAAACGAAGCCAAGAGGCAGGCTGAAATCATCGTAACCCAGGCCAGGGAGCAGATAGAACGAGACAGGCAAAAGGCCTTAGAGGATATGAAGGACCAGATAGTGGATATAAGCATTAAGATAGCCACCAAAGTTATAAATCAGCAGCTGGATATGGTCAAAGACCAGATATACATCGACAAATTGCTAGATGAGGAAGGTCTGGAATTATGGCCGAGGTAGTAGCAAAGAGGTACGGGACTGCATTTTATGATGCCTGTGAAGGACCGGATGCAGAGGCGTGTATCGCCCAGCTGGGCGATGCGTGCAGGATTTTAAGCGGTTTTGCAGAGGCCCTCAAAAACCCTGTAATCGAGTACGAAAAAAAAGAAGCTGCTGTGAAAAAGGCTTTAAAGGATTTTGACAAAAAGGTCGTAAACCTGGTTTTGCTGTTGATTAAAAACGGGCACGTGGACGATATCCAGGGCATTTACGAATACGTAAACCGCCTTTACATGGAGGCGCACCGCATAAAGGTGGTAAAGGTGGTTTCTGCCCGACCGCTTAAGTCGGGTGTTATAGAGGCTATTGAGAGAAAGCTCAGCGAGGGAATAGATTATTCCTTGAAGCTGGAAAGTGAAGTGGACCCTGCCATTCTGGGAGGGCTTCAGTTGAAATTTGATGACAGGATTCTGGATTTTTCTGTAAAGAACAGGCTTAACCTTGTGAGGAGATCACTTCAAAATGTGGATGTGAGTAGGTGATATCATGCAATTGAAACCAGGTGAGATAAGCAGCATCCTGAAACAGGAGATAGAAAATCTGGAATTTCACCAAAAATTAGAGGAAATAGGTTATGTCATTGAGAGCGGTGATGGCATCGCAAGAATTTACGGCCTCAATAACTGCATGGCCGGGGAGCTGCTGGAATTTGAAAACGGCGAGTACGGAATGGCGCTAAACCTGGAGGAAGACAATGTAGGATGTGTTATCCTTGGGTCTTCTGAAGGGGTAAAAGAGGGGTCTATTGTAAAGAGAACCGGTAGGGTTATCGACGTGCCTGTGGGAGAGCAGTTGATAGGGCGCGTTGTCAACGCCCTAGGTCAGCCGCTAGACGGCAAAGGGGACATCAATGCCACAGAGAGGCGACCGGTGGAGAACCCAGCGCCTGCTATACTGGATAGAAAATCTGTGGATACGCCTCTCCAGACAGGTATTTTAGCCATCGATAGCATGATACCCATAGGTAGGGGCCAGAGGGAGTTGATCATAGGGGACAGGCAGACAGGCAAAACGGCTATTGCCATCGACACCATATTAAACCAGAAAGATCAGGACGTCATATGCATATACGTTGCCATAGGGCAAAAGGCGTCAACGGTGGCCAGGATTGTGCACACGCTGACCATGCACGGGGCAATGGACTATTCTATTGTGGTTTCGGCGACGGCCAGTGAATCGGCTGCGCTCCAGTACATTGCGCCCTATGCGGCGTGTTCCATGGGCGAGTATTTCATGTACAAAGGTAAAGACGTGCTGATCGTGTACGACGACCTGTCCAAGCACGCTGTAGCTTACAGGACCCTTTCCTTGCTTTTGAGAAGGCCCCCTGGAAGAGAAGCGTATCCCGGTGATGTGTTCTACCTGCACTCAAGGCTTCTGGAAAGAGCGGCTAAGCTGAGCGAGGAAGCAGGAGGAGGTTCCATTACGGCTCTTCCCATCATAGAGACCCAGGCCGGTGATATATCGGCTTATATTCCCACCAACGTCATATCTATAACCGATGGGCAGATCTTTCTGGAGAGCGAGTTGTTTTTCGCTGGAATAAGGCCTGCAATCAATGTGGGACTTTCTGTATCCCGTGTGGGCGGCGCTGCACAGACCAAGGCGATGAAAAAAGTCGCGTCCAGGCTGAGGCTGGACCTGGCGCAGTATAGGGAGCTGGAGGTCTTTGCTCAGTTTGGTTCAGATCTCGACAAAAGCACGTTGGAGCTGTTGCAGCAGGGGCAGCGCATCGTGGAGTCCATAAAGCAGGAGCAGTACAAGCCGTTGCCTTTGGAGTACCAGGTCTTGATGATTTTCGCTGTAAACAACAAGTTCCTGGTGGACGTACCGGTAAGTGAGGTAAGGAGATTCCACGAAGGGCTGATTGAATACGTAAAAAACAACTACCCTGATATATTACAGGAGATAAAGGAGAAAAAAGATATAAGCGAGGAACTGGCAAACAGGATGAAAGAGGCCATACAGAAGTACAAAGAGAATAATTTCGAGGTGAAATAGGGTGCAGAGCCGCAGGGAGATCATTTCCAGGATAAAGAGCGTAAAAAAGACCAGGCAGATAACCAGCGCCATGCATTTGATCGCAGCAGCTCAGTACAAAAAAGCGCAGGTAAAGCTGTCCACAGCCTTGCCGTATTTTAGGAAAATTCAGGATACAATTAGAGATATACTGGCTCACAGTGAGAAGTTTTCTCATCCCTATTTGGGTAAACAAGAGCCTTCCGGCGAAAAACGGGTAGGTTATATCGTGATGTCTGGCGATAAGGGCCTGTGCGGTAGCTACAATCACAACGTCATAAAACTTGCTGAAGAGTGCATCGCCCGTTCTCAGAACAGCTATTTAATGGTTATAGGGAACGTGGGAAGAAACTATTTTGCCAAAAAGGGCTACAATATCGATGTGGAATTCTTGTACACGGCTCAAAACCCCACCGTATATACCGCAAGGGATATAGCGGATATCGTTTTGAAGCTTTACAACAGGGATTTCTTGGACGAAATATACGTGGTATATACCCGTTTGATTTCTGCTCTGTCTCAGAAGCCCACTGTCATGAAAATCCTGCCATTGGATGTAGAGAGTTTTGAGAAAAAGGATAGCGGTGAGGGGTTCCACTACCAGTTTTTGTATCATCCTTCTCCGGTAGATGTCTTTAACGAGATGGTCCCTGAATATATAAAGGGGCTTATATACGGGGCCATGGTTGAATCTTATGCCAGCGAACAAGGGGCCAGGATGACCGCCATGGATTCAGCTACTAAAAACGCCGACGAGATGATAAGGAAGCTTACGTTGATGTATAACAGGGCCAGGCAAAGCCAGATCACTCAAGAGATCCAGGAGATCGTGGTCGCTGCCAACAGCTTATGAGGAGGTGAAGATATTGGGTAAAGGGAGGATTGTACAGGTAATAGGGCCTGTCATTGACGTCAAATTTGATAGAGGCAACCTTCCTGATATAAACCATGCGGTAAAGATAAGGTTAGGAGATAAAGTCATCACCGCAGAAGTATCCCAGCACATAGGAGACGACATGGTTAGGTGTGTAGCTCTGGCTCCTACCGATGGCCTTACCAGGGGTATGGAAGTTGAAAACACCGGCGCACCTATAACGGTGCCGGTGGGAAAATGCGTGCTGGGCAGGATGTTTAACGTGACGGGAGATCCCATGGACAACCTAGGAGAGGTAAAAGCTTCGGAGTACTGGCCTATACACAGAAATGCCCCGGATTACAGCAGGCAGAAGCCTGTGGCGGAAATGCTGGAAACCGGGATAAAAGTCATAGACCTTCTGGCGCCTTACGCTAAGGGCGGGAAGATAGGGCTGTTTGGCGGTGCGGGCGTTGGCAAGACCGTTCTTATAATGGAGCTTATAAGGAACGTGGCCATGGAGCACGGGGGTTACTCGGTTTTCACCGGCGTAGGAGAGAGGTCCCGCGAAGGCAACGACTTGTGGTACGAGATGAAGGAGTCTGGCGTTATAGACAAGACCGCTTTTGTGTTTGGCCAGATGAACGAACCGCCAGGGGCCAGGATGAGGGTTGCGCTTACGGGTCTGACCATGGCCGAATACTTCAGGGATGTGGAAAAGCAGGACGTTTTGTTGTTTATAGACAATATATTCAGGTTTGTACAGGCAGGATCAGAGGTATCGGCCCTTCTGGGCAGAATGCCTTCTGCGGTCGGGTATCAGCCTACGTTGGCCAATGAACTGGGGGCCCTGGAAGAGAGGATAACATCTACTACAGAGGGTTCTATCACCTCAGTTCAGGCCGTTTACGTGCCTGCTGATGACCTCACTGACCCTGCACCTGCTACTACATTTACCCACCTTGATGCCACTACGGTTTTGTCCAGGCAAATAGCGGAGATGGGCATATACCCTGCTGTAGATCCCCTGGATTCGGTTTCCCGAATACTGGAACCCGATGTGGTGGGCCATGAGCATTACACGGTGGCGCGAAAGGTGCAGCAGATCCTTCAGCGGTATAAAGAGTTGCAGGACATCATAGCCATACTGGGTATGGATGAGCTTTCCGAGGAAGATAAGCTTACCGTGAACAGGGCGAGGAAGATCCAGAGATTTTTGTCCCAGCCTTTCTTTGTAGCAGAAGCCTTTACAGGGATGCCGGGGAGGTATGTGCCTGTAAAGGACACCGTGGAAGGTTTCAAGAGGATTGTAGAAGGAGAACTGGACGATATTCCTGAATCTGCTTTCTACATGGTAGGCACTATAGATGAGGTGCTTAAAAGGGCAGAAAGCATGAAATAGGGGTTGATTTTATGCAGACATTCAGATTGGAGGTTTTGACACCGGAGAAGAGGTTTTTTGAAGGCGATGTGGACATGGTCATCGTGCGCAGCGTAGATGGGGAGCTGGGAGTGCTACACGGGCATACGCCGATGGTGGCACCTATTGGTATAGGCTCTTTAAGGATATTGGCCAACGGAGTGTGGAGGGAAGCCTTTATATCTGGTGGGTTTATGGAGGTGAAACCCGAGAGCACCCTTATCCTTTCCGATGCCGTGGAGTGGCCGGAGGAAATTGATATAAAAAGGGCAGAAGCTGCTAAGGAGAGGGCTCTTGAGAGGTTGAGGCAGATAAAAAGCAGAGAGGAGTATATACGGTCACAGGCGGCTCTTGCCAGGGCTTTGAACCGACTTAAAATCGCGAGGAAATACAGGGAATAAAATGAGCACCGTAGGTTGCAGGTGCTCATTATTTTTATGCCTGTTGAATCATGGCATTGATATCTATCACACCGTACCCCTCTGCATATTTGTCTTTGCCATTTAGCGGCTTTGCTGTTTTTATCATTATGTTTTTTACTTGAGAAGGGGTCAGGTGCGGGTTTTTTTGCAACAATAGAGCTGCCGCTCCTGCTACCATAGGCGTCGCCATAGAAGTACCTGAAGCGGTGCGGTACATCTTTTCAAATAAAAAGCTGCTTGCTCCCATTGACATAGGACTTCTGTTGAGGGATACGATGTTTACCCCTGGTGCCAGCACATCGGGTTTAAGCCTGCCAGAGGAAGTAGGACCTCTGCTAGAAAAATACGCTACCTCATCGTCCGAGGTATCTACAGTTCTTCTGTCGTCCAGCGCTCCAACGGTTATAGCCGATGGGCTTATGCCTGGCGTGGTTATGGTCCTGGGTTCAGGGCCGTTGTTTCCAGCCGCTACTGTTACTACAAAACCCTGCTGCCACAATTTCTCACATCCTCGCGCCATGGGATCGAGAAAATAGGGAAGCACCGCTTTGTCACCCAGGGACAAGGATACTATGCGGATATTATATTTATCTGCGTTATCCACGACCCATTGCATACCAGCCAGTATATCAGATGTATTACCTCTACCTGCTGCGTCCAGTACTTTGACACCTATGATGTTGGCTTCTGGGGCTACCCCTCTGTACTTTCCGTTAGAACTATAGCCGTTACTCGCGGCATCGCCCGCAACGTGGGTCCCGTGTCCGTTGTCGTCGTAGGGTTTTTGTTTACCGTTTATAAAATCTTTAAACGCTATTATTCGGTTTTCTGGCTCTGTGAGGTCGGGGTGGGGATAAACACCTGTATCCAGAAAAGCTATACCTATACCTTTACCTGTGTAGCCCGATTCATTTACACTTTTAGAGCCTATGACTTTTGTGGCGATGTTGAGAGTGCTTTTGACCTCAGAGTCGTCGGATATGAATATGACATCGCGGTTTGACGCCAGTTTTTTGATGCTTTCACAGGGTATTTCTACCACGTAGCTATCAATAAAAGGCAATTCGTATTTCAACGATGCCCCACACTTCTCAAAGTGCTTTAATATGCTCTCCTTTGAAGCTCTGGTATGGACTATGGCTGTAATACTGCCCCTGATGTTATCCAGGGCTTTTATTTTTAGCCTCTTGTCTATTTTTTTTTCTGTGGTGCTGTCTTTTAAGAATTTAGCCAGTATGGCTCCCATTATGAGATCTATCATGTAGGCGTTTCCCCCTTCACGGCAATTTCACTACATACTATGAAAGGGAGTCCTGATGTGTAACACATAGCTGCATAGCCACATATTATAAATTAGACTTAAGATAAAAGGATTAGGTGAGATTTGAGTAAAGCATTATTTAAAAGGAAGGTGAAATCATGGCAGGGAAAGATCAGTGGTTCCGTGGAGGATTTTTCTGGATCATTATAATAATAATAATAATCCTGTTATTTGTACCCGGTATTATAGTATTTGATAAGTAAGGAGGGTTGTGTTATGCCTGAGCAGCAGGAATTCTGGGGTTTTGAGTGGTTTTTCTTCATCATTATTATCGTGATATTGATAGTGATCCTTTTAAGGCCTAGAAGAAAATGTGAAGACAGAGAGCTAAAAAAATAAGTAATTGAGGAGGGTCTGATATGACAGAGAACAAATTGACACAAGGCGGCTTTTTTGATAGCGGCAGCTCACTGTTGTTCTTCTTCCTGCTCCTGGTCATAATATTTGGCGATGGGTTCTGGGGATTCTTTGATGGGCTCTTTGGTGGCACGGGTACCAGCGGCAGTTCATTGTTGTTCTTCTTCCTGCTCCTCGTCATATTATTCCAGGGTCGTTGGTTTAACTAATCCGCAAAAAGGCTCTATCGTGATCGCACGATAGAGCCTTTTTTAAATTCTTACATAGAATGTATAAAGAATGTGAATAGGAGGTTTTGCTATGAAGATACCCGGTGATACCCTGCTGTTCTTTTTCCTGCTGCTTACGATATTTTTTGATGTTCATTTCGATGAAAATAACCTGCTTTTTTTCTTTTTGATACTCACTATGGTGTCAAAGGATAAACCCAGGAGAAAGGTTAGAAGGTTTTTTGGAAGATTGTTGGGCCTTGAATTGCAGTAACACTTTTGAGCTGTTCCCGTATAATATATTAGATTTAAAAAAGAGAAAAAAGAGGAGGTTATCAAAATGCCAGAATCAGGATGGCACCGCGGCGGCTTTTTCTGGATTATTATAATAATATTGTTTATATTCTTCTTTATACCGATGATACATGAAAATTAAGTAAAAGGCAATTGGGGCCAGGAAAGCTGGCCCTGTACATATTTGCTATCAAGGAGGGATTTAATTGAACAGAGAGATGCTGGTCATCTTATTGCTTTTACTTTTGATAATTAGAGAAAAGAAACTGAGAATGGGAGACAATATAATGGCTTTGCCTCTGCCCAGGAGAAGGCAGCGCGGGGACCAAGACGGGCTGAAACTAAGGATGCCAGATATAAAGTTGACAGAAGATCACTTGTATAAAATAAAGGATTTGGTTTCTAGTGTTAAGACTTATTTGCCTGAAAGGGAGCAGATACTATCAGATCTGTACATAAACGTCATCAACGTATATGACTGCTGCAAGCGCTTAAACAGTATAGACGAAACTGGAGTAGTACATCAGATGAGGGATATAAGGGATGAGAGAAAAAAGAGGATAGAGATGCTGAAGGCGGCAAAACCCCACATGGCGGAGGATAAACAGGAGCTTTTGGACTTCTCCATCAATCTGCTGGAACTGATAGATGGGCTTGTGAACAACTGGAGCGAGTACATGGCAAAGATTAAATCTATAGTGGAAAATCCTGAGATAAGCCAGATAGAGAAGTTAGCACGGGTTATAGAGATGTTTAAGCCGCTGTTTAGGGATGACGATGGCAAAATAGATAAGTTCATTAAGAATTTAAAAATAATCGACCTGGTCACTAAAGCAGAATCGGTGATCAGCGATAAAGAAAGCAAGAACAGTGGAAATGAAGATATGGTGAGAGGCAATTCGGGAGATGAGAGGGAAAGATTTTTAAATAATGTGCGTGCTCTTATGAACGATCAACAAAAGGAAGTCTTTGATAAAGTCATAAATTATCTAATGAGCGGTGATGAACAGAACAAAGAAGGTTCTTCTGAGAAAGCTAAACCGTTAGAAATTGAAGAAAAGAAGAAAGAAAATGAGAAAAACGAAGAAAAGGACTAAAAAATTTGATAAATGCGCGTATAATTGCTTAAAACGGTGAAAAATTAACTTTAGGTGGATTTGCAATATCTTTTTTTTTAATCTATTATATTTCATGTGATTAGCACTCGATAAAAGCGAGTGCTAATAAAATCCACAGTAGGAGGTTGGAAAGATGAAAATCAGGCCATTAGGCGACAGAGTGGTCATTAAACCCATCGAAGCAGAAGAAGTGGTAGGGGGAATAGTACTGCCTGGTACAGCGAAAGAGAAGCCGCAGCAGGGCGAAGTAGTGGCTGTGGGTACTGGCGAGTACATAGACGGCAAGAAAGTCGAGCTTGAGGTTAAGGTCGGCGATAAGGTCATCTATTCTAAATACGCGGGAACAGAAGTAAAACTGGATGGCCAGGAGTATCTGATACTGAGACAAAATGATATCTTAGCCATACTTGACTAAAATTACATATGAGGGAGGAAAGCGGAGATGGCAAAGCAGATTCTGTATGGAGAAGAAGCAAGAAGAGCTCTGGAAAGAGGCGTAAATGCCGTAGCAAATACCGTTAAAGTGACTTTGGGACCCCGTGGAAGAAACGTAGTTCTGGATAAAAAGTACGGTTCACCTACTATAACCAATGACGGTGTAACCATTGCAAGGGAAATAGAGCTTAAAGATCCTTTTGAGAACCAGGGAGCGCAGCTGTTAAAGGAAGTCGCTACAAAGACCAACGATGTAGCCGGTGACGGTACGACCACTGCAACCCTTTTGGGACAGGCACTGGTTAGAGAGGGTATGAAAAACGTGGCGGCAGGCGCTAACCCCATGCTGATCAGAAGGGGCATGAAAAAAGCCGTAGATGCCGCAGTGGAAGAGTTAAAGAGGATTTCTCATCCTGTGGAGTCAAGAGAAGCTATCGCACAGGTTGCATCTATTTCAGCTGCCGATGAGGAGATAGGAAACCTCATAGCAGAGGCTATGGAAAAAGTGGGCAAAGACGGGGTTATCACCGTGGAAGAGTCCAAGACCATGGGAACCACCCTGGAAGTTGTGGAAGGAATGCAGTTTGACAGAGGTTATGTTTCTCCGTATATGGTGACTGATACAGAGAAAATGGAAGCAATACTGGATGATCCTCTGATACTCATTACAGACAAGAAGCTTTCAAATGTACAGGAGATTTTACCGCTGTTGCAGAAGATTGTGGAGACAGGCAAGAAGCTGTTGATCATAGCTGATGACATCGAAGGCGAAGCTTTAGCTACGCTGGTTGTTAACAAGCTGCGCGGCACATTTACATGCGTTGGCGTAAAGGCTCCTGGCTTTGGCGACAGGAGAAAGGAGATGCTGAGGGATATTGCTATCCTCACTGGCGGCCAGGTGATCTCTGAAGAGCTGGGCTATGACTTGAAAGATGCTGATCTCAGCCTGTTAGGTACTGCAAGGCAGGTCAGGGTTGACAAAGAGAACACCACCATTGTAGACGGTGGCGGCGACAAGAATGAGATTAAGAACAGGATACAGCAGATCAAGGTACAGATCGAAGAGACTACTTCTGACTATGACAGGGAGAAACTCCAAGAGAGGCTGGCTAAGCTGTCTGGCGGCGTAGCTGTGATACAAGTTGGTGCAGCTACAGAGACAGAGCTGAAGGAGAAGAGGCACAGGATCGAGGATGCCCTGTCAGCTACAAGGGCTGCTGTGGAAGAGGGTATCGTGCCTGGTGGCGGTACAGCGCTCATCAACTGCATACCCGCTGTTAAGAAAGTGGTAGACTCGCTGGAAGGCGAAATCAGAACCGGCGCTGAGATCGTAATGAAGGCTTTAGAGGAGCCCGTAAAGCAGATCGCGTTTAACGCAGGTCTGGAGGGTTCTGTAATTGTAGAAAAGGTGAAGAATTCCGAACCCGGCATCGGCTTTGATGCATATAAAGAGGAATATGTAGATATGATAAAGGCCGGTATCGTTGATCCCACCAAGGTTACTCGCTCAGCCCTGCAGAATGCCGCAAGTATTGCAGCTATGATCCTCACCACAGAGGCAGTTGTGGCTGATATCCCTGAGAAAGAGCAGACACCGCCGGCGCCCAATCCTGGAATGGACATGATGTAAGGTATATGCTATAATAAAAGCATGTTTATATTTAAATATAAACATGCTTTTATTATTTTTATATTTTTGCGGGGTTGAGGTAGATTGGAAGATATACTGGTCCTGGTTGATACCTTAAAGGCCTTGAGCGATCCCATAAGGCTCAGGATATTGAGTATGTTGTTAAAGCAGCAAAAAGGCGACGAATACTGTGTTTGCGATTTGGCAGAGGAGTTATGCATTTCACAGCCTAACGTTTCCCATCACCTTAAAATTTTAAAATCGGCTGGACTGGTAAAATGCGAAAAATCCGAAGGATGTTCTTATTATGTAGTAAACGGAGGAAAGCTCAAGGAGTTGTGCGAGAGTCTAAATAAAATACTTTTAGAGGATAACCTGTAAGTTTATAGTGAGAAAGTGAAAGAGGCGATGCTATGAACGAGGAGGCGCTTAAAAAACTTCTGGAGAAGATCCAGACAGGGGAAATCACCGTTGAAGAGGGCATTAGAAAGCTCAAAGTGCTGCCTTTTGAAGACTTGGGCTATGCCAAGATTGATTACCACAGAAACATAAGGACGGGATACCCTGAGGTGATCTTTTGCCAGGGGAAAAAGCTGGAGCACATCGTGGGAATTGTGAAAAAGATGCTGGAGAGAGAAAACAATATACTGGCCACTAGGGCTACACCTGAAGTATATGAGGCTATAAAAAAGATAACAGGGGACGTAGAATACCATGAACTGGCTAGGATAGTGGTGGTAAAGAGGCGAGAGATAAAGAAGTCTAAAGGCATAGTACTGGTAGCCACAGGGGGTACAGCCGATGTGCCTGTAGCAGAGGAAGCGGCTGTAACGGCCGAAGTGCTGGGCAACACCGTGGATAGGCTGTACGATGTAGGCGTTGCTGGAATACACAGGCTTTTGATGAATTCCGAAAGGCTTATGAGGGCCAGGGTGATAATAGCTGTCGCTGGCATGGAGGGAGCACTGGCCAGCGTCATTGGAGGACTGGTGGATTCCCCGGTTATAGCCGTTCCTACCAGCGTGGGATATGGGGCCAATTTCCATGGCTTATCCGCCTTGCTCACGATGCTAAACAGTTGTGCCAGCGGAATAGGCGTGGTCAATATCGACAATGGCTTTGGGGCCGGGTATTTAGCCAGTATGATAAATAAAATAGGTGAACAGGGGTATGATAAATGAAGGTATTGTACTTTGATTGTTTTGCCGGTATCAGCGGGGATATGACCATTTCGTCCCTTTTAGATTTAGGGCTGGATGTGGAAGAATTCCACAGGCAGCTAAAATCACTGGATATAGGCGGATACGCGCTGGACATAGGCAGGACATCAAAAAACGGCATAACTGCTATGTACTTCAAAGTCCAGTTACATGGCGATGAGGACGACCACGGACAGCACGTACATAGAAATTTCTCGCAGATAAAAGAGCTTATTGGCAATAGCGGTTTGGATGATGAGGTTAAAAATACGGCCATCAGGATTTTTGAAAACCTGGCGCTGGCCGAGGCAAAGGTTCACGGCAGGCCGCCGGAGGAAGTTCACTTTCACGAGGTAGGGGCGGTGGATTCTATTGTAGATATTGTGGGTACGGCTATAGCCATTAACATGCTCAAGCCCGATGTGATATGGTGTTCGCCGCTGCCTGTAGGCGGGGGTATGGCTCATAGCATGCACGGCATCATACCGATTCCTGCCCCAGCTACTATGGAGATTTTAAAAGGGGTGCCTGTGTACGACAACGGTGTAAAAAAAGAGCTGGTGACGCCAACAGGCGCAGCTATTGTAAAGACGCTGGCATCGCGTTTTGGCGATATGCCGCCTATGGCAGTGGAGAGGGTTGGGTACGGCGCTGGTACCAGGGATATGGATATACCAAATCTGCTAAGGGTTATTTACGGTGAATTGCAGGATAAAAAAAAACCGACAATTTAATGGACCGTAGTGAGAGGGAACATCTGGTACTTCTTGAGACCAACATCGATGATATGAACCCTGAGTATTACCAGTACATAATGCAGAGGCTGTTTGACGGCGGCGCTTTAGATGTGTTTCTGACGCCGATCATTATGAAAAAAGAGCGGCCGGCTGTAAAACTTTCAGTGCTGTGCGAGCCTGATAGCGCCGATGCCATGAAGGATATTGTATTTAGAGAAACCACCACTTTTGGAATAAGGATTTTTGAGATACAGAGGGAGAAGCTAGATAGAAGCTTTGCTAAGGTGTCTACCAGCTACGGTGAGATAAAGGTTAAAAATGGCTTTTTAAAAGGCGAGCTTGTAAAGTCTGTTCCCGAGTACGAGGACGTAAAGAAGGCAGCTGCAGCGCATGGAGTGCCTATAGGTAAAGTGTATGATGAGGTTATAAAGGTCAATTTAGAGCAGAGAAAAGGATAAGGAAAATGGGGTGTAGGTGTTGATTGAGAGCGATTGGAAAGAAAAGCTGGCCAAAGAGGCCATCAGGGCGAGAGAAAACGCTTATGCTGTGTATTCCCGTTTCAAAGTGGGCGCTGCCGTGCTGACCGACGATGGCAGGGTGTTTACTGGTTGCAATATAGAAATCTCTTCCTATGGCCTTACAGTGTGTGCCGAAAGGGTGGCTCTTTTTAAGGCGTATTCAGAAGGTTACAGGGATATTAAAGCTATTGCGGTGGCAGGCGAAACTCAACAGCCTATTTCGCCGTGTGGCGCTTGCAGACAGGTCTTACTGGAGCTGGCTCCTCGGGCTGAGGTCATACTGTTGAACAAGGATATGAGCCAAATTCTTATGTACAACGTAGAGGACCTATTGCCCTATGCTTTTAAACTGTGAGGTGATAAAGGGTGATGGCTGTTGTTTGTACCTGAACTTATACGGAAAAAGCGGGATGGAGGTCGCCTGAGCCAGGGGGAGATTGAGTACCTGATAGAGGGCTATGTAAAAGGGGATATACCTGACTATCAGATGTCTGCATTTCTCATGGCTGTTTACTTTAGGGGCATGAGCTATGAGGAGACTACGGCGCTGACGTTGGCCATGGCGCGATCAGGTGAGGTGGTGGATTTAAGTGCCGTAGATGGCGTAAAGGTGGATAAGCACAGCAGCGGCGGAATAGCCGACACCACAACCTTGGTGTTGATACCTCTGGCTGCATCGGCGGGGATCAAGGTAGCGAAAATGGCCGGGAGAGGGCTGGGATACACAGGGGGAACCATAGATAAACTGGAGTCTATAAAGGGGTTTAGGACCGCGCTGACAAAAGAGGAGTTTGTAAACCAGGTGCGCAGTATAGGAGCTGCTATAACGGAGCAGTCGGAGAGACTGGTACCTGCTGATAAAATGCTTTACTCTTTAAGGGATGTTACGGCGACGGTGGAGTCCATACCACTTATTGCCAGCTCTATCATGAGCAAAAAGCTGGCAGGCGGCGCCGACAGGATATTGCTGGACGTGAAATTTGGCAGGGGCGCCTTTATGAAGACCTACAGCGATGCCCTTGAACTGGCTAAAACCATGGTAGCAATCGGAAGGGTTGCGGGAAAAGAGGTAGTCGCTTACGTAACATCTATGGATCAGCCTTTGGGTCTGGCCATAGGGAATTCCCTGGAGGTGATGGAAGCGGCTGAGGTTTTAAAAGGCAGGGGCCATAAAGACTTAAAAGAACTGTGTTTGGAATTTGCTGCGGAGATGGCCCTTATGGCTGGGATAGAAAAGGAGCCAGAAAAAGCCCGGCGCGTTATGGAGGAAAATATAGAAAACGGCAAGGCGTTGGAGAAATTTAAAGAGATAATTAGAGCCCAGGGCGGTGACGCCGACGTGCTGGAGGATTACAGTAAATTGCCTCAGGCTCCTTTTACGCGCAGCCTTGTAGCCGAGGAGGATTGCTATATAAAGGACATAGATGGGCTTAAACTGGGGTTATGCTCGGTAAGATTGGGGGCGGGCCGAGAGAAAAAAGGGGATGACATCGATCACTCGGTGGGGATCCTGTTGGGAGGTAAAGCCGGCGACTATTTGAGAAAAGGCCAGGTTTACGCTACGGTATACGCCAGCAGCCGTGATAAATTGGCTTATGGGGCTAAGATGGTAAGAGAGTCTATAGCCTTTTCCCCTACACCTGTGGAGAAGAACAAGCTGGTATACGCTCGGGTGACACAGGAGGATTTAAAATGACGTTGAGAAAAGGGTGATCAGCGATGAATGTACCTCTTATAATGACGCCTGGTCCCACTCAGGTACGGGAAAATGTAAGGCTTGCAAGAGCCATGAAAACCACCAATCCCGATTTAGACGTTCAGTTTTACGATTTTTACCGGGATACGTGCGAGAAACTCGGCCAATTGCTCAAAACCAAAAACCAGGTAAGGATTTTGTGCGGCGAGGGGATATTGGGTCTGGAGGCAGCCTGTGCTTCTCTCACGGAACCCGGCGACAGGGTTCTGGTCATCGAAAACGGTATTTTTGGCGAGGGCTTTGCTGACTTTGTCAGGATATACGGCGGACAGGTGGTATTCTTTAGAGGTGACAGGAGAAGGCAGATAGACGTAGGAGAGCTGGAGAGATTTTTGGACAGTTATGGGGGTTTTAAGTACGCCACCGTGGTGCACTGCGATACGCCTTCAGGTGTTTTAAACGATGTAAGCCGCATATGCCCCATGCTTAAAAGCAGGGGGATAATGACAGTAGTGGACAGCGTTTCTGCCATAGGCGGTGAAGAGCTCAAAGTTGATGAATGGTCTGTAGACATCGCCTTAGGCGGTTCGCAGAAGTGCCTGTCAGCGCCTCCTGGCCTTACCTTTTTGAGCATAAGCCAGGATGCGTACAGCGCCATGCAAAGGAGAAGGACTCCTATAGCTTCGTTTTACTGTAACCTGCTTTTATGGAAAGATTACTATGAGCAAAAGTGGTTTCCCTATACGCCCCCTGTAAGCGATATAGTAGCTTTTCGCCAGGCTGTGGACAATGTCCTGGAGGACAGGGATATTTTAAAAAGGCATAAGGTTATAGCCGAGGCAGTGAGGCAAGCCGTGAGAGAAGCGGGTCTTGACCTCTATATAAAGGAAGGGTTTTCTAATACCGTGACAGCCATAGAGGTCCCTGAGGGCGTAGATGAAAAAGCGTTGAGGCAGTATATGTTGGATCGCTTCAATGTCATGATAGCGGGTTCTTTTGGCTATCTAGCTGGAAAGGTGCTGCGCATAGGGCATATGGGCGAAAACGCCAGGGTAGATTGTGTGTCGTATACCCTTTTTGCCCTGCAAAAATCCCTTGAACGCTTTGGGTTTAAGTGCAGGTGCGATATGGCAGAGGTGTTTATGGATTTAGTGCATAAACCGGCAGTTTGATTTTAAGCTGCCGGTTTTGGGTTTTTCTTGACTTGCGGCAAACGGTGTGATTATAATTAAATTGTAAACTATATAATGTCAGGAGGTTGACAAATGAAATTAAAAGAAATGGCTTATGCGGGGTTATTCGCGGCGATCACAGCTGTGATGGCGCAGATATCCATACCTCTGCCCTTTACGCCTGTTCCTATTACTTTTCAGGTGTTGGCCGTGTGCATGGCCGGAGCTGTACTGGGGAGCAAATTAGGAGCTCTGTCAATGCTGGTATACGATTTGCTGGGCGCGATAGGCATACCTGTCTTTGCGGGTTTTAAAGGGGGATTTTCTGCCATTGTCGGCCCATCAGGTGGATACATAATCGCATTTCCCGTTGCGGCTTTTTTTGCCGGTTATATTTTAGAACGTGCAAAAGGTTATAACAAGCTCATGAGCTTTATATCCATGTTTGTAGGGCTTGTGTTAATATACCTGGTAGGCATGGTCCAATTGGCTGTAGTGGCTAAGATGAGCTTGTTAAAGGCGTTCTACGCCGGGGTTGTACCTTTTGTGCCTTTAGATATAGTTAAAGTGGTAATCGCCGCATTGGTAGTAGAGCCCCTTAGAAAATCGATTATGAGTTTTTCTAATGTTTAGCGCGACATTGTTGTGTAGTCCTCGAAAGGGTATGATTATTAGGCATATATGTGGTATACTTAGAATAGCGGCTTTAAGCTATTACTAGAAAAGGAGTGCTTTTCATGACAAAGGACGAAATTAGAAAAAAGCTGAGCAGGATAAACGGTAAAGGGTATAAAGCGTATAAGGATATTCAAGGTGAATACGAATTTGAAAAATTTACTCTATACATTGACTACGTCCAAGGAGATCCTTTTGCTACCCCGTCGAGGATAAGGCTCAGAGTGCCTCAAAAAATAGCAGGATTTGAGGAGACCATGTACAACAGCCCTTCGAGGCGCATCGCCCTGGAGGATTTTCTGGCGAGGGCCGTCCATGGGGTTGTAAAGACATTGCCGGTTGTCAAGGGGACGGGCCACAGCGGAGATATTTACATAGACAAAGGCGGGCAGGAGATAATCAAACGAACTGCTATGGTGGTTACAAAGGACTACGTAGAGGCCAGGTTGAGCATCGGTCTTCCCGCTTTTGGCAGGCGTATAAATGGCGATGGGGCGGCCAAGATGCTGTTGGAACTCATGCCTCAGATCGTAGAAAGAGCCCTTTTAAAGAATAGCCTCGATTTAGAGCAGATATGGTTATGGGTTAAGACAGCGGAAGACGAGGATTACCTCAGGAGCAAGCTGAGAGAAAGAGGCCTTGTGGCCTTTGTCGCTGACGGGTCTATACTTCCCAGGGAAAGCGGCATAAGCGACAGGCCCCTTAAAGATAGGCATGTGGTGCCTTTTCAATCGCCAGAAAGCCTCAGGGTGGAATTTGAGCTTCCCAATCGCGGCAGGATAACGGGGATGGGAATACCCGAAGGGGTTACGCTGATCGTGGGAGGAGGTTATCACGGAAAATCCACGCTGCTTCAGGCTATTCAGAGGGGGGTCTACAACCACATACCCGGTGATGGCAGGGAGTTTGTTATAACCATTGCTGACGCTGTGAAGATAAGAGCTGAAGACGGGCGCAGGGTAGAAAAAGTGGATATAAGCCCGTTTATAAACAATCTGCCTAATAGGATCGATACCACAAGGTTTAGCACGGAGAATGCCAGCGGTAGCACCTCTCAGGCGGCAAATATCGTTGAGGCTATGGAGATAGGCACGGGGTTATTGCTTTTAGATGAGGACACATCAGCCACCAATTTCATGATAAGGGACGCCAGGATGCAGAGATTAATCGCTAAAGAGGACGAACCTATAACCCCTTTCATAGATAGGGTAAGGCAGCTGTACACCAATAACGGTATATCCACAATACTGGTTATGGGCGGTAGCGGCGATTACTTTGACGTGGCTGATTGCGTGATTAAAATGCACGATTACAGGCCCTATGATGTGACGGAGGACGCTAAAAAGATAGCTGCCGAATTTGAAACCCACAGGGAGATTGAAGCCCGCTCCGACGATATATCGGTAAAGCCCAGGGTACTGCTTAAAAGTGGCCTTGAGCTAAAGGGCAAAAAAGTAAAGTCCAGGGATACAGATACTATTAAGTTCGGATATGAAGAAATTGAGCTGGATTACGTGGAGCAGCTGGTAGACAGGAGCCAGACCAGCGCTATTGGGGAGATCATAAGGTACGCGGCAGGTAAATACGTAGACGGCAGGAGTAGCGTCAAAGAGATAGTAGATAAGGTGTACGAGGATATACGGTCAAAAGGGCTTGACGTGATATCGCCTTTTTACGGCAAGCATCCAGGCAATCTGGCTTTGCCAAGGCCGCAGGAAGTGGCTGCTGCGCTAAATAGACTCAGGAGCCTTACTGTAAAGTAAGGCTCGGTCTTTACAGTGGCATTAAATTGTGGTGATGATGAGATGGAAGATAAAAGAAACATCCTGGTAGTTGATGATGAAGAACAGATCATCAATGTACTGAAAGCTTATCTAGAGAAAGAAGGATATAATGTGTATACCGCATATAGCGGTAAAGAGGCACTGGATGTATTTCATAAAAATACCATCCATTTTATCATTTTGGACCTGATGCTGCCTGATGTCTCCGGTGAAGAAGTTTGCAAGAAGATAAGGTTGAAGTCCCAGGTACCTATACTCATGCTCACAGCAAAAGCGGAAGAAGATAACAGGATAAACGGCCTTGATATAGGTGCGGATGATTATATGGTAAAACCATTTAGCCCTAAAGAGGTTATGGCCCATGTGAGGGCCATATTGAGAAGGGTTGACCGGAACTCTATAAAAGCTGATATAATAGAGTTTAACAATGGCGACTTAACTATAGATTTTGATAAAATGGAAGTCAAAAAACAGGGTAACAATCTGAAATTGACGCCGATGGAATTCAAGCTCTTGTCTATATTAGCCAGGAATACAGGAAAGGTGTTTACAAGGGATGAGCTAGTGGTAAAAATGCAGGGTTACGATTATGATGGGTTTGAGAGGACCGTAGACACTCATATCAAAAATTTGAGGCGTAAAATTGAAGATGATAAAAACAAATACATCGTTACGGTATATGGTATAGGCTACAAATTTATGGAGGCTAAAGATGTATAAGCTCAGGACGAGGTTAATCTTGTTGATATCAGGCAGTACTATTTTTTCGATAGTGCTGGTAAGCTTGATCACCAACATCACTTTATTTAACAAATTTAATATTTATATGATGGATGAGCAAGAAAACAGGATTAGAGAATTAATTCAGCTAATTGAAAACTCTTACTCAATAAATAATCGATGGACAGAAGAGGCCTATAATAATATAAAATTGTCTCCGCTGATGATGGAATTTGATGTAACTATAAAGGATGTAAATGGCAACACTGTATTTAGACACCATATGGTTCAGGAAATGGCTGAAATGCATAAGAATATGATGAAGGAAATGGGGAAAAGCATGGGAGGCATGAATCCCAATGGTATGATGGACCATGAAATCGGCAAGTACGTCACAAAAACATATACGCTTACATCTAATGGAAGGATAATCGGCACTGCTCAAATTGGCTATATAGGTCCTTTCTTGGTAACTGAAAGGGCAATAGAGTTTACCAGAGGGATTAATTCTTCAATAGCCTACGCTGCCATTATTTCAATACTGGTAGCTGTAATACTGGGAATACAGTCATCTAAGGTGATATCAGAGCCTATTTTAAAGATAGCAGATGCGGCAAATAATATCAGAAAAGGTGAGTTAAACACAAAAATAAGTTTAAACAATAAAGTGCAGGAACTTCAGGTGCTATCAAATTCCATAAATCACCTGGCAAGATCATTGAGTGAGCAAGAAGCGCTTAGAAAGAGGCTGACATCTGATATATCCCATGAGCTAAGGACCCCTCTTACAATATTGCAGAGCCACATTGAAGCTATCAGCGATGGTATATGGGAGCCAACCCCCGAGAGGTTGGAGGTGTGTAAAAACGAAGTAATGAGATTGATTAAGCTTGTGGAACAGCTGAGGCATTTGACAGATATAGAAAATGACGATATTAAGCTGAATGTAAAGAAGTTTAGCATGACGGAGCTTTTAAACGAAATCGTAGACAGCTTTGAGTATCACATTGCGAGCAAAGGGATAAAGCTTAAGCGCCAAATAAAGGATAATGTATTTATTGAAGGCGACAGAGACAAGGTCAGCCAGGTAGTAATCAATATCATTTCCAATGCCATCAAGTACACCGATTCCGGAGGATTTATAAAAGTAGAATTGGAGGAAGGTATAGGGGATGTCTATGTAAGCATACAGGACAGCGGTATAGGTATTCCAAAGGAGGACCTACCTTATATATTTGAGAGGTTTTACAGAAGCGATAGGTCCAGAAGTAGAAAAACAGGGGGAGCGGGGATAGGCCTGACAATAGCTAAAACTTTGGTCAAAGCCCATAGGGGCGATATAACGGTGGAAAGTGAAGAGGGAAAGGGGACGAAGTTTGTGGTAAAACTCCCCAAAATTTATTATTGACAAAAGGGATAACAGATGGTAATATAAAGGTGTACCCAACGAGGGTATAGTATATTGATAGAGGTGATATATATGGTTAAAGATCCAGTTTGCGGAATGACGGTAGATGAAGCTAAAGCGCCGGCAAAATCAGAGTACAATGGGAAAACATATTATTTCTGTTCCAACCACTGTAAGGTAGAATTTGACGGAGATCCTGCAAAGTATGTGAAAGAAGATACGGGCCATATGAGCCATGGCAGTCACTGCTGCTAATCTAGAAAAGGGAAGCTTCTTTTAAGTTTCCCTTTTCTACAACTTTTGTTTTAAAGTCTAGTATACCGATATGATTACTATAAATAATTAACATATATGATGTATAGAAGTGGAATCCGATTACAAAATAAAAGATAAGGAGGTTTCAACATGGAAGTTATGGACAAAGAGGCAGCTAAAATAAGCTTTAAGATTAAAGGCATGACGTGTGCAGCCTGCGCCTCAAGGATAGAAAAGGCGCTAAAAAAGATGCCCGGTGTAAGTGATGCCAATGTAAATTTCGCGGTGGAAAAAGCCACCATAACATATAATCCGCAAGATGTAGGCGCAGATGACTTTGTAAAAAAGATCAGAGATGTTGGATATGATGTTATAGAAGACAGAACAACTTTAAAGTTAAAAGGCATGACGTGTGCTTCTTGTGCCATGAGAATTCAAAAAGCATTAAGTAAAACACCGGGGGTGAGAAATGCCAGTGTAAATTTTGCCACAGAAACAGCGGTTATAGATTACAATGCAGAGCAGGTAAGCGTAAATGATCTTATAAAAATCGTAAGGAAAGTAGGTTATGATGCCATTGAAAAGACCGAAGGTGTTGATGTAGATAAACAAGAGAAAGACATGGAAATAAGACACCTTAGAGTTCTCTTTGTAATATCGGCGATACTATCAATACCATTGGTTTTAAATATGATTTTAGAATCCGGATTTGGCATAATGACTGTCCTGGGCAATCCATATTTAGAATTGGTTATAGCTACCCCAATACAGTTTATCATAGGTTATAGATTTTATAAAGGGGCTTATCACGCCCTGTTAGGTGGATCTGCAAATATGGACGTGTTAATCGCCATGGGCACGACAATAGCTTATTTTTACAGCGTATATAATGTATTTGCCGGTGTTCATGGACAGCTCTATTTTGAAGCAGCTGCTGTCATAATAACATTGATCCTCCTGGGCAAATACCTGGAGGCAGTAGCAAAAGGCAGGACCTCTGAGGCTATTAAAAAGCTCATGGGGCTTCAGGCCAAGACTGCCAGGGTTATAAAAGACGGGAAAGAGGTTGACATACCTGTTGAAGAAGTTCAGGTAGGAGATATAGTAGTAGTAAGGCCAGGTGAAAAAATACCTGTAGATGGCAAAATCATAGAAGGCTATTCGGCTGTTGACGAGTCGATGCTCACAGGTGAATCCATACCTGTTGAGAAAAGAGTCGGTGATGAGGTTATCGGTGCAACGATAAACAAGACAGGATCCTTCAAGTTTGAGGCCACAAAGGTAGGAAAAGATACAGCACTGGCACAGATAATAAAATTAGTAGAAGACGCTCAAGGATCTAAGGCGCCGATCCAGCGCCTGGCAGACCAGATCTCGGGTATATTTGTACCTGTGGTAATAGGAATAGCGGCGATAACATTTTTGGTATGGTATCTTGGGTTTGGCAATCTATCCATGGGCATAATAAGCGCTATAGCGGTCCTTGTCATTGCATGCCCGTGTGCGCTGGGGCTTGCTACACCCACGTCGATTATGGTGGGTACAGGTAAAGGCGCGGAAAACGGCATACTCATAAAAGGCGGAGAACACCTGGAGAGAGCTCATAGGATAAATGCCATCGTCCTGGATAAGACGGGTACAATCACAAAAGGCCAGCCGGAGGTTACTGACGTAATTAAAGTAAATGATTATAGTGAGAGCGATATATTGAGGTTTGCAGCTATAGCTGAAAAGAATTCGGAACATCCTTTAGGGGAAGCAATAGTGAATAAGGCAAAAAGCGACAATATAAGCCTGGATGACCCTCAGGACTTTAAGGCGATACCTGGGCATGGAGTATATGCCAGAATTGACGGCAAAGACGTTTACATTGGGAATAGAAGGCTTATGCAAAAAGAAGGAATTCCTATAGATTCCATAGAAGAGAGAGTGGATAAACTAGAAGAAGAAGGCAAGACCGCGATGATAATGGCGGTTGATGGCAAACTGGCTGGGATTGTGGCAGTTGCAGATACGGTGAAAGAGAATTCAAAGCAGGCCATAGATCAGCTAAAGAAAATGGGGATAGAGGTCTGGATGATAACAGGTGACAATAGGCGAACAGCCAGTGCCATAGCAAAGCAGGTAGGCATAGAGCATGTTTTAGCGGAGGTATTGCCTGAGAATAAGGCGGAAGAAGTCGAGAAGCTCAAAAAACAGGGTAAGATAACCGCTATGGTAGGAGATGGGATAAATGACGCTCCGGCATTGGCGGCATCAGATGTAGGTATTGCCATAGGAACAGGCACAGATGTGGCTATTGAAGCCGCTGATATAACACTTATGAGCGGTGATCTGATGGGAATACCCACTGCTATCAGATTAAGCCGCGCCACCATGAGAAATATAAAGCAGAACCTCTTCTGGGCATTTATTTATAATATAATAGGTATACCGATATCTGCTCTTGGATTTCTGAATCCTGCCATTGCGGGTGCGGCTATGGCGTTTAGCTCGGTTTCTGTGGTTACCAATGCCTTGAGGCTTAAAAGATTCAAACCTAATGCGGCCAGGTGAGTTTTAAAATGGTCCTTATAACGGACCATTTTTCTTCATATTTTCTCCACAATTAAATTGTATGATATATATGCGAAGAACCGAAGGAGAGATAACGGATATGGTAATATGGCTGCTATGATGGAGTCTATAGGGAAAAACGGAATGATAGAAATGCACAAATCTATGGAGGGCATGCATAGCTTGAACAGCGGCATGATGGGTGGCTTTTAATGGCCACCATTTAAATATGAAAACAATACTTGGGAAGGGGAGTTTTCTTGGTTGAGTTATTTAAAATAGGGCACATATCTGTGTACTTATTTGGCCTGATGATAGCTATTGCAATCATTGCAGGATTGTTACTAGCGTATAAAGAGGCGATCCGTAAAGGCGTAGATGCTGACAAATACTTAGATTTCCTTTTGTATTTGGTATTATTCGGGATTGTAGGTGGAAGGCTGGGTTATGTAATATTTTTTGACCCTAAATATTTTATAAGCCATCCACTGGATATAATCAAAATAAATGACGGCGGTATGTCTATACAGGGCGCTATAATATTTGCGACATTGTTTGCTATATGGTACACCAAAAAGCACAAGCAGAATTTTTGGGTTTTTGCCGATATAGCTGCGCCTTCGCTGGCATTGGGCCAGGCGATCGGCAGGATTGGGTGCGACGCGTTTGGCGTTCCTATGTCAAAAAAATGGTTTTGGGGTGTCCCATATAATGGACAATGGGTTCATCCAGCACAGGTGTATGAATTTACGCTGGATTACATCCTGTTTTTTGTGTTGTGGAGAAAGCGCAAAAATGTCGATTATAATGGGCAGTTGATTTTGTGGTATTTGATATTTTTTAGCGCAAACAGGGGCATTGTTGAGTTCTTCAGGACAAACCCAATGGTATTTGGGCCCTTCTCCATTGCCCATGTTTTAAGCGCAGCAATAATTGTTGCTGGTTTATGTGCTATGTATGTCCTCAAAAAACGCAGTAGGGATGAAGTGAGGGGGAATGAAGTAGTATCCAGGGGGGAAGCTATTGAAGACGGGTTTATCGTGACATTATTATACATTATATCCTTGATGATATATTATGGCATAAGGAGAGGTTTTGTTTTATGAGCAAATTAGTTAAAAGGATAACAATTGCTATTGTTGTAATAGCATTAATATCTTCTGTATTTTACTTTGAATCAAAATTATCTAAACCTAAAAACGCTGCAGACAATTCTAAGACAGTAAAAGCATCTACTACAAATATAAATCCTCAAGACCTTCTGATTACCAACGATGAAGGCGATATAAGCATTGGCGTAAGCTATATGAATCCTGTACAAGATGATAAAGACAATCTGGTTTTTCAGGTATTTTTAGACAACCATCAGGTGGATTTATCTAAACTCGACCTAAGCGGAAAAGTATTGTTTACTAATAGTGAAGGTCTTAAGGTTGACAACGTAAAGTGGTCAATAGAGGGATCGGGGCACCACGTTGTCGCCTTTATAAAAATACCAAAAAAGATAAACGGCAAAAATTTGATTACACCCAATACCAAATATATTCAGTTAGAATTGAGGGATATAGGCGGGGTTAAATCCAGAGTATATAAATGGGACGAAAGGTTTTTAAAATAAGGGGGAGCTATAGGTGTCTTATGCATTACCTTTTATAGCAGGCGTTGCTTCGTTTTTATCCCCATGTATAATACCCATGATAAGCGTATATTTCTCGCTGATAACCGGCATGTCTATAAAGGATCTAAAGGACGTAGAATTTCACAGGGCGATGAGGAAGTTTATTCTCATAAATACCTTTGTGTTCGTACTTGCCTTTACAATCGTCTTTACTTTGGTCGGTGGGTTATCAGGTACTATAGGCAAGTGGTTGAACAGCTATATCTCGATAATGAGCGTAATCGGCGGGATACTGATTATAGCAATGGGTTTAAATTTAATCGGCTTAATTAATTTAAACTTTTCATTTTTAAGTAAATACAGTGCACATGACATTAAAACATCTTCCAGGTATCTTACTACCTTTTTAATAGGCCTGTTTTTTGCTATAGTGTGTTCCCACTGCATAGGGCCGGTTTTATATTCCATGTTGATATATACCGCCACCACGGGGAGTACGCTAATCGGCATGAAGACCATGTTCCTGTTTTCAATAGGCCTGGCGGTGCCCTATTTGCTGGTAGGTTACTATATGCCAGAGGCGATTAATGTTATAAAGAAAACAAAGAAATATCAAAATATTATATCAGCAATCTTGGGAACTTTTCTAATTTTCCTGGGGCTCCTGACGCTTTTGGGCAAGGTTCAGGATTTAACGGCGTTTTTAAGCAGGTTATTGCCGTATAAGCTGCCATTAGGAATGTAGAAGGGAGTGCAAAAGGAGGACCAAACGTGATTCTACTCAGCGTAAGCCTTGTATCAATTTCTCTGTTTATTTATCAGGTGATATTGAACAGAATATACTCCACGTTGTTCTGGTATCATTATACATTTTTAATCACATCTTTTGCCATATTCGGCCTGGGTATAGGCGGCATAATAGCATATAACCAACGCCAAAAAATCAATGCCTTTGAGGTTCAATCACTGTATAAAAGTATTGTAATGCTGTCTATTTCCTATATAGCTTCATTGGGTATTATATATATCTTGCCCTTTCAAAATGATTTATTGGTTTACTTGATTTTAGCGGCACTGCCTTTCGTAATAGGTGGATATTATTTTTCATCTGTATTTAGAGAACTGGCCGGAATAAGCGACAAGTTGTATTTTGCAGATCTGATAGGCTCGGGGTTAGGCAGCATAATCGTATTGCTCTCATTAAATAACCTTGGGATGTTCAGATCTGTGATTTTGATATGTATTATCTCATCTGTGGCTGCTTTGCTTTACGCAAAACATTTTAAAGTGAAATCGCTGTCCATCTTTATTCTTTTGACGATATTTTTAATTGGTCTTTTTATCCCCGCCCGATATGTTTATTCAATTGAACAAAATTTCAACGGATTTCTCACAAATAGAACAAAAACCCTTGGCAGTCTTTCCGAATCTGGCAAAAAGGGTAAAATTGTATTTACTAAATGGAATGCATTTTCCAGAACAGATGTTATAAAGATAGAAGGAGATCCCGATGAGATGATATTGACGATTGACGGCACTGCCAATGCGCCTATGTATAAATTTGACGGTAAAATAAGCAGCTTAAATAAATACAAGAAGGACATTGAATATCTGCCTTTTTCTTTTGGGCATAACGATAAGGCGTTGATAATCGGACCTGGCGGAGGAAGGGACATACTGTATGCACTGGCTGGGAATAGCAAGAATATAACCGGCGTAGAAATTAACACATCAAGCATAGATGCGGTAGAATATTTTAAGGAATTTAACGGAGATATTTACAACAGGCCGGGGGTGCGTATTTACGGAGAAGACGGTAGAAACTTTATAAGAAAATCAAAAGAAAAGTACGACGTCATATATTTATCATTGGTTATGACCAATGCATCGCAAAATATAGGATATGTCCTTTCAGAAAACTATTTGTATACCATAGAGGCAATACAGGATTACATGGATCATCTCACCGAAAACGGAAAAATCGCGTTTTTGGCTCATGACGAGGAGGACTTAAGTAAATTAGCAGCAACCGTTATTCGCGCGTTAAACAATAAAGGTATACCGATTGAAGACACTCCAGAGTACATGGCTATATTTAGGCAAAAAATGGCGCAAGATGAACCCGGTGACGAGCATATTCACTATCCGATGCTTATTGTAAAAAATAAGCCTTTTACTGTATCGGAAAGCAATAAGCTGAAAAACGCTGCTGCAAAAGGCCAAAATTCTATACTGTATATACCGTACGTTGTTGAAAAAGGTCCGCTTTATCATATAAGCAAGGGGCATTTATCCCTGACAGGATTTGAAACGGGTTTTCCTTTCAACGCAGCACCTGCAACTGATGATAAGCCGTATTTTTATAACTTTAATAAAGGGACTACACTGGTATTAATGGTGATACTATTTACTGTATTATTGGGCAGTGTTGTATTATTCAAACCAATCGTATCACGCAACAGTATTTTAAAACCTGCTTTATACTTCAGCGGCCTGGGAATTGGTTATATGCTAATTGAAACACCACTGATACAAAAATTCATACTTTATTTAGGGCATCCTGTTATTAAGTGCCAGCGGCAAGGACGATATAATAGCTGTAATGTGGGGTATTAACGGGGTAATGTCGATAGTTGGCTCCGTATTATCAGTTATATTGTCAATGGAATTTGGATTTGACATTGCTATACTCGCCGGAGGGGCTGTATACGCCCTGATAAGTTTGAGTAGTAAATTTATCATCGGCAGATAAAATTAATTGACTATTTCAAAAACATCGCTTATAATACCCATAGAGGGTAGAGGTATGAGGGAGGGAGTGATCAAAATGAACAGCGAAGTATTGTATATAATAGTATTTGCAGGCGTTATGTTTTTAGTTCACTTCTTAATGTATAAAGCGGGTTTGGGTGGTTGCTGTGGAGGCTATGGTAATCATAACAGCGATCATAATAATGAAGTAAAAGAGAAGAGTTAATTACACCTATGCAAAAACCCCTTGACATAACGTATAAAGCTGTGGTATATTAATAAAGCCACACGGGGCGAAAGAAGAAGCCCCTTGACAAAAGGTCAAAAGGGTGGTAAGCTATAGAAGCGTCGCGAGGGAGCAAAAAAAGCTCTTGACAGGAAGCGGCGCAGGTGATAGAATAAGAAGCTGTCAGCCGAGAGGCTAACGGACCTTGCCAATTAAACAGTGAGCGGGATACAAATGTGTTAAGTGATAGAAAAGAGTTTACAAGAGAGTTTGATCCTGGCTCAGG